>NC_005042.1:700432-1050648 GCF_000007925.1 Prochlorococcus marinus subsp. marinus str. CCMP1375
GCTTAGGCCTGAAAGATCAATAGATGATTTTCTTATCACCTTTTCCAGCTCGTATTCATAGCATTTGTCATAGTAATCAAGCATTGCAAGACAAGCCTCTCTCCAATTGCCTTTATGAATTGATTCCAATGCTTTTTTTGTCCTTTGCGGGCCTAGGCGTTTGCTAATTCTTAAGGTTGCATTTTTAAGATCTTCATTTTTATGAGGGCTGTATTCATCTACGAGTCTGGTAATTCTTTCTTCTTTAGTTCTTATTACTTCTAGTAACGGAGCTTTTTTCATTTGTCTAATTATTGGGTTTGGAATTCTGCATTTTCCGAGATTGGGACTCTCTGCCTCTACCCAAATGCCTTTAGAAGGAAATTTTTTTGAATTATCTAAGGCTTCAGCTAGAAAATTTTCAAATTGCTCTGAACTCGGCTGAGGAGGTAGTCCAATGCCTCCAAAACTACTTCCTTTATGCATTGCAATGCCTTCTAAATCAATTATTGAGATTCCCCTTTTTGCTAGTTCTAAAAGCAAAGAAGTTTTGCCAGTGCCAGTTTTACCTCCAAGAAGTCTTAATGGCCATTCTTTTTCAAATTGATTTAAGGTCCATTTTCTATAGTTTTTATATCCACCACTTAATAAAATAGGATTCAAGTTTAGAATATTTGCCAACCACCCTAAGCTTGAAGATCTTAGGCCACCTCTCCAACAATAGATTCTGAGAAAAGAGTTTTCTTCGGTTACTTTTTCTTGCAATAGTTTTTCGACTAGATCTTTAAGCTTGGCTGTAGTAATTTCAAGTCCCAAATTAATTGCTTTTTGTTTTCCTTTTTTCTTATATGTAGTGCCAATTAAAGCTCTTTCTTCGTTGTTAAATAAAGGAATGTTCTTTGCTCCTGGCAAATGCCCCTGATTGAACTCTTTTGGACTTCTGATGTCAATTAATGGACCATTTGTATTTCTGAACTTATTGAGCGAATATGAAGCAGGTATTCCGATGCCTGACATAGTGGAATAAAGGTGACTAAGAGACCGTTTTC
Source organism: Prochlorococcus marinus subsp. marinus str. CCMP1375 (assembly GCF_000007925.1). Lineage (NCBI taxonomy): Bacteria > Bacillati > Cyanobacteriota > Cyanophyceae > Synechococcales > Prochlorococcaceae > Prochlorococcus > Prochlorococcus marinus. The sequence continues at coordinate 701,461 of NC_005042.1, forward strand.
TAGTTATGCCATCTGACACATCAGCATCAGCCAATATAGCTATTGAAGAGTTGCTTGAAAAATTTTCAAGTGGCACATTGCGTCAAAGACGTCGGCTTGTTGATGAAGTTGAATCTAGATCTGATGAATTAAAAGGACTTGGATCAAAATTATTTGAAACCCTTCCAAAAGAATCTGATGATTGGTCAAAAGGTTGGATTTTACAAGTATTAAATAGGCATCACAATGATTATTTGAAAGACTTGCTTGCAAAAGATTCATCAATATTGTTTGATGTTCCTTCTTCTTCAGATATTGATTATGGCCCTTTACAGCAAAGTCTTATTGAAGAACGTTTTGAAGAGGCTGATCGTATTACTAGTGAAACCTTGAGGTGTCTTGCGGGCCCAAGTTCATTGGAACGAGGATATGTATATTTTAGCGAGGTTGAGGCAATGAGCGAAGTTGATTTGATTAGTTTAGATCTTTTATGGAACGCATTCTCTCAGGACAAATTTGGCTTTTCCGTTCAAGCACGTCTGCTGGAGTCTCTTGGCGGTCGTTATGACAAGCTCTGGTCTAGAATTGGTTGGAAGGTGGATGGAACCTGGACAAGGTACCCAATTGCTTTTACATGGTCACTGAAGGCACCGGAAGGGCATATGCCTTTAGTTAATCAACTGCGAGGTGTGCGATTAATGGACGCGTACCTAAATCACCCTTTTTTGAAATCTCGTCTTAAGAAAAGTTAGTTGCAGGTAAAAAAGTTAGATTAAAGCCCTAAGCTTTTTAAGCTTTTGACTTAAAAGGTTTTCTTTGGCAGCATCTTATTTGTCATTGAGTTTAAACATTCCTTTTTACTCTTTTGCGCTTATTTCGATGGACTGATTTTACTCTCCCTTCAACTCTGCAACTTAAATATTTTGTGAGTCTTTTGATAGAGCCAGTTGGTTCTCAGAAGAGAGAGAGTATTGAATTAGGATTGCATGAAGCCCTTGTTAATGCAGTTATACATGGGAATTCATCTGATCCTGATAAGTCATTAAGAGTGCGCAGAATTATTACCCCCAATTGGCTTGTTTGGCAGATTCAGGATGAGGGCTTTGGTTTAAAAGAAGCGAAAAGAGTATTTTGCTTGCCGTCCGATGCTGACGCTGAAAGTGGCAGAGGTCTGTTTTTAATTCATGAATGCTTTGATGATGTTCGCTGGAGCCCTAGAGGGAATAGACTTCAAGTAGCTACTCGTAGGCAAAAGCAATTAATGAGAAGGACATCCGGGATCTTTGATTTCACCTCGGATCCATTTTAGTGACTGCTCAATAAGATCTTCAATATCTGACTTTTCACCATTATTAACTATTTGTGATAACGCACTTGAAAGCATTTCTGCAGCTCTTAGTGATTTATTGGCTTTGAATTTATGCCAATCCTTATCATTTAAAGTTAATTCAGAATGTAGCTCTTTAATCAATTTTTTTGTATTAGAGGTCCACATGGATTCTTTTTATTATTTGATTCATTGGGAAGCGTACTTAGATATTAGGGCTATTAATTGCTCCAGGTTATTATTTTCATGAGAATTAGCATTAATTTGATTTAATAATATACTTTTAATTCCTGTATTCATAGGAGTTAGATGGTTGCCATTGCACTTTATCAATTGCGATTCATCATCTCCTCTTGCTTTTAAATGTTCTAAAAGCAATTCAGATTGATCTATATTGTCAGAGTTAAATTTAATTAATAGGTTTCTTTTTTGCATGTAATTCTTAGTAATTAAGTTCATTGTTTCTTTTGGGCTAGGACTAAATTCACTTTGTATTTTTAATTTCTGTTTAATTTTGCCAAGCATTGGTATTGATTTATCAGCTTTATAATTATTGAAGCACAATCCAATAAATGAATGACTTTTTCTTCCACCATCAGGTGCGAGTAAATGTAATTTACAGCCTAAGCTATGTCCTATCCTAATTGGCTCAAGGTTATTGCATCCAATTCTTGATTCAAGTTTGATTCTGCATTTTCTTAGGGCTTTCCAAGCTTGATTGGCTTGAGCTTGATGATCGAATCCAGGGACATAACTCCATGCATGAATTGCGAAATTTTCTTTTAAAAGCCTACCAAGAAGTTTTGAATAACTTAAATGAGGAGTAGCAGCTATATAGCTACCTCCAACCATCTCTATTAATGCTTTTGGCTTGGATGGCCAAGCACACCAGATTTGATCTATTTTCCTCCAGTTATTCATTGCAAAATACAGCTAGTTAAGTATTTAAAGAAGATGCTTGTTCATTGAAATTAATAAAATCAATATGTTTATAGGTATTGAGCGGAGATAATTGTATTGATTAACTATAATAGGCTTGGATCTTTTTAAGGATGCAAAAGGAACTAGATTTTTTGAATATGCCATTGTCTAGCGAGAAGAGCACTTCTCTTGAGACTTTGTTGATTGTTGATACTGAGACTACAGGACTAGATCCTGAGAAAGACCAATGTATTGAAGTAGGGGCAATTCTTTTTCATATTGAGAAGAGATCAATTTTGGCTCAGAATTCCTTTTTGATACCAGCTGCAAATAATCCTGCTGAAGCAATTAATAAGATTTCTCCTGACTTAACAAGATTTGCTCAACCTTGGGAAGAAGGAGTGAAATATTTTCTGGCATTAGTTGATATAGCAGATGTTCTAATAGCTCATAATGCAGAATTTGATCGACAATGGTTTGGAATACCGCCGCTCCCTGAGATCTCTAAGCCTTGGGTTTGTTCAATGGAAGATATTTCGTGGCCATCAACACTTAATCTTAAAGGTAGACCCTCCGTAAGAGACCTTGCTCTAGCCTTCGAAGTCCCAGTTTGGAGTGCTCATCGTGCGTTGACTGATTGCATTTATTTAGTAGAAATATTTCGCCGCTGCTCTGATTTAGAAGAGCTGCTAGAGCAAGGCCTAGAGCCCAGAAGATTGATGAGAGCAGAAGTTTCTTATGATGAAAGGCATTTAGCTAAGAATGCAGGATTTCGTTGGAATGAACCTGTTCGAGGTGCTTGGACACGTCGCCTAAGCGAAAGAGAGATTCGTGAACTATCTTTCCCTGTTGTAAGTGTGCAACTTTAATTAGTAATCAGTAATTTTGGATTTTTCATATATTTCCTTTAGATCTTTGAAGTGACTAGGTTGATTTCTTGTAAAGGATCTTTTTTGTGTCAGTCTAAAAAAACTAACTTATTTTTAATTTAAATAAGATATGCCAATAGAGAGACATAAAATAAGAAGAAGCTTGCGACATTGGCAACAAGTAAGAAGTTGGGCGAGATTAATCAGAGAAGCAGAGATCCTTTGGCAAGTAGATCAGAAGGAACTAAAAAGACTTGGTGCTTTAGAACTATCTCAATTAATCAACGAAATCCCACCTTCTTATCATCGGAGAGTAAACCTTTGGCTTATTAAATTCTCAGTTGCTACAAGATTCGACTGTAAGAATTAAGAAGATTGATTTAATTATTTGTTGTGGATCTTCTATCGCATCCATAAAACTTCAATTGCATGAACCTCTTACTATTAGAATTGAATTACTTGATTTGTAAATGAAAATGTCAAAGCAAGAACAGCATTCTCTGAGAAGATTTGATTGACTAATCTTAAAACTCTACGAGGAATGGTTGATCTTTTGCCATCGCATTCAGCGCGATGGCAAAAAGTAGAAACCTTGGCAATCAAAAATTTTGAACGAGCAGGTATTAAAGAAATCAGGACCCCAATTCTTGAACTTACTGAATTGTTTTCTAGAGGTATTGGCGAAGCTACTGATGTTGTAGGTAAGGAAATGTACTCTTTTGAAGATCGAGGAGGTAGGTCTTGTACTCTTAGGCCGGAAGGTACAGCTTCAGTAGCTAGAGCCGTTATTCAAAATGGACTTCTAAAACAAGGGCCTCAACGCCTTTGGTATGGGGGACCAATGTTTAGGTATGAACGCCCTCAGGCTGGAAGACAAAGACAGTTTCATCAGATAGGAGTGGAATTCTTTGGATTGTCTTCTGTTAGGAGTGATGCTGAGTTGATAAGCATTGCTTGGGACTTCTTAAATGAACTTGGTCTAAGGAATTTAAAACTTCAAATAAATACTTTAGGAACTTCCGAAGATCGCAAAAACTATCGATCTAAATTAATCTCTTGGCTCGAAAACTTCCCAGAGTTATTAGGCGAAGATTCTTTGAATCAATTGAAGAAAAACCCTTTGCGGATATTAGATAGTAAAAACTCTAATATTCAAAAGCTTATTAATGATGCTCCTTTGCTTGGAGATCATCTTAATCAAAGTAGTATCAATAGATTTGAAAGCTTACAAAAAGTCTTGAATACATTAAAAATCCCTTTTAGTGTCAATCAAAGATTAGTAAGAGGTCTTGATTATTATTGCCATACAGCATTTGAGATTATTAGTGATGATTTAGGTGCTCAAGCAACTGTTTGTGGTGGTGGTAGGTACGACGGCCTTGTTGAACAACTTGGGGGGCCTCATGCGCCTGCTATTGGATTTGCTGTTGGAATGGAGAGGTTGCTAATTCTTATTGGAGATCGACTTGCTAATGAGATTCACCCAGATGTTTACCTAATTAATAAAGGAGAAAAGGCAGAGGCAGAAGCACTTCTTCTTGCTAGACAGCTTAGATTACAGGATTTTATAGTTGAGTTAGATGATTCTGGTGCTGCGTTTGCTAAGCAATTTAAAAGAGCAAATAGAGTAGGTGCAACTTGGGCAATAGTCATTGGAGACGAAGAAATTAACAAAGGAGAAATTCGTTTAAAACGTATGAAAGTTTTAAATAAAGACAAAAACGAGATTTTGCTTAAAAAATCAGATTCCTTAGAATTAAGAAAGATACTAGAGACATGATATATTTTTCCATGAAGATTCTTTTTATTTTTTTATGAGAATAGACTTGTTAATCATTATATTTAGCACTTTGCTAGTTGTTGCTAGTTTAATATTTAAGTCTTTTATAAATAAAAAGAAAAGATTAATAAAAAGCAACAATATATATAAGTGGATGGATATGGATAAGAAGAAACGCAGATTACTTGACCAAAAAGAAAAGGAAACAGTTTGGAATAAAAAGAAAAGCTTACTCAATAGTATTAGGAAAGAGTATATAAATCATAAGAAATCCAGAATTAATAAGAGTTAATGATTAAATGGCCCCCTGTTAAAGCTTGGACAAGTATTAACCCAATACAAGGGGAAAGGCATTTTGTGGCAATTAATTATGACGTAAGTAATCATAATCTGTGGGTTAATATGGTTTCTGTTCTTGATGGGAAATTATATTTTCGTGTAACTTTTGAAGAACTTAATGATAATTCAATGTGGCTGCCAGGCTGGAAAGATTTGAAAATTAAAAAAGACCACAAAAAGACAAATGTCAATCATGATTTAAATAATGAAGCGTGCCTTCATCCTTCTATTGATTCTGGTATTGCTATAACTTCCAAAAGGCTAAATCTTAGAGACTGGTTCCCTGAATGAAGGCCTAATGACTTCTAACAAAATTACCTTTGTTTAGGGTCTCTGGATTTACCCCTTACGCATTTCTTTTTTTGCGTTACCAATGAAGGGATATTCTTGATTTTAGATGTCCTTAAACCAATGGTTGTTTGAAGAAGATGCATCTCAGCATCTAGGAGTAAGTAAAAAAACCTTGGAATACTGGAGAGAGGTTGGATACCTCAAGCCAGGAACTCATTGGCGAAGTGCTCCAAGTAAAGACTCTATGCCTTGGAAACCAAAAGTTATATACCATCTAAGCTGGTGCAAAGAAATAATCGAATATTGGCGTGAAAAAGACGTCCCTATGACAGATTTAGTTGCCTAAGGACTTTTTATAACTTCTAAATTTCAAGAAAGCTTTTAGGAGTATGGTTTATTTTTATACTTTCAGGTTCTAATTGATGTAGAAAATTATCATTATAAATGAAATGATTTATAGGATTTCTTCTCAGGAATAACTTTTAGGATCCTTTTGAATAAATAGTTTTATCACCTTAACTTGGAAAATTTTCAGGTAAATTAGGTATGAATTTTTTAAAAAAAGTTATTAGAAACCATAAAATCAAAATATTGCCAAACATAGCAAGTGCGAATCTGACTCTCATATCTTTCACCAAAGGAAGAATTACCTCCCATAATTTTAGAAACATACTTTTTCTCTCAATAAAGAATTATTCTAATAAACGATCTAAAACTACTCGGTTTTTTTACCGAACCTTTACTTTATTTTTCTTAAGTTGCTTCTTCAATAAAAGGCCTGTTACAGACCCTCTGAATTCAGGTGAAACATGTCTATGAAACGATTCTTAAGCTATTTTGAGTGCCTGATTTTAATTAGTTTTATCTTTAAAAGACTTACACAATGTAAAAGGTATTGAAATTAGTCCCCTTATTTTCGCTCTTTTCGTTAGTGTTTATGCGCTTTCCCACCTTATTGCACTCTAATGCAGACCTATGGAAATCCAGACGTCACCTACGGGTGGTGGGCTGGTAATTCTGGGGTCACCAACCGCTCAGGAAAATTCATTGCAGCTCATGCCGCTCATACCGGTTTGATTGCTTTTTGGGCTGGTGCCTTCACACTTTTTGAATTAGCTCGTTTTGACCCTTCAGTACCTATGGGTCATCAACCTTTAATTGCTCTTCCTCACTTAGCTACTCTTGGTATTGGCTTTGATGAGGCTGGAACTTTTGTCGGTGGAACCACTGTTACTGCAATAGCAATTGTTCACTTGGTCTTGTCAATGGTCTATGGAGCAGGAGGTCTCTTGCACTCCCTGACTTTCCCTGGTGATATGCAAGATTCAGAGGTACTTCAGGCAAGAAAATTCAAGCTTGAATGGGACAACCCAGATAATCAGACCTTCATTTTGGGACATCATCTTATTTTCTTAGGTGTGGCCAATATTCAGTTTGTTGAATGGGCAAGAATTCATGGAATATGGGATGCCGCTGCTGGCAGTATTCGTCAAGTTGAGTACAATCTCAACCTTTCTTCCATTTGGAATCATCAGTTTGATTTCCTTACAATAAACAACCTTGAAGACGTTATGGGGGGCCATGCATTCCTAGCTTTCTTCATGATTACTGGAGGTGCATTCCACATAGCCACAAAGCAAGTTGGCGAATACACCAAATTTAAAGGTTCAGGTTTGCTTTCAGCAGAAGCTATCCTTTCTTGGTCCCTGGCTGGTATTGGCTGGATGGCTATTGTTGCTGCTTTCTGGTGTGCAACAAACACAACTGTTTATCCAGTTGACTTTTTTGGAGAGGTTCTAGACCTTAAGTTTGGAATTGCTCCTTATTGGGTTGATACTGTTGACCTACCTAATGGTGCTCATACATCTCGTGCTTGGTTAACAAATGTCCATTACTTCCTTGGTTTCTTTTATATTCAAGGACATTTATGGCATGCTTTACGTGCAATGGGATTTGACTTCAAACGTGTATCAAGTGCTGTAAGTAATATTGGTACTGCATCTGTAACTTTGAATGATTGATATTCATCTGATCTCTCTGATATCTTTCGGAGAATTAGATTAAATGTAAAAAAGGCTCGCCATATTTGGTGGGCCTTTTTTATATTTAAATCTGATTATTAAATGATCGTTTTTTTCGCTTTATTTTATTCTCTCTTTAAAAAAATATATTATGGCAAAGTTATATGACCTGGTTTAAACATTTTCTAGAATCTTCGCTCTCTCCAGAATCATTCTTGGGCTTAATTATTGCTTTAGGAATACTTGTTATAATTGCGATTTTGTTGATTATAGGAAGAAGATTTGAATCAGCTTTAAATTTAGAGAGACTAGGAATTCCAATATCAATTTTATTTGGATTATTTGCGCTTTTAATAGGTCCGCATGGTCCTTCTCCACTTTTACCAGAATTAATAACTGATACTTTTATCAGATTGCCTTCTCCTTTGCTTACCTTGGTATTTGCAACGTTGATGTTGGGCAGGCCAATACCAAAAGCCAGTGGAATATGGCAGCCAGTAGCTTCTCAAGCTTTATTAGCTCTTTTATTAGGTTTTGGTCAGTACCTAGTAGGTGGTGTAGCAGTCTTACTTATTCTTATTCCATTCTTAGGGGTTGATCCATTAATGGGTTGTTTGATAGAAGTAGGATTCGAGGGTGGCCATGGTGCGGCATCAGTTATGGGGCAAAGCTTTGAGAAAATAGGCTTTTCTCAGGGACTTGATCTTGGCTTAGCTATGGCAACAGTAGGTCTTTTGGCTTCAACGTTACTTGGTAGTGGATTAGTTGTTATAGGGAAAGGTTTTGGTTGGATTAATAATGAAGAAGATAAAATAATAAATAGGGTTGTTTCAGAGGAAAAATTTTCTATTTGCGAAAAAGTTAGTCAATTATTATTAAATCTTGGTTTTGCTGGACTTGCTGTTCTTTTTGGTATAACTCTTCTCTCATTAATAAAATTAATTGGACTTTTTATTGGTGGAACTTTTTATGAAGTAATCTCTGTATTCCCTGTTTTTCCACTCGCTTTGTTGGGATCTCTTTTTATAAGATTCTTGTTAGAAAAAGTTGAGAAAACAGAATTTGTTTCTGAGATTCTTCAGAGAGAGATAGGCATTCTTTCTACTGATCTTCTTATTACAACAGCAATGGCTGGGCTTAATTTGCCACTTCTGCTTAAAGATTGGAAACCATTAACTATTTTAGCTTTAAGCGGCTTATTATGGAATCTTCTGGGGATGTTTTTTTTCTCGAGAATTATCTTCAGGAAGCAATGGTTTGAGAGGTCAATAATTGAATTTGGGAACGCAACAGGTGTTGCTGCAAGTGGAATCTTGCTTCTACGTTTAGCTGATCCAAGAGATCAAACCAACACATTACCAATATTTTCGATAAAGCAATTATTTGTACAACCTTTACTTTCTGGCGGAGTAATAACAGTTATTGCACCTTTAGCAATAATGAAATTTGGACTGACTGGATGGACTGCTTTTTGTGGCATTATGACAGCAATATTTGTTGTGATTGCATTCTTAGTTCTAAATAAACTTGATGATCAATTAGTATAAATCAGCTTAATATACTAAACTAAAACAATATAAAAATAAACCATTATTTTCCCACGGAGATTTTAATGAGCCATAGCAATTTTAATGATATTCCACCTCAAGAATCACGAGAGAAATGGTTTAAAAGCCATTTATTAGCAAGGGAAATTGAGCTTAAGGAACTATACGAGATGCCACAACAAGAATTAGATTTATTAATGGCAGAAACAGCAGAATTAAGAAGTGATTTAGGAAATAGAGATAGAAATATTGGGAAATACTGTACTGCAGGTTATTTTCTAGAATTGGCTAGAATTATAGATAAAAGACGTATTGAAAGTTAAATATAATTATTAACAACTTGTTCTGGTTCTCAGGCATGCGTACTTATACCATCATAAGGACTTTTCCAAAAGCTCAATTTTTTCATTATTTTAGAGTATGATTTGCTGTTTAAGTAAGATTCTAGCCATCTGCGCAGATTAATAAGTTCTTTGTCTTTATCAAATCTTACTGAATCGATTAAACGATATTGACGTACAAATGGCCAAATACTCCAATCAGCGATTGTTTCTGAATCATTAAATAAATTCAAGTTGACAGAATATTTTATTCTTTTATCCCAATCCTTTAAAATTTCCTTTGCTTTCTTTCGATGCTCTTCTGCTTCAATGCCTTCATATCTATTAGGATACTTATATCTATCTAGATGAAATTTAAAGCTATTGTCATTTTGATCAATTAATAACTTTATATTTTTATCATTAAAGCCCTTTAATAATTTCTTATTCGAATTATCATCTGAAGTTCTTATTGCCCAATGCATGATCTCTAGGCTTTCATCAATTACTTGACCATTCTCTCTAATTAATACAGGAACAGTTCCTTTGGGAGATGCTCTTAGTAGTTCTATTGGTTTATTATTAAGTCGAACTTCTCTAAATTCAACTTGCTTACCACATAAAAATAGGGCCCATCTAGCTCTAATTGCATAAGGACATCTTCTAAATGTGTAGAGGATACTTTTGCTGCCTTTACGTAATTCTGAATTTTCAACTGAAATAATTCCCTCCATTATCTTTATTTGACTTTGTAGATCTTGCAATTATAATCAAAGATAGTTAATTGGTTTTAACTAAATTCAAGCAGTATTATTCATTAATAATGTTTATGGCAGAGTATGTTTACTTAGTAAGGAAAGAAGGATTCTTTTTGATCGGAAGTTCCAGGGATTTAGATAATCTCACCAGAAAAATACGCCCAGATGAGATTATTGAAACCCTAAGACTAGATCATCCCCAAGCTTTCAAGGCCAGGTTATTAAATAGATACAGAAATTCAAGACTTCCAGGATCTGGATATTTTCAGTTTTCAGAGAAACAATTGCTAGATTGCAAAAAACAGTTTGGAATAAAAAGCAAAATCCCCAAGACAATATCAGAAGAATTTACAATTGCATTAACTGGTTCTATTGTTTTATTGGTCATAACAGCTTTGTTTTTCCGTAGCATTAATATTTTGCCATTAATGTCCTTTGCGTTGTCTCTAGCTTTTTCATCATTACCAATGTGGCTTTTATTGTTTCTAGGTAATTTTGGAGGATATGATTGTAGCGATTTAAAGCCCTTCTCTTCTTGGTTTAATAGAATTAGAGCCCTAATCCTAGCTTCTTTATTGTCGGTATTTTCTTTTTTGATATTCCGTCTCGCACTTTTACAAAATTTATGACCGTCTTTAATAATAACTATTAACTAAAGCTTGCATTATTTTAGTTTGATATGACTATGAAGACAAATAACTTATTTTAATTTTAACTTACCCACTTTTTTATATGAATTATACAAATTACCTTAAGCTCTTGGATCCACTTCAGCAGCAACTCTCTGGTGTATATTCAACTGCCACACTTATAATTTCAATATTATTATTGCTATGGGCTGTGAATTTTATTTTGGGCTTGATTAGTAAAATATTTGTCTTAGGGAAATCAGTTGGAACTTTCTATAGAAGTTTTATTCATAGGTACATAAGAATATTAATATATAGTTTTTTAGGACTCTTTACAAATAAGAGTTTAAGAGAGAAAGCTTAAATAAACTTGTAAGATATATGACCCTTCTAGGTTTCTAGATTGCAATTAATAGGGATTTCAAAAGGAATACAGCTATTAGGCAACTCTAATATTGTTGAAACAATAGAAGCTATATCTTCTGGTTGAGTCATTGCCTCTTTGCTAATAGTTACTATTGAATTTGACATTTCTGTATTAACCCAGCTAGGACATATAGCGCTTACTCTTATACCTTTCTCCCATCCTTCATTTCTAATAGTTTGACAGAGCCCCATTAGGGCAAACTTAGTAGCGGTATATCCAGCAAGCTGACCTTTTGACCTTTTCCCACTCATTGAGACGAGAACTATTATCCGTGAAGTTTTGCTTTTGCAAAGATATGGCCATGCAGCTCTTGTAAGCAGCCATGGACCCATAACATTTACTTGCCATAAATCTTTTATATCCGCCTCTTCTCCTTTTTCAAAGATTAGATTGGTCTTTTTAAATATTCCAGCGCAATGTATCAATGTATCTATTTCTCCAAAATAATTAATTGCTTCATCTACCCATAAATTTGCATCTAGATTATTTATTGCATCATATTTACTTATCAAAATATTTTTCTTAAATTTGTTTAATTCTCCTTCAACTTTAGATCCTTTAATAGAATTAACATCCCTTAACCCTAAACCCACTCGATGTCCATTATCAATTGCTAGCTCTGCAATTCGCTTACCTATACCTCTTGAACCTCCTGTTATTAGAATCGTTCTCAATTTTTTAGATGCTAGGTTTTACAAAATCCCATAATAACTTTAATTCTCTACCTTTCATTTCCATTAACCCCCACTTTACGTTTAATGGAGCTTTTTTGAACATAGTCCACATTGCGGCTACTAATTGATTTAAGGTTAATGTATTTGTTAAAAAGCCGTACCACTGATTGTTAGATAAACTAAAGAAACTTTTAAAGAAATATCTTAATTGAGATTCTGGAAATCTCATTAATTTTTCTAATCCAAATTGATAAAGAGCTTGTTTCCTCCTTAGTTCTTTTGGCCAAAGTGTCTCCCAACCTTGTTTTGCAATTTCAGAAGGAGACTTATTTGAATCTTTTATTGCCGATGCTAATTCTTTTGCGAGGGAGGGAGCTCTTCGAAGAAGAGCTCCAACTAAATACCCTGAAGCTGGATGGACCATGCCAGCAGCACCTCCAAATCCTAAAATAGATTGATTTAAATCAGGAATAGGAATATTCATTGGTAGGAAGACGCCATTTTCTTCATGATCTATTTTTTTTATTTCTATTTTTCTTTGCTTTAGCCTTGCATGAAGTCTTGCTTTAAGAGTTTCTAGTTTTACTGGAGGGGCTAAACCTAGGGAGGTTTCTTCTAAGAAATATTTACCATTTCCCATATCCATTGCATATAAAAATGTAGGAGGCTCTTCTTTCTCTTCTTGACTCAAGTGGTTACTTCTATAATCCATTAAGACGAATTGGTTTTTTTCAACAGGTGGTTCACTAAACTCTCCCACTATTCCATAACATGTTTGAACAGCTATTTCTCCATTTTTTGGAACATTAAGAAATACAGGCTCGTAACCTGTGGCATCTATTATTAATTTCGCAATTATTCTTTCTCCTTGAATAGTTTTTACTGAACTAGTAATATTGTCAATTTCTAAATTATATGCTTCTCCTCTAAACCATTTTATAGCGCCCTCATTACATTGGTCGATCCAGTGCTTTTGTAGTTTATTTTTGTCAAAGAGTCCATAATCACGATTATGTTTAATTGCATTGTTTTTAGGTGAATTTTGATCTGTTGAACCATCCCCTAGATAGCTAACTGTCTTAGACCATCGATGTTTTAATAGTCCTTCTAAGCCCAATTGATCAACTTCTTCTCCCCATATCCCATAAGTAAACGGCCAAGGATCAGATGGTTCATTAATAGAAAGAACTCCAACTCTAAGCTTCTCTTGTCCTAAAGCAGCTGCAATTGCTAGCGCTCCAGGGCCTGAACCAAGAACTAATACGTCCATAGGAGGATCATTAGTACTCATGCAAAGACCTGTTTACTTGAAATGTAAAACTTAACTTTAGTTATTAAGTTATACTCTCTAGAAATCACTTTAGACTCCTCCTAGCTTTTTCAATTTTTATACAATAGCCTTATTCGAACCTGCAACTGAAATTTTAAAACTTTTATTTACTAGATGTTGTTATTATATTGTTAGAATTTTTAGTGAAGCATTGAAGGAGTAAATTCTAAGCAAAACCAAAAAATATTTAAGATTGCTCTATTATTTAGATTGTAATATTGCATTTTAAAATGGCTAGTAGGATATTTATAACCGGAGCCACTTCTGGTATAGGCTATCAGTGTTCCCTGAGATTGATCAAGGCAGGCCATCAGCTTATTATTCCTTGTAGAGATATAGATAGAAGAGAATTTGTATTAAGGTCTTTTGCTAGAGATCAAATAAATATATCTGAAGTTGAAGAATTAGTTTCACTACCTATATTGGACCTTGGTGATCTTAATAATATTGAAAAATTTGCTAATGAATTCGTTTCTAATAACAGCAGGATTGATACTATTATTCTAAATGCAGGCCTTCAATATACAGGAGATAAGCAGATACGTAGATCTTCTCAAGGGATTGAATTAACTTTTGCTGTTAATCATCTCAGTCATCAATATTTGATACAAGCTTTGTTAGACATATTATTAAAATCTGATTTTCCTAGGGTTGTTATTACATCATCTGAAGTTCATAATCCAGACTCTCCTGGAGGTAAGATCGGAGAATCAGCGAGTCTTGGTAATTTAGAAGGAATAAAAGCATCTAGATACTTTAAAATGATAGATGGATCTTATACATTTAGTGCTGATAAGACATACAAAGATAGTAAGTTATGTAATATTCTCTTTGCTAAAGAGCTTAATAGAAGATTAACTTTAAGAAATTTATCTATGCCAGTTATATGTTGGGCACCGGGTCTTGTTATTCCTCGTACACAAGAAGGATTCTTTAGATATAGTAGAAAAAATAATGAATTAGGTCAAAGATTATTTGCGCTATTTGCTAGAGATATATTTCGTATTACAGAAAGCCCTGAAAGGGCTGGTGAAATTCTTAAGAATCTTGCCATATCAGATAGATATCTTACTAATGGATTTAATTACTACTCAAATAAGATACAAGGTTTTTCTAGAATGAAATTTGAAAATACTAATGTAAGTGAAGAAGCCAATGAGGAGATTAAAGCTAAAGAACTCTGGGAACTTTCTAATAAAATTATTTTAAACTCTGTTAACCTTAATACTATATAGATAATAATATTATATATTACTTAGAAACATGTATAGTTTGAGTAGGAAATGCAAACTCTATTCCTTCCCTTTCAAATACCCTCATTATTTCTAGATTTATCCTTTGTTGAGCATTCATAGCTGATAAATAATTATTAGTAGGTATGTAATAAACCAATTCAAAATCTAAACTACTTTCACCAAATTCTATAAAATGACATCTATCAAAGATTGCATCATTAGTTTCTTCAACTATAGATTTAATAATATTAGGTATAGATTCCATCTGCGAATACTTAGTATTATAAACGACACCAATTTTGTGAACTAACCTTCTACTTTCCATCTCAGCATAGTTAGAAATAACGCCATTAGTTAAACTACTGTTACTCATAACTATTATTTCACCATTGATACTTCTCATTCTTGTAGATCTAACTCCTACTCTTTCAACTCTTGCCCAGACACCATCTATATGAATAAACTGACCATTCTGAAATGGCTTATCTAATAAAATAGTTATATATTCGAAAAATTCTTGAACAGGTTCCTTTAAGGCTAGACCTGCTCCAATTCCTCCAGCGCTAAGTAGAGCCCATATTGCTGCCATTTGTACACCCATATTATTAAGGTAAAAAACAACACCAATGCACCATATAAGGGCTCTTACCATTGGACTCAATGATCTAAGCATTGTACTTACTGCAGGATCATTTATTTTTTGGGCCCAACTAGTAATTAATCTAATTAATACTCTATTAATTAATCTTACGATAAGGAATAATAGGATTAGTTTAAATACGCCTGCTATGGTTCCATTCACAAAAGGTATATTTACTTTGATCGCTAATACTCTCCAAGCTGCAAATGTGCTTATAGCTATTCCTAAAGGCTTAATTGTTTCAACTATTAATCTAAGTATATAGTCATCTGTATCACTCTTAGTTCGCAAGGCAAGCTTGCTAAACATACTTGAGATTATTTTCGTGCCAACGAGAGTAGCAATGTAGCCGACAACTAAAATAAAAGCCGATACAATAAATCTGCTATACATTCGATTTCTAAGTTAATCTTATGTCAATTATGACATTATTTCCTTTAGAAAGCTATGAAATAATTTGACTTATTGATTTAAACTATATTAAATAAGCAAATAGCAAATATTTTAATATAAATATTGATATTTAGACTATTATTATTTTGCTATATTTTACTAGGATTAGAGTTCTTTATTAACTTACTAATTGCTTTGAATTTGTTACTTTTAGATGTGCGGCATAATTCAAAAATAGTAGTTTCAACTGTGCTTATTTGTATCCCAAATTGCCTCAGGCGTAACAGTGCAATTTCTTGATCTAATAGATTTCTGCTTTTTGTAGCATCTGCTATAACATGAATATTGAATCCAGCCTTAGCAAGATCTAACGAACTTTGCAGTACACAAACGTGAGTTTCGATACCACAAATTATAAGATGCTGTATTTTTTTCTTTTTAATACTTTTCAGTAAATCATTACAACCAAGTACTGAAAAATCCATTTTTGAGAATTTTATTACTTCTAGCCCCCTTGTTATTTCTTCGAGTGTGACTCCTAACTTAGTTGGATTTTGTTCTGTAAAAAATATATTAATATCTAAAATCTTAAACCCTTCAATCAACTTTTTTATATTTACTAATAAATCAGCATTTTCGGGAATAGCTTTAGTCAACCTCTCCTGTACATCTATTACTATCAAAGCTGTTTCTGAAGGATTCATTGTTTGATTCCTATTCCCCTTCTTCCATAATTGGTTGATTAGTTTTTTAAGAATCATTTTGGGGCTTCTTTAGTATCAGATTAGGTAAATTACATCGTAATAATAGTGGAAAGGCAGTTGCTTTTTATACGAATGTTTACCTATAGCACTTGCTTCAGCCTCTCTCATTAGCTATCATTATTGAGAATAACGTCTTGGCCGATATGACTCTAAATGTTGGTTACGGATCGCGCTCTTCTCCCCTCGAATTAGGATTACACAAAAATGGTCGACGTTTAACCCCTCAGAGAAAAAAAATACTTGATTTGTTTCAGCGTATTGGGAGTGGAATACATCTAAGTGCAGAAGAAGTTCATGCTCATTTGCTTCAGAATAAAACCCGTGTTTCGTTGGCTACCATTTATCGAACTTTACGACTTTTGGTCAGAATGGGGTTTTTACACGAATTAGAATTGAGCGAAGGTGGCCATAGATTTGAGATACTTAGTAAAGATAATCCAGATCATCATCATTTAGTTTGCATCAATTGCGGAAGGACTGAGGAATTTGAAAGTGAGGAGGTTGTAACTGCAGGCCGTAAGGCATCTGAAAGTAAGGGGTTTAAATTAATAGAATCAACATTAAATGTTAGAGCCATTTGCCCTGAATGTATTTAAATTGAACTCCCTCTAAATTGTTATGTAAGTGCTCCACCACAACTAGAACCGCAACCCGCAGTACAACCAAAGCAGTGTTCGGCAACAGTTATCTTCTTCCCCTCAAATAATATGTTTCCACTTGCTAGATCTTTAAGAGTATTTGGGTGCAAATATTCATTTATACCTAATTGTTGATTGAAATCACAATCGAACAAATTGCCCTCCCAATTTACACTAATTGTATCTCTGCACATAACGGATTCTAGGTTAGCTTCATTATGACTTTCTTGAAGGAGAGATTGATATTCATTTAGTTTACCTT
Organism: Prochlorococcus marinus subsp. marinus str. CCMP1375; assembly: GCF_000007925.1. Taxonomy (NCBI): domain Bacteria; kingdom Bacillati; phylum Cyanobacteriota; class Cyanophyceae; order Synechococcales; family Prochlorococcaceae; genus Prochlorococcus; species Prochlorococcus marinus. Next base: position 718,605 of record NC_005042.1, read on the forward strand.
GTTGTTTAAGGAATGATGAGAACCTCTTAATTGGCATATTCGCCAGCACTAGCAAGTTATCAAATTCAACATTATAATTAGTTTTGAGTACATCTTTATACTTCTTCTCTAGTTCATATTGAGATGGGGGTAAATTAGCTCCAATAGGGTTAAAAACAAGATCAAGTTCCAATTTTTTATCTCCTTTACCATACCCTAATTCATTCAACATCTTCAATACTTTAATACTTTTTTTAAACACATCCTTACCTCTTTGAAAATCTACATTTTTTTCCTCATAGCAGGGCAATGACGCTATAATAGTTACTTCGTTATCAGCCAAGTAATTAGCAAGACTAAGGTATCCAGGTTCTGTTAGTATTGTTAGGTTAGATCGGTCGATTATCTTTACATTTAATTTTGATACTTTATGGATTAGCTCTTTGAAAAGCGGATGCATCTCTGGAGCCCCGCCCGTTATATCAAGTGTCTTTATTCTATAAGTTTTTAACACTTCCGGTATCAGAGATATGTTATATTCATTCATCATTTCAGTTCTACTAGGGCTTGCATCAACATGACAATGAACACAAGCTTGATTACATTTGTAACCTAAGTTTACTTGTAATGTATTAACTTTCTTCCTTCTTATGACAGGAAAATCCATATTGCAATATTAGATACTCTAAGTCTAGCTTATATAAAGATTTAGCGCTATATTGACTCTCTTGTTTCCTTAATAGATTTCCTTCTGGTAGCAAACTCTTTTAGCCATGCTTTATACTCTATAGGGCCACCTTTCATTATTAAATCAAAATTTAGATCGTCATTATCATCAGTTATACCATTAAGAGTACCATCTCTTGTAGATGGTCTATAAACCTCACCATGACTACTATCGACGAAAATTAATTTATTTTGCTTTTTATATTCCATTCCTAGTTTTTGTATGAGAGTTAGGAACCCTCTGTCACTACCACCTCTTAACCATTTGCCTGAAGTATTGTGTTTATTGGAAGTTACAGTGTCTCCTACTCCAACTAAAATTGGCATTTCATCATATGTTATATTTTCTTTGCACAATGTTATCAACCCTTTTACTGATTTTGGAGCTTCTCTAACATTAAAATTTTCACCAAAAGGACAGTAACCATTTTTATTTAATATATATTTATTGATTAATACTAATAAACCTGCTTCTTTTAACGCACCATTAATTATGAATTGAATATCTGTTGTACCTATATCATACTTTGTAGCATATTTAATAAGCTCTAAACCATTTTCTTTCCCTAGATTTGGTGATATATGTAGATAAAATGAATCTTTTAGTTCACGTGAACTTGCTATTTCTTTAATTTTAAGCATTACTCTATGAATTGCTTTTTGCAATTCTATTTTTTTGAGCACACTATGCTTAAATATATTAAAGAGTGAATTTAAATTAATAGCTGGGGAATAACGTGTATCGCAGACAGCTATATTGACTTGATCTTCAATTTCTTGCTCTGAGAGCGATTTAAGTATTTCCCTTAATTCTTTAGCTAATAATTCTTTCATCAATATTGGCACTTCGTTAATGAATTGAATCTCTCTTTTCTCCACGCCTAGAAGTTCAATATTACCAAAATTATCTTGAAATTCTATTCCACATGCTGCTAATCCAGGAAGATATAGACCTTTATTGCCCACGTAGCCTTTAGAATCAAATGCTTTTTCTATTATTCTATTTACACCTCTTTTACCTTCATGTTCACCACAAGTTAGAACGTAAAACTCATTTCTAAGATTAGAGACTGTTTTTACATAATCTTTATCTATCTTTCTGTCAAGAGGGTCTTTGAATAATGGAATGCAGACACCATCTATATCTTGAACTATAAGTAATTTTTTGCTATTAAGTAATATATCTGTACATTTATTGTAGTTAGACTCACTATACATACCTTCCAATACTCTTTATTTATTTTATTATACTAGCCTCTTCTTTCTATTTGTACGTTTACTTAACCTTTAATATGTAAGTCTTGTTGCCCACACAAATACCTTTGTTAGAATTATTTTATTATGATTATGTTTTATTTTTAAAATATATGTTGTTATCTCAAAAATCGTAAATTGCTAAACAGATGAATAATGATTTTTTTGTTAACTCTAAAAGCAAGGCCTCTATAGCTTCGAGGCTTAGGCAACTAAAAGAAGGGAAAGTAGGGTTTTATAGTATTGGACTTTACCCAGCTTCATTGGCATACAACTGTGCTATGCACACAAAAGTGGATAATTTACTATTGGCACCAAGACCTGGACGAGAATTGCTAGGAGCATTTTCAGATCAATTGAAATCGGAACTAAATCCAGAATGCGTAAAAAAAATGTATAAAATGTCTTTATTCCGGATCGGAAGCAGGACATCTACTTATCAACTTACTGATTTACTTGAAAAATGCGAACTTGTTATTTTAAGTGCCAATAGTAACCACATAGAGAATGATCTAAATCAAGCATGTGAATTAAGGGAACGATTAGGCCGACAAAATGTAGTATTAGCATGTTTTGTAGGTTCATTTACTTATGATGAGAATACAAAATTAATTTCCCTTTTATGTCAGAAATACTCTAATTTAGCTTTCTTCTCTGGTTTTCACCGTCATGGGGCTTTAAGAAATAAGCTTGATAGCTTTACTGCTAATTTCTGTCATCCAGATCCTTTCATTTCTCTAATAGGTGCACGACTATTAGATCGATTATCTCCTAACATACAAGTATCAGCTGGAGTACATAATGTAGAAGGTCAATATATTAAAGCAGCTAAGAATATCTCGTCAATTTTTGCAGGCTTTGGTCATACTTTTCATCAAAATAATCCAGGATTACTACCTACGATACTTACTTTACTTCTTAATCAATGCTTAGATCAAGCAGCTACAGTTTCCATGAGTAGGGATGATAGAGATAAGTTTTATTCAGAATCTTTTCTACCACTTACTGAAATAGGTTATGGAGTGCAGTGCATTGAAGCAGCTCTTTCTAAAAAAGGTAAATTGCAAAAAGTTAGAGATCATACCTTTACTCAATTAACAGCTATGATCGCAGATGTAAAGGGCAGTATGATGCTCCCAGTAAGTGGAGAACCTACCAGGAATTTTCAAGTTGGTCAGATTCTTGCGAGAAATATGTATAAGTTAAAGCGTTGCCCATTAGATATTCAAGAACTTATAGGTTGGTGTGAAAAAGAAGGTTTACCTTTAGGAGCACTTGAAGGTATTAATTCATTACAATACTGGCCACAAATTATAAAAAAGTATTCTATTCCATTCCATGATACATCAATGATAAATTTATTATATATGTCTATATTCGCAACTGATGAAATAAAAGTCCATATTTTTAAGATCATGACTAATAGCCGTGAATTAACAAAGTTCTGTCAGGAATCTGTACTTCCAGACTCCTCACTTAAAATGAATGAACTTTTAAATAATATTGATATTAATGAGGTTTTGGATTTTATTACTACTTCATTATCTTCAAATAAACTAGATCAAGTAAAGTTAGAAAATGTATTAGAAGTGATTATGAATAGAACTTCTAATAGTCCTTTCTATAAATCTTCTTATGAAGAAATAAAATATATCTTTAATACTATTTTATATGATTTATAAAGTTATTTAATGTACTTATCTAACGAATTCAATTTTTTATTTAACTTGTTTAGACCTATAATATTATTTATTATTATTCTAATTATTTATAACAAGTAATTGGCATATTTTAAACATCATTCAAAATTAGAATTAGAAGAATTGGCTTATTCTTTTATGCCTAATAAATTTAAGCTTATTATTCAACCAATTAACTCTGGTCTTATCAATCAGACTTTTCTTATAGTACCTTTGATTTTATGTGAATTTAAACCATTTTTATTGCAGAGAATAAATAAGGAGGTATTTGCTAAACCAAGAGATATAATTTCTAATTATTTGTTTTTACAGCATCAACTTATTACTAAACAACAAAATGTAAATAGAAGCAAAGCAACTTTAAAGATCCCTAAATTATTAATAAACCAAATCAATAATAAATATTATACAGAACTTAAAGGAAATTTCTGGCGAGCTTTTGAATATATTCCTAATTCTATAACTTATAATTCATTACCTTCTGATTCTTCATTTGATAATCTTTTTAGAGCCCTAGCAAACTTTCATTATTCAACTACAGATATACCTTTAGGCAAATTTAAGATTACATTACCAAATTTCCATAATACTTCTTTTTATATCGCAGAATATAAAAAAGCATTAGACATATTTATTGCCAATAATGATCAAAGGGAAGGTATTCCGCAGTCTGTAAATTCTATTTTTTCATATGCCAACGACAATATTTCGGAAGGGCTTCTTTTGGAAGAGGCAAAATCAAAAAATATACTTTCCTTTAATATAATTCATGGTGACCCTAAAGTTAATAATTTCCTTTTTGAATCTACAAGCAATGATGTTTTAGCTATAATCGATTTAGATACATTGCAGGATGGTTATTTAATATATGATATATCGGATTGTCTTCGTTCCTCCTGCAATTTATTAGGAGAGGAATCTAAAGCATTGAATGATATAAGATTTGATTTGACCTCTTTTAAATTATCACTCTCATCTTATTTTAATTCAGGGTTTAATACTCTTAACAAATCAGACATTTACTTTCTTCCTTATTGTATTAGGGTTATTACATATGAGTTAGGAATTAGATTCCTAACAGATTATCTTTTAGGCGACAATTACTTTAAAACTTCTTATAAACAGCATAATCTTACCAGATCAAAAGTACAGTTTAAACTATTAAATAGTATAAAGGAAAACTGGAATGACATAGTCGATATAACCAATAATCTTTATACCTCTAGAATATAAGCATTTACAATTATTAGCCCAATGAATTGCAGTTGCTTTATTTCCTATTATTCTTTATATATAAAATGACTTTTTAATGTGTCTAAGGAATTAACTCATCGAGCAGAAGAGCTGAAAGATCTTGGGTGGTCTGAGCATGACCTAGCACGCTACATAGAACTCTGGGATTACAGACAACGTTGGGGAGCTATTAATTTAGAACGAGATGACCGCCAATTCCTAAGGAAGGCAGAAGCAGCTTTGCCAGAGATAAAGACATTAAAAAGCTCTGTCAAAAAACCTATCAAAGAAAAATCTTATTACTGCAGGTTAGTGTTTTTCCTGGAAGAGATGGCTAAAGCAGAAACCTCTTTTGATTCCAAGCCTTCATCAAAAGGACTTTGGCCGATTCTTTTGGAAGAGGAGTTAAGACTTTTGGATTATTTTCAGCCAGTCTTAGGACTACCAGACACCTTGAAATCTAAGGCTCTTATACCTTTTAGAGAAAATATTATTTCTTCGTTAATTGAGAAGCATAAGGAGAATATTCAAACTTTTGACTTCGATTTCAACTCTTCATTGGAGACTTATAATTCCAGTGAGAATAAGAATTGGAAGCCTTTAAGAGATGGTATTACAAAGGATCTAACTGTCTATGCAATAGTTGATCAAGCACATATTTCTGATTGTAGAAACCTTATAAGACAAAAACTTATTCCTACAATTAGGGATTGTTTCCCTTCTCTCGTAGATATGGATAAATCCAATCCTTCAGATGATTGGATTCCAGAATCCCAATCTTGAGCTAAAAGTATAAATAGATAATTTATAAATCTTTTGACTTCTCATCGCTTCGAAACTCTGCAATTACATGCTGGTCAAGAACCTGACCCTTCAACTAATTCAAGAGCTGTACCCATATATCAGACAAGTTCATATGTCTTCAACGATGCAGAGCATGGTGCGAATTTATTTGGTTTAAAGGAGTTTGGGAATATTTACACAAGGTTAATGAATCCCACTACAGATGTCTTCGAGAAAAGAGTTGCAGCTCTAGAAGGTGGTGTAGCAGCGCTAGCTACTGCTTCAGGCCAGTCAGCTCAGTTCCTTGCAGTTTCAAATTGTATGCAAGCTGGAGATAATTTTGTTTCTACTTCGTTCCTTTATGGTGGTACTTATAATCAATTTAAAGTTCAATTCCCTCGATTAGGAATTAATGTCAAATTTGCAGATGGTGATCATATTGATAGCTTTGCTTCTCAAATAGATTCTCAGACAAAGGCTATTTATATTGAATCAATGGGTAACCCTAGATTCAATATTCCAGATTTCTCAGCCCTTTCTGATTTAGCAAAAGCAAATAAGATCCCTTTAATTGTAGATAATACATTGGGTGCAGCTGGTGCTTTAATTAGACCATTGGAGCATGGTGCTGACATAGTTGTTCAAAGTGCTACTAAATGGATAGGCGGACATGGAACAAGCTTGGGGGGTGTAATTGTTGATGGAGGAACCTTTGATTGGGGAAATGGTAAATTTCCTTTAATGTCTCAACCAAGTGCGGCATATCATGGATTAATTCATTGGGATGCTTTTGGATTTGGTAGTGATATTTGTAAAATGCTTGGGGTTCCAGATAATCGAAACATTGCATTTGCTTTAAGGGCACGTCTTGAATGTTTAAGAGATTGGGGACCTGCTTTAAGCCCTTTCAATTCCTTTTTATTACTCCAAGGATTAGAAACATTAAGTTTAAGAATTGAGCGACATTGTTTTAATGCATCAGAGCTAGCAAAGTGGCTCAAAAGTCATCCAAAGATTGCAAGTGTTAACTTCCCTGGTTTACCAGAGGATCCATATCACAAAAGGGCTAAACAATATCTTTCGGGAAGAGGTATGGGGTGTATGTTGATGTTTTCATTAAAAGGTGGGTTTGATGATGCTGTCTCTTTTATTAATGCGTTAAAATTATCAAGTCATCTAGCTAATGTTGGAGATTCTAAAACACTGGTCATTCATCCAGCATCTACAACGCATCAACAACTTTCTGAAGACGAACAAAAATCTGCGGGTGTATCACCTACAATGGTAAGAGTTTCAGTTGGCCTAGAACATATTGATGATATCAAGTCAGATTTTGAACAAGCTTTAGATCAAATTACTTAGAAGAGGAGAAGTTCTATGGCTTTAATCCTTCCACGTGGTTATCACAAGATTTCTGCAGTGGAGCGAAATCATATTTCTTGGATAGAGCCTGAACTTGCAGAGAGACAGGATATTAGACCTTTAAGAATAGGGATATTAAATATTATGCCTTTAGGAAAACAATACGAGTTTAATCTTCTTCACCCATTGGGTCTTTCCCCTCTGCAAATCGAACCAATATGGATTCGATTAAATTCACATAGCTATAAAACTTGGGATTTAGATCATTTAACTAATCACTATGTTAGTTGGGAAAAAGCAATGCATCCCTTCCCTTTAGATGGTTTGATTATTACAGGTGCACCAGTCGAACATTTGCCTTTCGAAGATGTTAATTATTGGCCTGAATTAGTAGATTTGATTAAAGAAGCCCGTGAAAGTTGTGCAAGTACGTTGGGCTTATGTTGGGCAGGATTTGCGTTAGCATATTTAGCTGGTGTAAATAAAAAAGTATTTGATAAAAAGCTTTTTGGATTATTCCCTATGAAGAGTCTCATTCCAGCACATCCAATAATGGGTACTCAAGATGATACTTTTTATTGCCCACAGAGTAGACATGCAGGCTTGCCTGATGAAGAGATGGAAGCGGCTCAAAGCCAAGGTAGGTTGAGATTACTTTCATATGGAGAAAAAGTTGGTTATACAATATTTGAAACAACTGATCAACGCCAACTTATGCATCTGGGTCATCCTGAATATAATGTAGCAAGATTAATATCTGAGATGGAAAGAGATAAAAAAAGAGGGGATGTGCCACCTCCAGAGAATTTTAGCCCTAATAATCCTCAGACGGCATGGAGGTCGCATAGAAATTTAATGTTTCAACAATGGCTTTGGTTTTGTTATCAACGAGTAAGTTTAAGTAATTAGTTTTGGATAAACTACCATTTACATTAATTAGAAAATGGATTAAGCCAATAAGTGCAGATAAGCTGACTGAGGTAATTATAGAGAATATTGATTGGGAACAACCAACTTTAAAGATTTATGGAAAAAAGCATCTTGTTCCCAGATTGACAAAGTTTTTAGGAGATAGTGGAATTCACTATAAATATAGTGGCATAGAACACATTGGAAAAGGTTGGCCAGGTTGGTTCCTACCAATATTAAAGAGTGTTAGCGATTACTGTAAGGTTGATTACAATGGTTGCCTTCTTAATTTATATCGTAATGGTGATGATTGCATGGGTTGGCATTCTGATAATGAAAAGGAATTGGATCATAAAAAACCTATTTCATCATTATCATTAGGAGCCTCAAGAGATTTTTTTTTAAAAAATAGAAGCAATAGCTCTAAAAAAGAAACTTTAATTCTCAGGAATGGAGACTTATTGATAATGGATCCATCTTGCCAGTCCAATTGGATTCATTCAATTCCTAGAAGGAAGAGAAATCAAGAACTAAGACTGAATTTAACGTTCAGAAAGTATATATAAAAAGGAGAATTTATTGTGCCTACTTTTCTAATTAGGCGCCTGATCTGGTGCTGAATCGGCTGATAATGATTCCGAAGCGGCTTTTTGAGCTGCAATTTGTTCTGCAGCAGCTTTCTTTTCAGCAGCTGCTTGATCTGCCTCAGCTTTCAATTTTGCCGCTGCCATAGCAGCTGCCTTGTCTTTTGCTTTAGTAGCTTCCTTGGAGTTATGAAGCTTAAGGCTTTTGCTATCTAAAAACTTTAATGCTGTAATGAGAATTGGCACGTGAGCCACTCCTCCAGCTAAAACTAATGCCTGACTGTAAGCCATTTGCGTAGATATAGCTAATTAGTACTCTTACATTCAAAGATCCTTATTTAAATCATTAGTTATATATTGTCTTAATTAACTACTTTTATTTTTTTATAGGACAGCTCAAACTATTTCGAAATGGTGGCGTTAATAAACACTATTACTTTAACCGTGTGACGGTTCTTGTCCCCCTAACCTATCAAAAAGATCAAGACTTTCCTTGTTTAGCCCTATTACTTCTACGTTTGATCCGCCAAGACTAAGCTTTCTTATTATTTGGTCAAGAGCTGTTACTCCACTTTGATCCCATATGTGTGCTTCAGACATATCTATTTTTATTGTTTTGGGGTGGTCATGAGTATCAAATCCTTGAAGGAAATATATTTTGCTAACGAAAAATAACTGACCTGAAACCTCATAAATTATTTCATTATTATCATTCTTATATGATGTTACGCGTATAACTTTAGCGACTTTCCTACTAAATAATATTCCAGCTAAAGCAACACCTGCTATAACTCCTAATGCAAGATTATGTGGCGTAGTTAACATTGTCACCGAGAAAGTCATAATCATCACTGCAGTATCACTTCTAGGTATCTTTGATATATTTTTTAGTCCATTAGTATCAGCTGTGCTTATAGCAATAGTAATCATTACTGCAACCAATGCTGCCATTGGGATCTGCTCTAACCATTGCTTACATAATAAAATCATTATTAGAAGACTTATACCGGAAGAAAATGTTGAAAGTCTAGATCTGCCTCCATTCTCTGCATTCATAACTGATTGGCCTACTAATGCACATCCAGCCATGCCCCCAAATAGAGATGAAACAATGTTGGCAATTCCTTGCCCTCGGGCCTCAGTATTTTTGTTTGAGTTTGTATCTGTAATATCATCAATAATATCCTGAGTTAAAAAAGTCTCCATTAATCCAACTAGAGATATCGCTAATGCTGTTGGAAGGACAATGCCAAAAGTTTCTAAGTTAAATGGTACTTTCCCATCAGCAATAGAACCGAAAGGCAATTCAAAACTAGGTAGGCCTATTGGTAATTGCCCTAAGTCTTTGACTGTTGGAATATCAATAGGAAGCTGAATGGAAATTATTGTAATTATTAGAATTGCAACTAACTGGGAAGGTATAACTTTAGTTATTTTAGGTAATCCATAAATAATTAATAAACCTAAAGCTATTAATAGCCATACAATTGGAATTTGAATTCCTACAGGTAAAACTTGTTCAGCCTGGCCTTTAGCAATTTCTTCTCCATAGTGAAAATTCAGCCCCATTTGTGGAAGTTGAGCCTGAAATATAAGTAAAGCTAGAGCATTTACAAAACCACTTAATACGCCAGTTGGGACAAACCGCATTTGATAAGCAAGACGTAAATAGCCCCATATGATTTGGAAAATTCCAGTTAATAAACCAGCAGCAATTAAATAAGAAAGACCTAGACCATTACCTTGTGCATTACCTGTTGCTACAACACCAGTCATTAAAAGAGCTGTGGAACCTGTTGCTGATGTGATCATGCCCATTCTTCCGCCGATGAGCGCGATTGTTATGGAAAGGCAAAAGGCTCCAAAGAGCCCTACTTGTGGATCCACTCCAGCTATACCTGAGAATGCTATGGCCTCAGGAATCATTGCAAATGCAACTACAAGGCCAGATAAAATATCTTTTCTTGGATTAGAAAACCATTCTTCTAAAACAGTTGACTTTGTTTTAATCAGCATTGATTAATAAAACTCCTTCTGAGGACAGTATCTCAAAGAGGTGGCAAAATACCTTTTGGATCATATTCTGATTTGAATTGCCTTAACTTTGGAAGCCATTCTTTAAAGGCAGCATTGATTTCTTTTTGGTGCCAGTTTAAGTGAGGGTGAAGTTGTGCTAAATGAACTCCAGGGAAATAATCTTTAAGTGAATCCCATGAATTCTCGATCCATAAAAGGCTTTTCTCTTTACTTTTAATATCATTTGCTTTCCATGAACCAGTAATCCAAGGCTTCCAGATTGCATCTTTGTGAACAAATGAGCTTAACTCTTTTGTTGAATATTTAGTAGCACCTCCTAGCTGTTGGGCACAAATGTAAGAATTTTCATTTGGTCGTTTATTCATTATTTCTTCTATTACATTCAAAACATCTGAAGCTTTTTTATTTATTGATGGGCCAAGTAGTCCAAGAACTTCTGAATATTGTTTTTCGTAAAGTGATTGACCAATAAGCTGTGGCTTCAATCTCTTTAAATGATTAAGATTTTTTGCATTAGATATATTAAAATCTTTTGATTTAGGTATTTGATTTAATATTTTTGTGAAACTTTCATGATTATTTTCTCCGTCAAACTCGCATACTCCATAAGCTTTTATTGTATTGCCCCAAATCCAATATAGGCTTGCTGAATTAGGCCATTTCTCGGCCATTTCTATTGTTTCAGCAAGTTGCTTAGAGGATAATGTCGACTCCCATAAACCTAATGGTTTTAATTTATAAGTTTTAAGCTTTAAATGAGTAATTATTGCAACAAATGGTGCTGCTCCACAAAGAACTTTCCATTTTAACTTTTCTTGATCACTTGAACTTGAATTAGGCTTAGATAAAGCAAACTTATTACCATTTCCCCAGTAGCCATGTATCTCAAGAACTTGATCTATAGCTAATCCATATTTTCTGCTCAATGGACTAATTCCTCCTGTCAAAATATATCCAAGGCCAGTAACTCCGGATATTCCTATAGGGAAAGTCCTATTAAAGTCTGACAGTTTTTCAATAAGGTTTTCCATTCTTACGCCTGCTTCTATAACAACCTGATTGTTTGAGGTGTCTAATTTAATGGCTTGAAATCTATGACGGAAATCAAGTGTCCAATGACCTTTGGCCGCACATTGGCTTGATGTGCCTCCTCCACATATCATTAATGGTTTTGGATGTAGTAGATCATTTTTTATCATTTCTAATAGTTCTGAATTTATGTCCTTATAAATTCCAGCAATATTAAAATCCTGTGCCTGAGTATTTTGGAATATCAGATCGTTATCAATATTGTTCACGATTGTTGTTATATGAGATTAATTAGCTTTTCTATTAGATTTTGTGCCCCTTATCACGATATGGTTTTTAAAAGCGCCATAAAGTTTTGATTTCAGGGCTTTTTGATAAATTAGATTCCAACATAGGAATACTTATTATTGGCCATGGGAGCAGAAACTCGCATGCAACAGATGAATTTGCAACATTAGCTGAGCGTATAAAAGCTTCATTATCCAATATTCCTGTTGAATACGGTTACTTAGAGTTTTCTTGCCCAACAATTGCAAATGCTTTAGATACTCTTAGAGGAAATTCAGTTAAAAAGGTTATTGCCTTACCTGCAATGTTATTTGCTGCAGGTCATGCTAAGAATGATATCCCGGCTGTATTAAATGATTATTCTCTGAAAACTGGATTGGAAATAATTTATGGCAGAGAACTTGGTATAGATAACTCTATGGTATGTGCTGCTGGAGAAAGAATAAAAGAATCAATTAATTCTAAATCTGAATTTCCTTTGAATAAAACATTATTAGTTGTTGTAGGAAGAGGTTCTTCAGACCCTGATGCTAATTCTAACGTTTCTAAGTTAACAAGAATGCTTGTAGAATCCTTTGGATTTGCCTGGGGTGAAACTGTTTATTCGGGTGTTACCTTCCCTCTTGTTGAGCCTGGGTTGAGGAAATTGGTTAAATTAGGATTCAGTAGAATAGTTGTTTTCCCTTATTTTTTATTCTCGGGAGTGCTAGTTAGCAGAATACGCAAATATGTTCAGTTAGTTGCTCTTGATAACCCTGATATTGAATTTATAAATGCTGGTTATTTGGGGAATCATTCAAAAGTAAGAGAGACATTTATATCAAGGATTAGTGAGGCTTTTACTGGAGAGAACACAATGAATTGCTCACTATGTAAATACAGATCAAATTTGTTGGGCTTTGAGAGTGAGGTTGGATTACCGCAAGTTAGCCATCACAACCATGTAGAAGGATTAATGCAATCATGCAATTTGTGCGAAATTGAATGTACTGGAGAATGTGACTCTCAAGAAAAAACCTCTTTAAATGAGCATGAGCATGAGCATGAGCATCCAATCTATCCTCACTCTCAGCATCCTTTTGGCCCAGTCACGCTTCGCAATTCAAAAAGAACTTAAATCTAAAATAAATAGCTAATAATCCCTGGCTCAACTGTCTCTTTCTTACGGTAGACTCATTAGACTTGAGAACCATAAGCAAGACTTATCAATAAGCCTTTTTTGTTTTCCCCAAGGTCTTCCACAGATTAAAGGATAGTTTTCCACCTATATTTCCTCCGATTGGTATAAATACTTACTTTTGTGGTTTTCTCTGAGAAAAAGAAATTATATTTTATAGATCATGCGAGCTTCGCGAACCTTTTGTTTTTTAATTGTATTTGCGCTATTAGACTGCAGCAGAATGAGTCTTAGCTTGTCTCGCTAATAGGTATCAAATTTTCTTTTGCTTTGACGATTAAGTGAAATTTGTGGATATTGGTCATTGAAAACAACACGCCTTTAATTAAATAATGGACATTGCTCAATTTTCAATAAATGAACTAACTACAGAGAATGTTGCTTGCGAAACATCCTCTGTAAGCCTTGAGGCAGAAATACCTGAAGCTCTTTATAAAGGAATGAAAGACTTTATAGGGGCAAACCCAAATTGGGATCAATATCGTTTAATGAGCTCAGCATTGGCTAATTTTCTTTTTCAAAATGGATGTGATGATAGGGCTGTGACAGAAAGATATTTAAATGATTTGTTTGCTATGACTGATTCTTGATTGATTCAATACATGCTCGTCTAGTTATTGCCATCATCGTAAGAGTAGGGCTCTGCCAAGAAGAAGTTGGCCAGCAAGAACCATCTACTACAAGAATATTTTTGCATTGCCATAGCCTATTCCATTTATCTAGAACACTATTTTCCTGCCTTGTTCCCATAGGTGCTCCGCCCACTTCGTGGACGTAATAACCTGGTGGTGGAGGCGAATCTTGAAGAGCTAGGGCTTTTTGGGAAATTTCTTTTAAAAATGGAATCCTTATAAGATCATGAATGGGTTCTACTTCACCACCGCTTGCTTTTATACAATTTTCTATTGAAATATTCATATGATTAACCATTCTTAGTTCATTATCTTTCCACCTAAAGTCAATATTAGGTATAGGTATTTCCCACTTGTCTAATTGCTTAGAGAGACTCACTTTGTTTTCTTCATAAGGTAAAACTTCACCATGACCTATTAGAAATCCTGTTTTTGTTTTAGTTTTTGTTTTAATAAAATCTGGAGGCTCGAAACGGTCAATGCCCCCCCAAATTCCATAGCCACGGAGAAAATCAACTTTAATATTGGTATCTAGATTTTTTCCAAATGGTATAAAGAAACTACCTGCTCCAGTTAATTTATGAAGCTTTGTTTTTTCTTGCTCTTGATCATTTTTTATTGAGAAAAAACGGCATGTTGATATATGGTCCATTAAATAAGAACCTAATTTACCTGAAGGGTCAATTAGTCCCTTACTCCTTATATTTTCAGATGAGTTCAGCAATATTTTAAGACTTTGAATAGTTGAAGCACATAATATTATTAATTTACAATCAAGTTTTTCTCTTTCCTTGGTTTGTATATTTATAACATGTAAACCATTTGCTAACTTTTGTGAGCTATCCAATGAAATATATTCAACAATATGATTTGTTAGAAGCTCAACTTTACCTGTTTTAATGGCTTGTTTAAGTGTACTACCAACACTGCTATATCTAGGCCATAGACCATCTTTAATTATATCATGACCTCCAAAACCTCTCGAATGAATCATTGGATAGTTCAATGACTTAGTTAGATTATTTTTAAAAATCTGCTCAGAGGCTGTAAAAGGTAAGCTCTTTAAATAATGACCATCCGGTAATTGCTCCAGTCCATCTCTATTGCCGTGTACTTTTAATAATTTCTCTAAGTATGAGTAATGCTTTTCAAGATCCATATAATTTATTGGCCATTCTGGGCCAAAATTATCTATTTTTGCTGAACAAAAATCAGATTCTGAAAGCCTTAAAGTAATTCCTCCCCAAGTTAAACTTCTTCCTCCAACCTGTCGTCCTTGAGTCCATATAAATTCATTGTTTTTAGGTGTTATGTATTGATTATCCTTTTCATTAATATATAAGGAAGGATTGTTTTTCCAATATCCTGGATGTTGAGCTTGTACCTTCACTTCTCCACATATTATTCTATTTATCCTTTTAAAAGTATTTTGAGGCTCTGAACCTAATGCTTCCTTTGATGTTAATTCTGGTCCTGCCTCAATAACTAGAACACGCAAGCCTATTTGTGCAAGAGTAAGAGCGGCGACCCCACCCGTTGCGCCAGAGCCAATTACAACTGCTTCAAATGGATGTCTGAGCACTTTTTGTAGTCCTTGTTGATTTTGTCTTAAGCAGTTAAGAGATACATAGCAGTCTAAAAATGAAGCTTTTTAGCTTCTTGCTACCCATGAAGGTGCTCCAGAGAACCAGCTTCCAAGTTCATCTGGATCTGGTTTTTGCATTGAAATTGGTTCTGAGGTACCTAAGTCAAGGTTGTGTAGTAACTCATCTACTGCATCTGGATTTTTCTTGCCAAATTGAATTCGCGTTGCTTTTGTAAGCCAAGAGTTTACTTTCTGATCTTGGTCAGCAGCTTTTTGAATATATAGTCTTTCGTTAAAGCTTACTTGTTCCCCTTTAGATACTCTTGTGAGTATCTCTTTAATATGCTCTATGGTTATCGAGGAGAACATAACGAGAACTTAACTAATTACTTTCTAGCTAAATTTTCTCCGATGTTGTCGAACACTTTACAAACATTTTATTAAATTTTATAAGATAGATAAATGACCACTTAAATCTAATCCTAAAATAGCTTTTAGGCGTAGTTATTTTCTGAGCTTAATGCATTAATTCTATGATTTCTAGACTCCTATCATTATGGATCATTTTCTTGATTTTATTTGCCCCTACACAATCTAGCTTTGCTTCTATTGATTACGGTAAGCAAACATTAGTTGGAGAAGATTTCTCTAAATTAGACTTAAAAGGTGCTACTTTCTATTTAACAAATCTCCAAGATGCAGATCTTTCTGGTAGTGATTTGGAAGGAGCCAGTTTATTTGGAGCCAAATTGCTAAATTCTAATTTGTCAAATGCCAACCTTCATAATGCAACTCTGGATTCTGCGGTCTTTGAAGGAACTAATTTAGAAAATGCAGTTTTAGAAGATGCATTTGTATTTAATGCAAGATTTAGCGATGTTAATATTCAAGGAAGTGATTTTACTAATGTAATTCTTAGAAATCAAGATTTATCTTATTTATGCTCAATAGCAAATGGTACAAACCCTGTAACCAAGAGAAAAACAAAAGATACCCTACAATGTAATTAGTATTTTAAAATTTCTTCTTTATATTAAGTCTTATAGAATCATCTAGGAAACCAAGCATATTTAATTGTTTTTTTATCCTTGAAATAGTAAGATCTTCTAAGAAATTATTATTTATAATTTCTTTTAAAGTTATCTTAATAAGATTAAGTTCTCTTTTGGAACCTAATTTTCCACCTATTGATTTGTATCCTTCTCTTTTATAGTAATTAAGGCATTCTTTGTTATTTGCAACCTTTATTGCACTGTCTGAGTCCCTAAATAATATATAAATATAATCCTTTGGAGTATCTTCGATCTTTATTCTCTTTGAAATAAATTCTTTCTTGAGAGATATAGTATAAAATTTTTTATTTAATGATTTATATTTCATAATTAACTAGAAGATGATTTTACGGTTAATCCTTCATATTCCTCCCAAATATTATTAACTTCAGCAAGAGCTATTCTTTTTTTGCAAGCAACATCGTATCTCTCTAAAGCAGCTGAAGGTATCGACCCCTTGCTTTTCATTGTTCTTAGACCAATTTCTAGACATTGCAATGCCACGCTTGAAAGATCTCTGCCTTCAGCAGCAGCCCATGCTTTCATTAAGTAATTAAGACTAGAAGGAACTGATACTTGGAGTTTTGCAGAGTTTGTTGTGTTAAGAGTTAAATCATCGAGACTATTTTCTTTTTCTAAGATGTGACTTTTTATTGATTTCTTAAGAAGCCTTAGTTTCTCATCAAGCTCAGTGAAAGAATCTTTTTTAGCGATTTTTTGAATTTCATATATATCTTCTTCGCTTTTATTGATTGATTCAATTGCCCATGATGCTGCCTCCTCAGTTAAAGAAGTCTTCCTGAGCCACGCGTCCCTAATTTCGTTCCAAGTCTTTTCCATGCTTTGACTATGTTGCCTTTATTATAATATATCTAGATAGCATGTCTATAGACCCTGAATAGAGTCTATGTGGATATATTACTGATAAGTCTCTTTGGTTTTATGCTTGGCAAGCGTTTTCAAAGTGAATTTATTTACTCGAAATTTCCTAACTCATAAAGAAACAGGACTACTTTCCTTTTTCAAAGGATCCCTCTAGCTAATGGTGTTAGTGCATTGAGGTGTATTGGTATTACTAATGACTATTTGAATTTTTGCCTTTTTATTTAATTAGTAATGAATGTAAAATATTTTCAAATGTTCGAGGTCACCCTCCTATAGAACGGAGAGTGGGGGATTCGAACCCCCGAAGGACTTGCACCCTTGCTAGTTTTCAAGACTAGAGCCATAAACCACTCGACCAACTCTCCACTTTCGATTATACATTTCATAAAATCAAAGAATTCAATTTTTAGCCCATTTTACTTTCCTTTTATAGAGTGCGAATTACTTTTATACTGACGAACTGATAAGAATTTCTCTGAGTAACAAGCTAAATCCTTTGAGGCAATTCGATCTTAATTTATGGCATAATCATTGCGTATATAAGATTTTTCATGGCCAGCTCAAAGAGTAATCAATCCCGTTTCCTAGGTGATTTGCCTATGCAGGGTGAAATATCTGAAAAGGAGAAAGTTCGTTATATTTCTCATTTAATGTTTTTCATAGGCTGTGCCCTCTTTTCTTTTGGTATTTGGGCTCTAACAGGATTTACAGCATCTAGTGGTTCTACAGGTCCATTCCCTTTCTAAGAGTTAGTTAGTTACAACTGATTTGAAAATATTAATTTAATTGTTTCTAAAACTATATATCTCGATCAAGGCTATTTAGCTTTTCATCTCTGCTTTTTAGTAAGGTTTCAAACCATTTTGAAGCTGTGCACCTAGAAATAGATCTATTCCTAAGTAGATCACATATAACTGTGTAAAGAGGACCTACATTAACTGTGTTATCAAACCACTTCTCAAATGCCAATATTTCGGAGGGAGTATTACATGCACGCAACTGATCAATAATTGCATCATGAGTACTTTTACTTAAGATTTCGGTTTGTTTGTGTGCGATAGTCATTTGAAATTTTCTTAAATCATTTATTCCCCTTCTATACCATTAGCTCTTTATGGGCCTTCTTGCATCATTTTTTTCTTTTTATAAATAACTCATATTATTTTTAATATGCCTTAAGCAACTAGAAAAATAATGCTATGGAAAATATAAGATTTATTTATCTACTCTAAATATAGTCAGGAGAAGCCTTGTTAATGAGGCCCTTCACTTATTAATCCAATAGGAGAATTATTTCTGTGGCTTGGCTAGTGGGAGCAAGCACTTGTCAGAATCGCAACCGGCGGGACCGGCTTCTGTTAATTCACCTTGGTCATAAAGACTAAGAGCTTCAAAGAAATCATTGCTGACTCTTCTTTGAATTACTTCTGATTGAAGCCTTTCATATGTTTTTGAATCTATGGGCTCAAAAGGCAATCGAGGGAAAGTAGCATTTGCGTCGAATCTTGCAAGTAATGCTGCTGAGATATAACCCTTGTTGGCCTTTATTGAGTTGTAAATAGCCTCTGATAAAGGACCTATTTCGTTTTCTCTGAATTCTATTGTTGCAGAGGTGTTGTGATCGGTGTAATGACTTTGAACTTGCATATAAAAATCAAATTGAGCTAGGGCTGAGAAATTGTTGATCTCAATCTCATCTGCTCCAGGTATGTTTGCCCAACTGACTTCTGTAGGTATTTCAACTAGCCATTCAGTACATCTCGGATCAAATGGATTATCTAATAGCCTGCCATTTTCGTCTTTGTCAGATTGGGAAGGAACGATTGTATAGCCATAGTCCATACATGCCATTGCTACTGGGTCACTTTTTCGAAAAGTAATTCTTCTAATAAATCTTTGAGCTTTTGGCGGATGCCATCCAGGCGCTGCGCCTGTTAATAGACTTTTTGTGCCTGCTGGCTGGACTGTTGTGCATCTATTAGGTCTACGTAAATTATGTTTATCGCAATAATCCCATACTGTTTGGTTAACAATGTTCTTCCATCTTTTTAAATAATCTGCTTCTTGCTTTTTGAAGCTTTCACCCTGTTCTGAGTTGGGTCTTCCTTTTTCCCACCATTTGAGCCAAGGAGTACCAAAGGCGTGAACAAAAAAGTCAAATAAACCTGTAAAGCTAACTCCAACAATTGGATCTAAAGCTCGACTTTCTCTATAACGATCGACTTCAAAACGATGATTAAGTAGGCATGCTACAGATAGGCCTGCGGCTT
Organism: Prochlorococcus marinus subsp. marinus str. CCMP1375; assembly: GCF_000007925.1. Classification (NCBI taxonomy): domain Bacteria; kingdom Bacillati; phylum Cyanobacteriota; class Cyanophyceae; order Synechococcales; family Prochlorococcaceae; genus Prochlorococcus; species Prochlorococcus marinus. Next base: position 738,090 of record NC_005042.1, read on the forward strand.
TGAATGCTTTTTCTTGACCTTCTTTATCAGAAGGACTGATTTGATTTAGATGTACTTCAGCAAGATTACAGTGAAAATCCGCCCCAAGGATTTCGCCACATGGATTAAGTCCATACCTTCCTAGGCGGTGTTCCATTTCCGCTGAATTTATAGGCCCATAATTATCTTGTAACCATTTTGAGGCCTCTACTCGTCCTTGCTCGCAATAGATTTCAATGAATTCTTCACGAAGCTCTTTTGTTGTAAGAATATCGGCATTTGAACGAGCTATAGCTTCCGGCGCAAATTGAATAGCGCCTTCTCCTGAATGAAATTGCTTTACAACTGCATCATTGATTTCCTTAAGTGTTGGACGCGTGTGATAAACACGAGTATGGTTTGCCATCCTAAGAGCATCTCTTTCAGGATCTATCCTCCAGTTTCCATCTGAATCTTGTTCCCATAGATTTTCTTTTGCAGAAGTAGCAAGAGAATCATTTGATGAAAATTGACGCATTCCTGCGCTTCTACGAATATTTCCAGCAACTATCGTCACCGCTGCTTCGTCAATAAGTAGGCAGCATTCAACAGAAGTCAGTTGTCTGCCTAGGCCTCTGGAAAGAATTCCTGCAACACGAGGATATAAATCCTTTAACTTTACTGGGTTTGCCATTCCTCCAAAGCCTTTTAGAGATTCACCTGCAGGCCTAACATCATTTAAATCAATAGTCACCTCAACTGTTTCACCTTTGAATTGAGGGTCGCTACTTATTTGCAATAGGGCTTGATAGCTATCTACCCATCCTCTTCTGCTATCTCCTACTTTAATTAATACGTTGTTCCCTTTGACAGTAGAACTTGTTTTCTCTTTTCTGTTTTCTGCTTCTGTAATTCCTATCTCTGATACAGATTTTATGTTTATTGGATTAAGAATGATGGGCAGTTTATTGATTAAATGAGGTTCAATTATGGCGCCTGTACCACATCCCATCATCGCTAAATCCATCATCAGGCCAAAGGCTTCCCAATCAACAAGATTGGTTGAAGTGCAATTGTATGCACCTGAGAAATTTTTCTCTTTATTAATCCAATCAGTTCCGCCAATCCAAAGCCAACGTCCAGATGGAAGGGCTTTTTTTTCGGTTTGCATTTGAGCCATCAAAGCCACTTCTTCATTTGTCAGGCTTCCAAGTCGAAGAAGTCCTTGAAGATTTCTTGAACTTACCTGTTCCCAGCTTTCTCTACCAGAAGGGGTTTTGCGACTGTAAGTCCTATAGAAAACAGGGTTGGCAGCAGGAGCTGTTGCTGGAAAAGCTTGAGTAACATCTGGGTCAATTGAAGAATTGCGTTCAATTTTTTGTTTGCTAGCAGCTAGTGACAAAATCTTTATGTCTGTAAGTATTACGCAGGCTAACGCCATCGCTAGCGCAAGCAAGTTTTATTTACCACCATTGACAGTGTCTATTCAAACAACACTAGAAATCCGGCAATTCTTGTGCAACGTGTTACAGAACCAGAGCTGATGTTGGCTCCAGATCAAGTTCAAGCTTATGCAGAAGCTGACTTTTCTTCCTCTGAGGCAAGCATGCTCTCAGAAGTTGATTTGTTAATAAGAGATAGAGGTATGCATATAGATAGAAAGAAATTGATAGTTGACCTTGGTTGCGGTCCAGGGAACATAACGCAAAGGCTTGCTGATCAGTGGCCTGAAGCCAAGGTATTAGGACTTGACGATTCTCCTGAAATGCTGATGTATGCAAGGAAAAAGCAAAAAGAAAAGATTTCTTTCTTAGAAAGGATTACTTATAAAAAAATTAATATATCTCAAATTGCCAATGGTGATTTTCCTTTTAGAGAATGTGCTGATTTGGTTGTAAGTAATAGTCTTATTCATCACATACATGACCCTCTGATTTTTATTAAAGCCTTGAAAAATATTTCTAAACATGGAGCAATTCACTTTCACCGTGATTTACGACGGCCGTCAAGTTTAGAAGAGGCTTTAGCTATAAAGCAAAAACATCTTCCAACAGCACCTTCGGTTATGGAAAAAGATTTTATAGCATCTTTAAAGGCCGCATATACATCAAGAGAAATTAGCCAATACTTGAAGGATTCAGAGCTAAATAGTTTTAAGGTTGTTGAAGTAGATGATAGATATCTAGATGTATTTGGCGTAATAATTTAACTGCAAATATTAGATGCTCAATTTTACGATTTGCGGTAAATAATATTTAAGCTATATATTTCTAAATGAATTTTATATTCCTAGATGTTGAGATATATTATTCAAAGTATCTTTAGGACCTGATAAGCTTATTAGGGGATCCTTAAAGTATATAGAGGCTACACGAAGTATTTCTTTTTCAGTTATTGAATTTATTTTCTCTTTTACTTGTATGTCATGATCCTCTTTCATATTTATACCTAGGAGATAAGCCATTCTCTCTGCTCTTTGAGATATACTTTGAGAATTATGAGCCAAATTTCCTATAAACTTTGCTTTCGCTAGATTTAATTCTTCTTTAGAGATACATTTAGTCTGGATATCCTCCCAGCATTGATTAATAAGTTTAAGAGTTAGCATGCTTTTATCTACAGTAGAGGAGGCATGTATCAAGAATGGGACTTCTAACTCTTTTATAGGATGGTAAACACCAATATCATATGTTAATCCGTTCTTTTCCCTTAGTTTCTTAAACAATAAACTTGACATGCCTGATCCCAAATGGCAGCTGATAATACGAAGCGCTAGATCATCAACATGTGAATGAGGAATTGTTACATTGCCAAACATTATCACAACTTGATTTGTGTTTTGGTAATTAAGTATGACTGATTCATTATTAAACCTATTCTTAGACCTGTTAATAGTTTTATCAATAGTTAAAGTTTCTTTATTTGAGTTTGAGAATGATTTATTAGTTCTGAGAGTTTGAAAATAGTTTTCTACATTTTCTGGTATCGAACCTGAGATTACAATTGTTTTCTTCCTGGAAATTAACGTTTTAGAAAGTGTGCAAATGTCATTAAGACTTATATCCTCTAGATTATTTATAGTCCCTATTGAATCATACTTATAAACATGATTAGGATAAGCTATCTTTTTCCAATTGTTAAATGTTATATAGAAAAGGCTCTCCTTTTGTCTGCTAAGCAATTGAATAGTTAATTTTTTTTCAAGAAGAAACTGATCTTCTTTTAGTAAAGGTTCTGTAACCATAAGACTTATTAGTGGTAGAAGTTCAGGAGATTTATGTTCAGTACATTTTAGTGAAATCATTATCCCATCTTCATAGCTTTCACATTGAAGTTCTGCTCCACATCCTTCAATAAGATCAGAAATATCACAACTGTTATATGGACCACAACCTCTAGTCAATAAAGCAGCCAATAAATTATGAATACCTTTTTTGTTAATTGGATCAGCTCTACTTCCTCCTCTTATCCACAACTTTGTTGATAATATTCCAATTGATCTATAAGGATCTAGTAAAATTTTAGGTGAATCCATTTATTCAGACTTATCCCTCCCTGGCCTAGCAATTAAAGTGAAGCTATTCTTTTGTTGGAGATGAGCAAAAAATACTTTTTGAATATTAGAACTATTCCAATTCTCTAGATATTTTAAAGGTTCTAATAAAGCTTGATGTCGATCCCAAAGGGCTTGCGATGCAGAGATGCCTGCAATTTGAGAAGGTAGCTCTAATCCAAAACAAAGTGCATTTTTTACTAGTTCTTTAGCTCGTTTCATTTCTTTATCAGTTGGCTCATTTCTCAGACAATTTGTAAGCAGGAAAATGATTTCTTTTTCTACTCTTTCTAAATCTTTTTCCAAACATGTAATTTCTAGTAAAAATAAGCTAGCTTTTTCAAGAACTGTTATTTCCATATCCACTGATTCAACAATCTGTAGATTTTCTCGTAAATGCTGCACTAGTCGACTTCTTCGACCTTCTGCAAGAATTGATGTTGCTATATCAGCGCCTACTATCATAAATTGATTATTTGCAGCTGATAAGGGCCAGGCCATTGTTAGACGTGCTGATTCTAGCCTGGGTACTTTTATTTCTTCACGACCTGTTTTAAACGAAGGTGGCAATAATGTTTTTAGATTGAATTCTTTTTGATTTGCTGTGCTTCTTTGTTTTGTTAAATCACTTTTATTCAGTAGAACTTCTAGGTTGCCTGGAATAAAGCCTGCTATTGATAGGGAAAGATTACTTGGTTGATATTGCCTATTATGAAAACTTCTCATGTCTTCGGGAGTAATTGATTTCAATGATTTTTCGATACCTAAGATTGGGCGACCATAAGAATGATTTGGCCAACAATTTCTGAGAAGCGATTGAAAAACTTGTTCTTCTGGTAGGTCTTTATGTTGTGCAATTTCTTCCAAAACAACTTCTCTTTCTAATTGAAACTGATGCTTTGGCAATTTTGGGCTTAAAACTAGGTTTAGTAATAGCTCAATTCCCGTTGTTACTGCTTTGGGTGGGACAAGAACATAATAATGAACATCATCAAGACCTGTAGCTGCATTACTGCTTCCTCCAAGAGCTTCTATCTTTTGATCAAATTCACCTTCTTTTAGCTTGCTGCTGCCTTTGAAAATCATGTGCTCAAGAAAATGGGCTATCCCTTCTTCTCCTTTTTTTTCAAAAGAGCTTCCTCCCTTACACCAGAGATCGATACAGGTTAAGGGTGCCTCGGGAAGATTCGCGATAATGCAGCTTGCTTTGTTTTGAAGACCCAGATAAATAATTTGGGGAGCTTGGATTGATTTCTCCAGAGTTGAATATCAAAGTTCCATTGTGATCCTTTTTCGCATAGTGTTGTATAAATGTTCGCAAAATCTTTTCCTCTGAATCCTTTTTTAGAGTCAGTTGCAGATCGAATTAGGGAACGGGTTAAGGGCTTGACTGGAGTTGAGTCATTAGAGCTAGCCCCTGATTTAAAGAATATTTATGGAAAAACAGATGGTGAAGATTTCTTCATCTTCAATGAATTACACCAATCCAGAGGTTTTCGAAAATTACATATAGAAACGGCAGTATTTGAACCTTCTTTAGAAATACTCCACGTTGTATTTTTCCCAGATCCAGCTTTTGACTTACCCATATTTGGCGTTGATCTAATAGCCGTACCCCAAGGGATCTCAGCAGCAATAGTTGATTTATCTCCTGTGAGGGACAAGTTGCCTAGAACTATTGAAAATCAATTAGCGCAAATAGAAATACCATCTTTTGAGAAGGTTCGGAAATTACCTGATTGGGGTGACATCTTTTCTTCTCATGTTCAATTTATAACCCCAATAGGTGCAGAAGAAAATGGATTTTTCTTGGACTTAGTTGATAAGTTCTTAACCATTCTTATTGACTATTCAGAATCTATTGAACCTGATTTAGATGACTCACCTTTTACAATTGAAAGAATTGAAGGTCAAATGTATTATTGTCTGCAGCAAAAGCAGAACGACAAAACTCGTAATGTTTTGGCTAAGGCGTTTAGTCCTAATTGGGCTAATCAGTACATTGAAATGGTTCTTTTTGATATGCCAGTTCATACTAAAAATTTAGACAATTGAAGTATTTCTTTTATACTGGATTGGGCTTTTTAGTGATATTAATTACCCTTGCCTCATTGCGTAAAGCTCCTGTTTCAAAAGAAATTTCTTCTAGAACTAATATTGTTAGAAGCATAGAAGCAGTAGCAGCTTTAGGTCAATTATCACCTTCTGGTGAAATAAGATCATTGGCTGCTCCAACAAGTGGTTTTGGTGGAACTCCTCGCATAAAAACTATATTAATTAGTGAAGGAGATAAGGTTCAAAAAGGACAAATACTTGCAATATTTGATAACCAGCCTAAGATTACTGCGGATTTAGATTTGAGCCAGGCACGTTTAAATAAAATAAATAAAAAGATAATTTCTCAAAAAAGAGAGGTCGCTAGATATAAAGAATCTGTTTCTGAAGGCGCCACTCCTAGAATGATTTTTGATCGGGAAAATGATTATTTAACTGAGTTATTGGGTGAGAGAAATGAAATTCTTGCAGAAATTAAAGGCCTAGAAGTAGATCTTTTAGATACTCAATTAAAAAGCCCTATAAACGGGATAGTTCTAAAGATTAATTCTAGAGAAGGGGAAAGGCCTAGTTCAGAAGGAGTCCTTAAGGTAGGGTCTAGTCAACTTATGGAAGCTTTGATTGAGGTATATGAATCTGATATAAACAGAATCAGATTAGGTCAAAATGTTTCACTCATTAGTGAAAATGGAGGCTTTAGTGGAACGCTTTTAGGCCAAGTAAAAAGAATCAGTCCTCAGGTAAGACAACGAAGAGTTTTGACCACAGATCCAACTGGAGATGCAGACGCAAGAGTTGTAGAAGTCCGAATTACTTTAAATCCTAATTCTGTTTTAAAAGTTGAAAGATATACAGGTATGAAAGTTATAGCTAGGTTTGAACCATAGTGAAGATTTCTTTCTGGCATAGAAGGGGTATTCCTTTGGCTTGGCTATTGCTAACAAGGCAACCTCTTCGTTTATTAGTTGCAATAGCAGGAATATGTTTTGCTGGAATACTTATGTTTATGCAATTGGGTTTTAGGGACGGCTTATTTGATGCAAGTGTTACTGTGCATAAGTTATTTGATGCTGATTTAGTTTTAATAAGTCCTCGGTCTATGAGCTCAATAAGTATGAGTGCTTTCCCAAGGCGAAGACTTGTCCAAACAATGGCTCATAAAGATGTAATTGGGACTACACCTGTCAATTGGAATTTCTTACTTTGGCGCAATCCGGAAACACTTTCTACAAGGTCAATACTTGCTTTAGGTTTTGAGCCAACTGATCCTCTTTTAATAGATCCTGGCTTTCCTCTTAAAGCAGAAGTCCTAAAGAATTCAGGCCGAGTTTTGTTTGATGTCCTTTCTAGAGAAGAATTTGGTCCAGTTGAGAAATGGATCTCTGAAGGGAAAATTGTTGAAACTGAAGTAGGAGGTAAGAGAGTTCGTGTAGCAGGACTAGTAAGCCTTGGCCCTTCTTTTGGCGCTGATGGAAATTTGATCACTAGTAGAGAAACTTTCCTTAAATTATTACCAACTTCATCTGTAGGCAGTATAGAGATAGGACTTGTTCGTTTAAGAACAGAAGCAAATTCAGAAGACGTTATTAGATCTTTAAAGGCTAGTTTGCCTAATGATGTAAAGGTTTTAAGTAGGAATGAATTTATAGATTTTGAGAAGAATTATTGGCGGAATAGCACTTCTATAGGATTTATTTTCACCCTAGGAGCAGCTATGGGCTTTGTGGTTGGATGTGTGATTGTTTATCAGATTTTATATAGCGATGTGAGTGATCATCTTGCTGAATATGCAACCTTGATGGCTATGGGCTACCAATTGAGAACTTTATTTGGTGTAGTTGCTAGAGAAGGAATTTTTCTTGCGGTCATGGGATATCTTCCTGCATATGTTTCAGGGCAAGCTTTATATGCTTTGGTAAGGAGTTCAACTAAATTACCTGTGGCTATGGATCCTCAAAGAGCAGTTCTTGTTTTTTTCTTAATCTTATTTATGTGCATGGCTTCTGCTTCCTTTGCAATGAGAAGACTAATTGATGCAGATCCTGCAGAAATTTTTTAAACCTTTCATGCATAATGAACCAAAACGATAATTCATACAAATTAAATTCAACTGTTCAAATTAAAGGTTTAAATTATTGGTATGGAAATGGGTTAACAAGAAAACAGGTCCTTTATTCAATATCAATGAAGATCGATCCCGGCGAGGTCATTTTATTGACCGGCCCTTCGGGATGTGGAAAAACTACATTGCTTACTCTGATAGGAGCTTTGCGCAAAACACAGCAAGGAGAATTATTTGTTCTTGGTCATCAACTTCATGGATCTGAAAGAAAAACTCGTCAAATCGTTAGAAAGAACATTGGAATGATTTTTCAGGGGCATAATCTCCTTAGATGCCTCACTGCTGAACAAAATGTTCAAATGGGCTCAGATTTGTTACAAAGACTTTCTTATCAGGCACGTAGAGATAATTCAAGAGAATGGTTGAGAGCAGTAGGTCTAGCAGATCAAATGAATAAGCTTCCTCATGATCTTTCTGGGGGACAAAAACAAAGAGTTGCTATTGCGAGAGCATTATCTGCACGTCCAAAATTATTATTAGCAGATGAACCAACTTCTGCTCTCGATAGCGTTACTGGTAGAGAAATTGTTTCTTTACTTAAACGACTTGCAATTGAGCAGAATTGTTCAGTACTAATGGTCACACATGATCCACGCATTCTTGATGTGGCAGATCGTCTTTTAAATATGGAAGATGGCAGATTACTGCCTATTGTTCAGTAGGCTGTATAAATAATATAAATTCTAAAGACATGTCTAAGCGAAGAAATCTAAAGAAAGAGAAACAAGAAAGGAATAGAGCTTATGCAAGAAAGTTTAAAAAACGTAAGCTTCGTTCAGATGGAGCTGGTGCTGGCAATGGAGTTACTGGTACAGCAAATAATGGCGGAGCTGCAGATTAGAGCAATTAATTCTTCGTTTGATTTCTAATGAATTTTATAAGATTGTCTTTTTTATAAAAATGAACTTACTTTTTATCTAAAACTAAGGAGTTATTCGAATGTTCATAAGTGTTGTGATACCAACATATAACCGCTTGCCGATTTTGTTGAAGTGTTTAAAAGCTTTGGAAGTTCAGAGGGTATCTAGTCAGATTCAAGGTTATGAAATAGTAGTTGTTGATGATGGTTCAAGTGATGGCACTTACTCATGGTTAGAAAAGAATTGTGAGCTATTTCCTCATGTCGTATTGATCAAGCAAAACCATGGAGGACCAGGCTTAGGAAGAAATAACGGAGTGCAGCAATCTAGAGGTGATGTGATTATTTTTATTGACAGTGATTTAGTGGTCACAGAAACTTTCATTGAAAGCCATATCACTAGCCTTCGCAAGGCTTGGAGGAGAAGAGGAGACAAGCTTTGTTTTACTTATGGAGCAGTTATAAATACTGCTAATTTTGATAGCCCAATTTCCGAACCTCATAAATTGACAGACCTTTCATGGGCTTATTTTGCTACAGGGAATGTTGCTATTGAAAAAACAATATTGGAGGAATCCGGTCTTTTTGACCCCGCTTTTAAGTTATATGGATGGGAAGATTTAGAACTTGGTGAGCGACTTAGGCAAATGGGTGTAGAGCTAATTAAATGTCCTAATGCAGTTGGGTATCATTGGCATCCAGCTTTTAGTATTAATCAAATTCCATCTTTGAAGCAAGTTGAACGTGAGAGAGCAAAGATGGCAATTATTTTCTATAGAAAACACCCAACTTTGCGAGTGCGTTTTATTATTCAATTTACTTTATTTCATAGAATTCTCTGGGAAAGCTTGACTTTAGGTGGACTTATAAATGATGTAACTATTAGACCGTTGTTGAAATTTCTTATACGTATAAATCGACCAGGATTGGCAATGCAAGTTTTAAGAGTACCTTTAAATCTTGTTGGAGTTAGAGAGATTTTTCGAGAAGCAACACTTAACGGCCTTCATTGATTTCGTCTTTTGGTAGATTAGTGAAGTAATAAAAACTCCGCACATCTGACTGTTTCGGGTGATCAAAGTAAATTAATTATTTATTAAGCACTTTGTATCCCTGTCAGGTGGAGGCTAACCCGAAACCCTAATCAAATGGCTGTTGTAACTCTTTCTGAGATGATGGAAGCTGGTGCTCATTTTGGGCACCAGACTCGTAGATGGAATCCAAAGATGTCTCGCTACATTTATTGTGCGAGAAATGGTGTACACATCATTGATCTAGTTAAAACTGCTGTATGTATGAATAATGCATACAAGTGGACAAGAAATGCTGCGAAAAGTGGAAAAAGATTTTTATTTGTTGGAACAAAGAAGCAGGCTTCAGAAGTTGTAGCTCAAGAAGCTGCAAGATGTGGTGCTTCTTATGTGAATCAACGTTGGCTTGGAGGGATGCTAACTAATTGGACAACAATGAAAGCTCGCATTGATCGACTAAAGGATTTGGAGCGAATGGAATCTAGTGGAGCTATTGCTATGAGGCCTAAGAAAGAGGCTTCTGTTTTGAGGCATGAACTAGAAAGATTGCAAAAATATCTTGGAGGCTTGAAGGGTATGAAGCGTTTGCCTGATGTCGTAGTTTTAGTTGATCAAAGAAGAGAAACTAATGCTGTTTTAGAAGCAAGGAAATTAGATATTCCCTTGGTGTCAATGTTGGACACCAATTGTGATCCCGATCTATGTGAAGTTCCAATCCCATGTAATGACGATGCTGTTAGATCTGTTCAGCTGGTTCTTGGAAGAATTGCAGACGCAATAAATGAAGGGCGTCATGGATCTAATGATCAGCGAGCGCGCCAGAAATATTCATAATAATTTTTAGGGATTTAATTTTGCTGTTGCCCTAATTCAAAAACTAACGGTATTTTTAACTCACACACTAAAGAAAATGTCATCTATTACAGCAAAGCTTGTAAAAGATCTTAGAGATAAGACAGGTGCAGGAATGATGGATTGTAAGAAAGCATTAGCAGAGACAAGTGGTGATATTTCTAAGGCTGTTGAATGGTTACGCCAAAAAGGTATAGCTAGTGCAGAAAAAAAATCAGGAAGAGTTGCAGCTGAAGGCGCTATTGGTAGTTATATTCATACTGGCTCTAGGGTTGGAGTTCTAATTGAACTGAATTGTGAAACAGATTTTGTTGCTCGTGGAGAATTATTTCAGGGTCTTTTAAGAGATGTTTCGATGCAAGTAGCTGCTTGCCCTAATGTTGAATATGTAGCTGTTGATGATATTCCAAAAGATATTGTCGATAAGGAGAAGAATATAGAAATGGGTAGAGATGATTTAGCTGGAAAACCAGAGCAAATCAAAACTAAGATTGTTGAGGGAAGAATAGGAAAAAGGTTAAAAGAACTGGCATTGATAGAACAACCATTTATTCGTGATAGTTCAATTACTGTAGAGCAACTTGTAAAACAGGTTGCAGGTCAAATAGGGGAGAATGTAAAGGTTCGTAGATTTACTCGTTATACCCTTGGAGAGGGAATTGAAGTAGAAGAGTCTGATTTTGCTGCAGAAGTAGCTTCAATGTCTTCCTAGAGATTTTGACTTCTGATCCGAAAATTCATTCTGCTTTTGACCCTATTAAGCAGCTTGAGCTGCTTAATAGGAAATGTGAATCTTTAAGCTCAGAGATATATAAAATCAATGCTTTCTATTTAAAACTTGTTAGATCAGTCTTGCCAGATGTTGTTAAAGAGGCAATTTATCAGTTAATTTTGTCGAATAATAATAGTCTAAGTAATATTTCATTAGATAAAAACGGTGAATCATTTCAAGAAAATATAAAATCTAGTTTATCTGAATGTATATCATTACTAACAATAGAGAATCTCATGATATTTTCTAGGACATTAGAAAAAGAAAATATCAAAGTGAATAAGGATTCAGAATCTTTGTTTAAGGAAATGGTAAGTCAGACAGATCTTGAACCTAAACTAAGTGTTGAAAATAACCTTGGCTCTTTAGAATTAAGTTTATCGTTGCCTACTGAGAATCAAATTGATATAAATAGTTGGGATATTTCCAATAGCAATTTTAACTCTTATGATGCTGATTATGGAATTAATGAAGATATTAATGAAGATATTAATGAAGATATTAATGAAGATATTAATGAAGATATTAATGATTCTAGTTCAGTTAATAATCAAAACGATAAAGATATCATAAAGTCTATTTTCATGATGGCTGGAAAATTAATTAATCAAAAAGTTGACTCTTCTAAAAGTAAAGAAGACCTTGATAATATCGAGAATGAAGATGATAAGATTATCTTAAATGATACTTTGTTACCACAAACTCCAGAAGAACTTTATAGATGGTCTATTTCAATTGAAACAGCTCTTACTCGAAGATTGAGAAATCTTTCCCATTTAATAAATATTGAGTTAATTAGATTAGGTGTAATTAATAGTTTTATACCAATAAATCTTCTAGATGCAGTTATTTCAGGACAGGTTCCGTCTGTTAATGCTCCTTCAAATATTCTTAAACTTCTATTGCCAACGTCATCTGCTTACAATAATGAGATTGATATCACTTGCCTGTTAATCCGTTTATCTGAACTAGAGTTCGATAACTTGCGTCTTAGACAATGTAGACAGGAAATCACTAAACAAAGAAATAGCTTGACTAAGATGATTCGCCAACAACGTTATTGGCAAAGCAAATCTCTCGCTAAAGAAATTAAAGAACATTGGTGGAACAATACAAAGACAGAAAAAAACAAAACTCTTTAGAGTTAAGAGATCAACAGATTAATGCGCTAAATAATTGGGTAAGACTTTTACAAAAGGCTTTAACAGTTGAAGCTGAGAATGGCTTCAAAAATATTCATGGTAGGGCTGAACACTTTAATTCTTTCCTTTCTAGAGAAATAAAAGAATTCAAGTCTCCCCTTTTATCTAATGAAATAGACAAAAAACTAACTTTATTTGCAAAATCGTTTGATGACTACCCAACTTCTGATCTCCCAATTAAAAGACGTTTGATTATTGATGCTAGACAACTACTTTACCGTTTGAGTAAGGAGTATCAGATTAAAGATATTCCTTCTCCTCCAAAGTTAAGGATGTCAGATAGTCAATCAACTGCGAATGATATTAGACAACACCTACGCATAGATAGTCCTCTTGGAGAAGTTAAGGGTGTAGGCACTAAAATGTGCGAATGTTTTGCGGCTTTGAACCTTTTTGTAATTAAAGACCTTCTTTTCCATTATCCGAGAGATTATGTTGATTATTCATCGCTTAAAAGAATTTTTTCATTAGTACCTGGAGAAACTACTACTATAATAGCTACTATAAGGCGTAGTAATTCCTATACAAGTCCACGCAATCAAAATTTATCTATACTTGAATTACATCTTGAAGACATGACAGGTCGTATAAAAATAAGTAAATTCTTTATAGGTAGAAGGTTTAGTAAACGCTCTTTTCTGAAGAAGCAGGAATCTTTATATCCAAAAGGTACAATTGTAGCTGTAAGTGGTTTGGTCAAAGGAAATAGTTATGGCAAGTCGTTTAACGATCCATTGATTGAAGTCCTTGAACATAAGCAAGCACTTCTTAAATCTCAAACGATAGGAAGGATCTTGCCTATATACCAGTTAACAGATGGATTAAAAGCAGATCGTCTAAGGCAAATTGTTCATTCAGTTATACCTTTGGCATTAGACTTGGAAGACCCCTTGCCTGTTAATACACGTGAATCTCTTTCTCTTTTAGATAAAGGTGAAGCTATTAAACAGATACATAGACCTAGAAATCAGGAGTATCTAAAGAAAGCAAAAAGGAGACTTGTTTTTGATGAATTTTTGTTTTTACAACTTGGCCTACTGAAGCGTCGATTAGAACTCGGAAAATGTAAAGCCCCTTCGTTATTTATTAACAAGGAAAGAGAGGGTTTTACAGAGCAGTTTTTAAAACTCCTTCCTTTTGCATTGACTAATTCTCAGCAACAAGTTTTGACACAGATTGAATCCGACATTGCTATGTCTAAGCCTATGTCTAGATTAGTTCAAGGTGATGTGGGATGTGGTAAGACTGTTGTTGCAATAGCTGCACTTTTGAGAGCAGTTGAGTCAGGTTGGCAAGGTGCATTCATGGCTCCCACTGAGGTCCTTGCTCAACAGCATTATTTAACACTTTGCAAGTGGCTACCTCAACTACATGTCACTGTTGAATTGCTTACAGGTTCTACTGCTGCAAAGGAAAGAAAACGAATTTTTGCTGATCTTTCTAACGGGAATTTGAAAATAATTGTTGGAACACATGCCCTTATTGAAGAATCTGTTTCATTTCGCCGTCTGGGTTTAGTAGTTGTTGATGAACAACATCGGTTTGGTGTTAATCAGAGAAACTTATTGCTGAATAAAGGTCTTCACCCTCACCTTTTAACTATGACCGCGACTCCTATTCCAAGGACCTTAGCCCTTTCTATACATGGTGATTTAGACGTGAGTCAAATTAATGAATTGCCTCCAGGGAGGACTCCCATAGAAACACAACTTATGCCAAGTTCTGAAAGGTATCAAGCATATGAAGCTATTAAGGAACAACTTGATATTGGGAGTCAGGCCTATGTAGTTCTTCCTTTAGTTGATGAATCAGAAAAATTAGAATTACGTTCAGCAATAGACGTATACCATGAATTATCCTCAGAAATATTGAGCGAATATAAAGTAGGTTTATTACATGGACGTATGCATAGCAGTGAGAAAAAGGGCATTATTAATAAATTTGTAAATAAGGAAATAGAAGTACTTGTTTCAACGACTGTAGTTGAGGTTGGGGTAGATGTCCCTGAAGCTACGATGATGGTAATTGATCATGCCGATAGATTTGGATTAGCCCAATTACATCAATTGCGCGGACGAGTGGGTAGAGGAACTAAAGATTCTAAATGTATACTCATTGACACAGCTAAATCATTGGCTTCTAAAAATAGACTTGAAGTATTGGTTAATTCACATGATGGTTTTGAAATATCTGAAATTGATCTTCGTTTACGAGGACCTGGACAAGTTTTAGGAACAAGACAGTCGGGTCTCCCTGATTTTGCTTTGGCTAATTTAGTTAATGATGAAACAATTCTGGAATCTGCTAGAGAAGAAGCAGAAAAAATCTTGAAGAGTGATCCTGATTTGATTCAAAACAAGTTGTTGAAAATAATGTTAGATGACTATTGGAATAGATTGGTTACTAAAACACAACTTAATTAAATAATTTTCTATCATTAAATTTACTAATCATATAATCAAGTACACAAGTAAATTCCTTTGATTAGGTAAATTATTTTTCATGTATTTGCAGTGTTGAGACCTTGGAACAAGATACCTATTCTCCATTCAAAGGAGCCTTTGATTTGCTTGCCTGAGGAACTCTATTGTTTGAAGCCCCATGCTTATCAGTCACTAGGAGCCCCTTATGGTGATTTAGCCTCTCCTTGGATGTTAAGACAAGATGTTATACGTCGTTTATTAATTGCCCAAGGTTATCTCCAGAAGATTGAACCACAGTTTTGCCTAGCTTTATTTGATTGTTGGCGACCAATCAGGGTTCAGAAGTTCATGTATGAATACGCAATAAACCAGGAATGTATTTCAAGAGGTATAGATAGATTTGAAAGTGCAGGCTCTTCTGAATTAAAGGATGTAATTGAATCTGTTGCTACCTTTTGGGCCTTGCCAAGCTTAGACAAGTCAATGCCTCCACCTCATAGTACGGGAGGCGCTGTAGATCTTACCATTGCTACTAAAGATGGTGTGTCCCTAGAGATGGGAGGGCAGATTGATTGTATGGGACCAATATCACGTCCAGATTATTATTTTGAAGCTGCACATTCTAATCGTGATTCTTCAGCTCATTTGTGGCATTCAAGGAGAATGATCCTTTTAGATGTAATGAAACGTTCTGGATTTGTTCAACATCCTCATGAGTGGTGGCATTTCAGTTACGGTGATCAGCTTTGGGCTTGGTCTAATAATTCTCAAGCAGGGTTTTATGGAGCTGTAGATGAATCTGATAGCAAATCCATTATTAACTGATCAGACAATGATGAAATATAATCTCCAAAACTAGTTTCAAGAGAATTCTGCTTCCAGTTAATGAATAATGGTTCAAGTGTTGCCTCTAATTTATCTATATGCATTTTCTGAAGATATGGCTTTGCCAATCTTTGCAGGTTAGGACTCCCCCCTAGCCACAATTGATATTGATTAACTCCACTACCTACTAAGGCCAATTCAGCCATGTAAGGTCTTGCACATCCATTTGGACAACCTGTCATTCTTAACAAAATTGATTTTTGGATTTTTAGCTTTTTTAATTGAATATCAATACGGTTAATTAGTTCAGGAAGGAATCGCTCGGCTTCTGTAATAGCTAATCCACATAAAGGTAATGCCGGACAAGCTATAGCATGTCTAGATATATCATTCATAGAGGATGGGGCAGGTATGTTTATGCCTGCTAATTCTTTTTTGATTGACGAAACTTGATAGTTTCCAATATTGCAAAGTAATAGGTCTTGATTTGGAGTTAACCTAATTTCAAGTTGATATTTTTCAACAACACATCTTATTATCTCCTTAATATCTCCACTAAGTCGGCCTGATATTAGTGGTATACCTACAAAGTAAAGTCCTTTGCTTTGTTTGTTCCATCCCAAGTAATCTTTAAGTCTTGTAGTGGGTTCTGGATGAATCTCTTGCAATCCTTTAAAAAAGTATTTACTTATAAGCTTATTTTTAAACCATTTAAGACCTTTGTTATGAAGTAAATATTTCATCCTTGCATTCTTCCTAAGTTTCCTGTTGCCGAAATCTCGTTGAAGAGTGAGTATTGACTGAACTAAGCTCAGTACATCTTTAGCATCTATATAACCAAGTGGATCAGCAATACGTGCAAAGGTTGTTTCAGTATTATGTATTCTCCCCATACCTCCCCCTACATAGACATTACAACCTTTTAATTCACCATTGTTTTTTGTAAAAGCTACTAAACCAATATCATGAGTTAACAGATCAACCGAGTTGTCTCCAGGGACAGTAACTGCACATTTAAATTTGCGAGGTAAGTATGTTGACCCATAAAGTGGCTCTTGTGAGTCACCACTAAATAAACCTTTAGAAAATTGTTGTTTCCTTGTATCTTGAACTTTTTTTGAGGGGCAAATTTTATAAGTTAAATCACCATCAGCCCAAAGCTCTAGATAAGTACCTTCAGCTGTTAAAGGTATTAGCAAATCAGCGATTTCATTTGCTAATTTGCGAGCAGCTGGGTATCCACCCTTGTTATAAGGTGCTGCAGGTGCCATAACATTTCTATTAATGTCACCGCATGCAGCAAGTGTCGAGCCCATTGATTTTACAATTGTACTTATAACTTCTTTAAGATTTTCTTTTCGTATACCGTGCATTTGAAAGGCTTGCCTTGTTGTAGCTCTAAGTGTTTTGTTCCCAAATCGATTAGATAAATCATCTAATGCAACAAACAATTCGGCGGGAATATATCCACCTGGACTGCGAAGGCGAAGCATCATTTGCCAGTCTTTATCTAAACCCTTTTTTCGATTCTCTCGATTGTCTTGCTGATAACTACCGTGAAATTTCAGTAGCTGAACAGCGTCGTTTGAAAAATGATTGGATTCGTTTTTTAATTCTGAGGCCAGAGGTTCTTTTAAATAGTTGCTGTCTGCCTTAAACTGCTCAAACTTGGACCGATCTTGACCATTAGCAATACATGGGAACAACTCTGGATCCTTTATATCTTCAGATTGGATGTTTTCTGTTGTCACGAATTGGGTTTTTTGACCAAATTACTTAAAACAATCATACTTTTTAATTGTATCTTCAATAAAGTGTTATTGAATATTTAGTATTTTTGTGTCTAACTTCTTACTTGAGATTGGCACTGAGGAACTCCCTGCAGATTTTGCCAGACTGGCAATTTCTCAACTTGAAGAATTAGTCCAAAATGATCTTAAGCAAAATCGAATTCAGTATGAATTGATTCGATGTTCTAGTACACCAAGACGGATTTTTGTAATTGTAAATAATTTGGCAAGTTCTTCAGATGATTTTGTAGAAGAACGAAAGGGGCCTCCAGCAACAAAAGCTTTTAAGAATGGATGCCCAACACCTGCAGCTGAAGGTTTTGCAAAACGCTATGGTCTTTTAGTTGAAGACTTAGAAATAAGGGAAACAGTTAAAGGACCATTCGTTTTTGGGAAGGTTGTTGAAAAAGGAGGACCTTCTAAAGATCTGCTTGTTGATTTGATTCCTAACTGGATCAATAGTATTCAAGGTAAACGTTTTATGCGTTGGGGAAGTGGAGATAGTAGGTTTTCTCGCCCAGTTAGGTGGCTGGTTGCATTATTAGATGACAATGAGATAAAAGTAAAACTTCCAGATACCGATCCTGAGATATTGTCTGGCCGTTTAAGTAGAGGACATCGTCTTGTTAGTAATGAAATTTTGATTGAATCTTCTGGCGAATATTTTGAAATTTTGCGAGGAGCTGGTGTAATAGTAGATAGAGAAGAACGATTGGATTTAATCAAGTCTTTAGTTGAAAAGTCTTCGCTTGAAGTTAATGCAACAGCTGATTTAACTAGCAAATTGCTCAATGAATTGACTGATTTGGTTGAATTACCATATTTGATTCGTGGAGAATTCAATGAGTCATTTCTTGAACTCCCAGCAGAAGTTTTAAGCACTGTTATGCAGGTTCATCAACGATATATTCCTCTCTATAAAAATGATGATGAAGTTGACCCACTTGCTCTTGAAGCCAAAGGCATATTGACACCCTTTTTTCTTTGTATTTGTAATGGCTTGCCGCAATCTAAGGATCTTATTAAAGAAGGTAATGAACGAGTTTTAAAAGCTAGATTTGCTGATGCAAAATTTTTCATAAACGCAGATCGAGGTTTGTCTAGCACCTCCCGTACAGATCAATTGAAAAATGTAACTTTTGCAGATGGACTTGGTTCTTTGTATGACCGTGTAAAAAGAATTGAGTGGCTGGCAGAACTTTTTATTAAAACTGTAAATTTCCCCGAAGGTAATTCTAATTTTCTAAGAAAAGCGTCTTCGCTTTGTAAGCATGATCTTGTAAGTCATATGGTTGGAGAGTTCCCAGAGCTTCAGGGAATAATTGGGGCTAAATATCTTCTTGCTGAAGGTGAATCACGAGAAGTTGCTTTGGCTGTGCTAGAGCAGTATTTACCACGTGGATATGCAGACAAGTTGCCAGAATCTTTTGTGGGTTCAGCACTTGCTTTAATCGAACGAATAGAGCTTCTGTTAAGCATATATTCTAAAGGAGAAAGACCTAGTGGATCTTCAGACCCTTATGCTTTGAGGAGAGCAGGGAATGGGGTTTTGCAAATTATTTGGAACAAAGAATGGAAAATAAATTTATTGGAATTGCTTACTATTTCTTCTTCTTATTGGCTTAAGTTGTTTCCTTCTTTCAAGGTTGATGAGGAAAATTTGCTTAGCGATCTTTTGGATTTCTTTCATCAAAGGATAGTTAGCCTTCTAGAGGAATCTTCTATTGATGTAGATATTATTCAAGCTGTTGCAGGAGAGACAATCCCTCATGAACGTCTACTTGCTGACCCTACTGATGTTTTTGAACGTGTAACCTTGTTGCAACAAATGAGAACATCAAAGAAACTATCAGCTGTGCAATCAGTTGTTAATAGAGCTTCTAAATTAGCTGAGAAAGGCACTTTGAACACAGATGTCCTTAGTGCTTCTAATGTGGTAGATCCAAGTTTGTTTGAGAGTCAAAGTGAGAACTCTATGTTGGAGGTTATTAATTCTCTTGAACCAATCGCAATTAGTAATTCACCAGACCGCTATATGAAATTAGCCGAGGGTTTAGCCTTTGGATCCAAAGCATTGGCTGAGTTTTTTGATGGTGAACAGAGTGTCATGGTTATGACTACAAACAAAAGCATCCGAGAAAATAGATTAAACTTATTGTCGGTACTAAGGAATCAAGCTCAGTTAATTGCAGACTTTAATTTAATAACCCATTAACTACTTATTTTATTTTACTTTCTTTTTTCCTACTTTTATACCGCCTTTAATTGTGCTAACGGCTAGCATTTTGTTTACTTCTTCATCCCCTCTTACAGTGCTTGGCACAGGCTTATAACTCTTCGGCGCCAGGGCACGGCCTCTTAAGACAGATCCTAGAGTCATGAATGTTAGCTTTAATTGTTGTAATGGTTTCATGGCTACTACAGTTTTGTATAGATAGCTATCAAACGTAAGTCGTTGTACATCTATATCATCACACATTTCTACAAACGCTTCACGCGCTCCATCGTTGGAATAAAAGATATTCTGTAGTATTTCTAGTACTTTGTACGTTGCGCCATATTTTTTATCCCATTTTTTTATATATTTTTTCAGATCATCTTCGGTAGGAATTTTACTTCCACCTTGACTGGCACTTACTATTTCTTCTGCACACATCCTGCCACTTTTGGCAGCGAAATATATACCTTCTCCTGAGCTCTTAGTTACATACCCCGCGGCATCACCAACTAAGGCCATCCTTCCAACCACACGTCTTGGCCTTGGGTGTTCAGGGATTGGATGCGCTTCTACTTTTATCACTTCTCCATTTACTAGTCTTTTTTGTGCACGTTCTCTTACCCCTTCTTGTAGGTCTTTAATAAGAGCTTGGTTTTTTTGCATTGTGCCTGTTCCTACTGCTACATGGTCGAATTTAGGGAATACCCAACCATAGAAATCAGGGGAGACATCAGTGCCTACATACATTTCAGCCAGATCTTCGTAATAAGACATCTCTTTTTCTGGTAGCTTAATTCTCTCTTGAAAAGCAATGGCTACGTTGTAATCACCTGCATCCATTGCTTTTGCTACTCGACTATTGGCACCATCAGCACCAACGATCAAGTCAACTTCTAATGTTTTGGCTTCACCCTTTGCATCTCCACTGGAATAATCTGAGTAATTGAGAGTATATGGCCCTTGTCGATTAGTACCAGTTTCAATTTTTGTCACTAGTCCATTTACAAGAATTGCTCCTAATTCAGCAGCACGATTCCTCATAAATGCATCCATGACTTCTCTTCTACACATTCCTATGTATTCGTTTTCTGTTTCTCCATAAACTTTGTCCAGACTAATATCTACTTCTCTATTGGAAGGTGAAATCATTCGCATGTTTCTGACTTTTCTATCAATTATTGAATCAGGAAGCTCAAACTCTGAAACCATGCATAACGGAATTGCTCCACCACATGGTTTTGCATTGTCTAGCTTTCTTTCGAAAATCCATGTTTTAATACCTGCCTTGGCAAGGATTTCAGCTGTACAGGAACCACTTGGGCCTCCTCCGATTACTGCAACACGCAACATCTTTAGTTCAATTTTTTATATTCTTATTTTAAAACCTACATCAATAAGAATTACTCTATGAAGTAGTTAGCTAAGACCGTTACGATCGAAACAAGTTTCAGTGTTATTTCTATGAGTGGTGGAGAAAGCTCTGGAAGTAATAATAGTAGTGAGATCCCTCTCGCAAGAAGGTTTAAGCCTGTAAGGGGGGTGTCGTCAGCAAGATATAGATACTTGATGTTCGGATCGATTTTCTTAACTTTATTTTCAGTTTTTATTACTATTAAACTAAAGCCTGTTGTGAAAAACTCAGCAGTTCTAACGGAGGGGCAAGCAAATAATAATCTTTCACAAGAAGAACTTTTGTTAGGACACTTCCCTTATCCTGAAGCTCTTATAACTGACTTAATTGCTGTTTATCCTGGGCTTAAGGTTCATAAAGATACATATTCAGCATTGAAAAAAATGAGGGCTGCTGCAGCTGCTGATGGGATTTATTTGACTGCATTAAGTGGTTTTCGCTCAATAGATTTGCAAAGAGAGATTTTTTATGAAAATAAATCTATACGAAATCAAATTGCTATTGAGAGGGCAAAGGTTTCAGCTCCTCCAGGTTATTCAGAGCACAGCACAGGTTATGCAATTGACCTTGGAGATGGGGATATGCGAGAGACTGATTTTGAGGTCAGTTTTGAAGAAACCCCTGCTTTTTCTTGGCTACAAAGGAATGCTGCGAAATATCACTTTGTTCTTTCTTTTCCTAAAGGCAATACTCAAGGAGTTAGTTATGAGCCTTGGCATTGGAGATTTGAAGGAACTGTTGAGGCCTTAAGAGCTTTTGAAGCAGCTAATAAAAGAATGCGGCTAGAAAAAAACCTTAAAAGTAAATAGATCTTTTTCGAAAAAGTAACTCATATTGAGATATTCTTCCTTCTTATGCATAAAAGCTCTTTCATTTTTAAAGAGCTTTGTTTTTCATGATTTCTAATCAACAAGCTCTTCGGAATATAGCAATCGTTGCTCATGTTGATCATGGAAAAACGACGCTTGTCGATGCTCTGCTTGGTCAATCAGGAATATTCAGGGATAACGAAGCTGTTCCTACATGCGTAATGGATTCAAATGATTTGGAACGTGAAAGAGGTATAACCATACTTTCAAAAAACACTGCAGTTATATATAACGATACGAGGATCAATATTGTAGATACCCCTGGGCATGCTGATTTCGGAGGAGAAGTAGAACGAGTGCTTGGAATGGTTGATGGTTGCTTGTTGATTGTTGATGCTAACGAAGGCCCAATGCCTCAAACACGTTTTGTACTTAAAAAGGCGCTTGAGCAAGGTTTAAGACCAATTGTTTTTGTTAATAAAATTGATAGAGCAAGAGTTGAACCAGAAACGGCTGTCGACAAGGTTTTAGATCTCTTCCTTGAACTTGGAGCTGATGACGATCAATGTGACTTTCCTTATTTGTTTGGGAGTGGATTAGGAGGTTTTGCTAAGCCGGACATGCAAACGGAAAGTGAGAATATGAAGCCTCTTTTTGATGCGATTATTAGGCATGTTCCACCTCCAATTGGAGATCAGACGAAACCATTGCAATTACAAATTACTTCATTAGATTATTCTGATTTTCTTGGGCGAATAATTATAGGGAGAGTTCACAATGGTGTTATTCGAAGCGGACAAAGGGCTTCATTAATAAAAGAAAGTGGGAAATTAAAACAAGGTAGGATCTCTAAATTAATGGGTTTCGAAGGCCTTCAAAGAATAGATATTGAGGAAGCATATGCAGGAAATATAGTTGCAGTCTCTGGCTTTGATGATGTGAATATTGGGGAGACTATTGCTTGCCCAGATGAGCCTAAAGCTTTACCACTTATTAAAGTTGATGAACCTACTCTGCAGATGACATTTGTTGTCAATGATTCTCCTTTTGCTGGTAAAGAAGGAAAATTTGTAACAAGCAGGCAATTAAGAGAAAGACTATTTAAAGAATTGCTTACCAATGTTGCTTTACGTGTTGAAGAAACAGATTCTCCTGATCGCTTTGCTGTTTGTGGTAGAGGAGAGCTGCATTTAGGAATATTAATTGAAACCATGCGAAGAGAAGGCTATGAATTTCAGGTTTCTCAACCTCAAGTGATTTTCCGTACGATTGAAGATACCCTCTGTGAACCATTAGAAACTTTGGTCTTAGATGTACCAGAAATATCAGTTGGGACATGTATAGAAAAGCTTGGTTCTAGAAGAAGTGAAATGCAAAATATGATAAATACAAATGATGGAAGAACTCAATTGGAATTTCTTATTCCATCAAGAGGTTTAATTGGTTTCAGAGGAGAATTTATAAGAGCCACTAGAGGAGAAGGGATTATGAGCCATTCGTTTTTTGAATATCGACCAATGGTGGGGGAGTTTGAGTCCAGAAGAAATGGCGTATTAATTTCTTTTGAGGAAGGAGTCTCAACCTTTTATGCCTTGAAAAACGCAGAGGATAGAGGGCAATTCTTTATTGAACCCGGAACAAAGGTTTATAAAGGAATGATTATTGGTGAACATAATAGACAGCAAGATCTAGAAATTAATATATGCAAATCAAAGCAACTTACTAACATGAGATCTGCTGGAGCTGAAGAGCTAGATACTTTGCAGTCACCGATTGATATAACATTAGAAAGAGCATTGGAATATATAGGCCCTGGTGAAATGTTAGAAGTAACCCCAGAATCAATAAGATTAAGAAAGATGCCTAGCAAGAAATATAATAAACGTTAGTATTTTATGGATAGATAGAAGCTTTGTTGGAAAACGAACTAGAGTTTAAAAACGCAATTGATTTGTTTAATGATCATGAGTGGTATTTAGCTCATGATGCTTTAGAGGAGATTTGGCATAATACTATTGGTAGAGAAAGAATAACTATTCAAGCGATATTGCAAATAGCTGTAGCACAGGTTCACCTTTCTAATGATAATTTAAAAGGAGCAACTATTCTTTATGGTGAAGGATTAGGGAGACTTAAAAGTACTGGTATTCCAACTTTAGGATTAGATATTGAGAACTTAACAGAAATTGTAGAACAAAGATTGAAAATACTACAAGAAGGAAGAGATGTATTTAACGTTTCAGAACCAAAGCTTTTAAAAAGATAGTTCGTATGGATAATAGTGTTAATTTAAAGATGGATGTCGTTATGACCGAATTTTTTTTCTTTTCCTGTAGAGTTAAATGTAATTTTATAATTTCTATTTAAAGATTAAATTTCTACCTTAAACACTTATTTTTATCCTAGAAACAATGCCTGTTATATCTGTTCAAAGGAAAAGAACTAAGATTATGAGTTCTTAGTTATGAGTTTAGTACTAGATCAAGTGTCTTTGATGATTCAAGGGAAGTCCCTTGTTAGTGATATCTGTTTACAAGTTAACCCTGGGGAAATAGTAGGTCTCCTTGGGCCAAATGGAGCAGGTAAAACAACTACTTTCAACCTTTCTATTGGCCAGCTTTCCCCGCAAGAGGGAAATGTCCTTTTGGACAATAGAGTGGTGACAAATTTATCTATGACTTATAGAGCAAGGTTTGGCATTGGTTATCTCCCTCAAGAGGCAAGTGTTTTTAGAAATCTGACTGTTAGGGAAAATCTAGATATAGCGCTCTCGCAAAGTTTTGCGAATTCATCTCAACGTACATTACGCAGAAATCAAATTGTTGATGAATTTAATTTAAGTCCTTTTTTAGATCGTACCGGATATAAACTTTCAGGTGGAGAGAGACGTCGTTGTGAGGTCGCAAGAGCATTGGCCTTAGGACGTTCAGGTCCAAAATATTTGCTTCTTGATGAACCTTTTGCAGGTGTAGATCCTATGGCAGTTGTTGATCTTCAGAATTTAGTTCAGAAATTAAGAATGGCAGGAATGGGTATTTTGATAACTGATCACAATGTCCGTGAAACACTTGCAATTACAGACCGCTCATACATCCTAAGTAATGGAAAGATTTTGGCATCAGGATCTTCTTCAGAAATTTCTAACGATCCCTTAGTAAAAACTCACTATTTAGGAGAGGGTTTTCAGCTTTGAGTAATTATTTCTACCATCAATTCTTTAGCGGATTGTACTTTTTTAGCAAGGTAAGTAAGTTTATTTCTTCAAAATGGAGAATGATTCCACTTTTGGATCGATGGTTGTTTAGAGAATTATTACCACCTTTCTTTTTTGCAATATCAGCCTTCACGGTTGTTTCTTTATCAGTTGGAGTAATGTTTGATTTGGTAAGAAAGATTGTTGAATCAGGACTCGCTTTAAAGTTTGCATTGCAAGTTTTTTTCTTAAAGTTACCTAGTTTTCTTGTTATATCTTTTCCTATGGCCATTCTTATGGCAACATTATTAACTTTTAGCAGACTGTCATCAAATAGTGAAGTAAAGGCTCTTAAAAGTATTGGCATATCAACTAAACGAATGATTGTTGCTGCAATTACTTTAGGTCTTTTAATGACAGGAATTACATTTATATTTAATGATTTAATTGTACCTTCTGCAAATAAAAGTGCTGAAGCTACTTTGCGTAGAGGATTAGGTGTTTCAATGCATTCAGATTATGTAACTGATATTATGTATTCTCGTTTTGGTAAAATTGTTGATCCTTCTTCTAATATTTCAAGAGATGGAATGACGCATTTATTCTATGCAAAAGAATTTCAGAATAAAACAATGATTGATGTAACACTTTTAGATTTTTCTCGATTGGGTTATAAACAAATGTTAGTTGCGAAAAAGGGATACTGGAATAATTTAGAAGCTAATTGGGAATTTCATGATGGCAATATACTTACAATAGCCCCAAATGGAGGCTCAACTTCTATTAGTTTTGAAAATTATGTATATCCTTTAGATTCAGGCCCGAAAAAAATAGCTAAGATACCTAAAGATGCTAACTATATGACTCTTTCAGATGCATATAAAGCCAAAGATTTATATAAATTATCAGGCAACCTTAAAGAAGTTAGAAGAATGGAAGTACGTATACAAGAAAAATTTACACTACCCATGGCATGCGTTGTGTTTAGCTTGATTGGAAGTTCCCTTGCCTGTAGTCCTAATACACGATCAACTCAAGGGCAAGGCTTTGCGCTTAGTATTGTTTTAATATTAGCTTATTACATTCTAAGCTTTGTATTTAGCTCATTAGGAGTTTCTGGAGCATTGAGTCCATTCGTTGGAGCATGGTCTCCAGTGATTATATCTCTTTCGGGAGGTCTTTATTTGCTTAATAAAGCAGATGATTAGCTGCCAAATTTGATCGCATGAATTTGATTCTAATGATTAATTTGTTTTTGTATATTAATGGTTTAGATCCTGTTCTGACTTTGGGATCTTTAGCATTTGTCTTGATTTTAATTTCTTTACCATTCTCTTTTTGGAATGTTGGCGAGAATTCAAATTCTTCCATTGTGAGAATATTAATAGCGTCTGCCAATATCCTACTTGCAATACAATTAGTTTTTCGCTGGATACAATCTGGACACTTCCCTATCAGTAATCTTTATGAATCGCTTTGCTTCCTTACCTGGGGGTTAACTTTTATACAACTTCTAATAGAAAGAACTTTTCCATATCCATTAATTCAAGCAGCACTTACACCTATATCTTTACTATCAATAGCTTTCGCTAGCTTTGTCTTACCAGATGAACTTAAAGCATCTTCTTCTTTAGTACCGGCTTTGAAATCTAATTGGTTAGTAATGCATGTAAGTGTGATTATGTGCAGTTATGCAGCATTGCTCATTGGTTCATTATTATCACTTGTAGTTCTTTTAAGTAGTAGTCGGGAAACATTACAGATCCGCAGCAATTCTATGGGAATTGGAGGCTTTAAAAATAAATCTGAGAATCTAAATATAGTTAAAAGTATAGACGAATTAATACCTATTACTTTTTCTAAATCGGAAGAATTAGACAATTTAAGTTATCGAACTATAACGTTTGGATTCCTTCTTCTTACTTTTGGTCTTATTAGCGGTGCTGTTTGGGCTAACGAGGCTTGGGGAAGCTGGTGGAGTTGGGATCCTAAGGAAACCTGGGCATTTATTTCATGGCTAATTTATGCAGCATATTTACATACAAGATTAAGTAGAGGATGGCAAGGTAAAAGACCCGCAATTATTGCAATTATAGGTTTATTTATAATATTAATATGTTATATAGGGGTTAACTTTCTGGGTATTGGATTACATAGCTATGGTTGGTTTCTTTAGGCTTAAATATACTTCTAGCTCTTTTCAAGTAGTTTCCCGTTTTGAGCATCTTTGGCTACTGATCTTAATGCATCACAACCTTCTTTTAAGGATGGATAGGCAAACATACCACTGCCAGCAATGAAACAATTAGCACCTGCAGCACAGCACTGTGAGATCGTCCAGTCAGCTTTAATCCCTCCATCTACTTCGATATCTATATCATAGTTATTTTCAACAATTACTTCTCTTAAACTCTTAATTTTATTGAGCATTGTAGGTATATAAGCTTGACCTCCAAAGCCTGGATTGACTGTCATTACAAGAACATGATCGACCATGTCCAGAACATCTTTGACCATCTCCATTGGAGTATGAGGATTTAATGCTACGGATGGAGAACCACCTAATTGACGGATTTTTCCAAGTATTCGGTGCAAATGAACATTTGCTTCCACATGAGCAATAACGACCCCTGGCTCGCCATTAGGTCCCTTGCTTGCTTCAACATATGCTTCAAGCATAGTTTCACAGTTATATTGACTAACCATTAGTTGAGTTTCAAATGGAACGTTGCAGTATTTTCTGCAGGCTGAAATCATTTCTGGTCCAAAAGTCAGATTAGGAACAAAATTCCCATCCATTACATCAAATTGGATACGATCCACTCCAGCTTCTTCAAGGTCTTTGACGCATTGCCCCATGTTTGCCCAGTCAGCTGGTAAAACAGATGGAATGATCTGAATTGGTCGATTTGATGAAGTAAATGCTGAACTCATCTGTTTTTAATTGAATGTCATAGATTCTATTAATTGAAGGTGCAACTAGAAAGGTAATTCCTTCCACTGATACAGTTGACACCGCTAAGCAAACCAGAAGCACCTCAGCAGAGGTCACTCCTTTTGATTAGACACATTCGTTTATCATCTGTAGTCAAGCTATTCTGGCTTCTTTTTCTCTAAAAACTTATCAAACGAAATTAAGCTAGTGGACCGCACTCTCATTCAAGAAATTCTCGAAGTTGTCGAACAGGCAGCTATAGCCTCAGCCGAGCTAACAGGTTTAGGACAGAAAGACGAAGCTGATGCAGCTGCCGTAGAGGCTATGCGTAAAAGGATGGGATCCATTCAAATGCAGGGAAGGATAGTTATAGGAGAAGGCGAAAGAGATGAGGCTCCTATGCTTTATATAGGTGAAGAGGTTGGGAGTGGTTCAGGACCAGGAGTTGACTTTGCTGTAGATCCATGTGAAGGAACCAATCTTTGTGCTAATAATCAGCGAGGCTCTATGGCTGTATTGGCTGCTTCTGATCGTGGTGGTTTATTTAATGCACCAGATTTTTACATGAAGAAACTGGCAGCTCCTCCTGCTGCAAAAGGTAAAGTTGATATTAGGAAATCTGCTACAGAAAATATAAATATTCTTAGCAGTTGTCTTGGCATGGCTGTGAGTGAACTGACAATTGTAGTTATGGATAGAGCTAGGCATAAAGATTTAATAGCAGAAATCCGTTCTACTGGCGCAAGAGTTCAACCTATTTCAGATGGTGATGTTCAAGCTGCTATTGCATGTGGCTTTGCAGGCACAGGGACTCATTGTCTAATGGGAATTGGAGCTGCTCCAGAGGGGGTTATTTCGGCAGCAGCAATGCGAGCTCTAGGAGGCCATTTTCAAGGGCAGTTGGTTTACGATCCTGCAATAGCTATGACTAAAGAGTGGGCTGATTACACTAAAGAAGGAAATATTGCTCGACTCAATGAAATGGGGATAACAGATGGTGACAAGATTTATGAAGCAGATGAATTAGCTTCTGGAGAAAATGTTGTTTTTGCTGGAAGTGGTATTACAGATGGTTTGTTATTTAATGGAGTTAAATTTGAAAAGGACTGTACACGTACAAGCAGTCTTGTAATAAGCACTCTTGATAGTACAGCTCGTTTTACAAATACAGTTCATATTAAGGATGGTGCAAAGAGCATATCTTTGAGCTGAAGAGGGTTTACTATCACTTACAAAATTGAGTTATGAATATTGCTGTCGTTGGGCTTAGTCATAGGACAGCACCTGTTGAAGTCCGAGAGAAGTTAAGTATCTCTGATGAACATATAGAGAAATCTTTTTGTTCTTTGAACGCGACTGAACAAGTCCTTGAAGTTTCTATTCTTAGTACATGTAATCGGCTTGAGATATATGCGTTAGTTAAGAATCAAGAATTAGGAGTTTCTGCCATAAAGGAATTCTTGATTGATCATTCTGGTTTAAGTAAAGAAGATTTATTCCCTCATTTATTTACTTTTAATCAAGCAGAAGCTGTTAATCATTTAATGAGGGTTTCAGGTGGTTTAGATAGCTTGGTATTAGGAGAAGGCCAGATACTATCTCAAGTCAAAAAAATGGTGAGACTTGGGCAAGACTATAAATCTATTGGACCAATATTAAATCGATTACTTACCCAGGCTGTGAGTACAGGGAAAAAAGTTCGTTCAGATACTAATTTAGGAACTGGGGCAGTCTCTATAAGTTCAGCAGCAGTTGAACTCGCTCAATTGAAGCTTGGTCAATCGTTAGGGAAAGATCAATTGATGACACTTCAGTCTGAAAAAGTTGCAGTTATTGGCGCGGGACGAATGAGTCGATTGCTTATTCAGCATTTACAGTCAAAAGGTTGTTCAAAATTAACCCTTTTGAATAGAACTTTGAATAGAGCTGAGTCTCTTGCTAAGGATTTCCCTGATTTAGATGTTAAATGTGGGCTTTTAGATGATCTTGATAAATGTATTGAGTTTTCTACCTTGATTTTTACAAGTACTGCTTCCAATACGCCAATAATTAATTCAGAACTTTTGAGTGGATTCAAAAGAAACAATAATTTATTGAGGTTAATAGATATAGGTGTTCCAAGAAATATTGCTTCAGATGTATCAGGTTTGCCTGGTTTTGAAGCTTATGATGTAGATGATCTTCAAGAAGTTGTTGCTCGTAATCAAGATGCAAGACAACAGATAGCTATTGAAGCTCAGAACTTGATAGATGAGGAAGCAAGAGTCTTTTTAGAATGGTGGGCAAGTTTGGAAGCTGTACCCACTATTAATCGTTTAAGGTCTAACCTGGAATCGATAAGAAAAGAAGAGTTACAAAAAGCTTTAAGTAGAATGGGACCGGATTTTTCTGCTAGGGAACGCAAAGTTGTCGAAGCATTAAGTAAAGGAATTATTAATAAGATCCTTCATACACCTGTAACAAATCTAAGAGCTCCTCAGCCAAGCTCGCAAAGAAAGGAATCCTTGAAAATTGTTGAATCCCTTTTTGAGTTAGGTGTTTCAGAAAATGATCAATAACATCTTTAAGGACTTCAGATGATGATTCATAGAACTCTTAATTCAACTGTCTATCAAATTGCTTTTCTTAGACCATCATCAAGTAGGTTTGCAAAGCCTATTTTCAAGGCGATATGAAGAGAGTACTGGCGATCATTCTTGGGGGGGGCAAAGGTTCCCGCCTTTATCCCTTAACTAAAATGAGGGCTAAACCTGCTGTACCTTTAGCGGGCAAATATCGCTTGATAGATATTCCAATAAGCAATTGTATTAATTCGAATATCACCAAGATGTACGTCTTGACTCAGTTCAACAGTGCTTCTCTTAATAGGCATCTTGCTCAGACATATAATCTTAGTTCTCCTTTTGCGCAAGGTTTTGTAGAAGTTTTAGCCGCGCAACAGACTCCCGAAAGTCCTTCATGGTTTGAAGGCACAGCCGATGCTGTAAGGAAATATCAATGGTTATTTCAAGAGTGGGATGTTGATGAGTATCTAATACTTTCTGGTGATCAACTTTATCGGATGGATTACAGTTTATTCGTAGAGCATCATCGTGAAACAGGCGCAGATTTAACAGTTGCAGCACTTCCAGTAGATGGAGCACAGGCAGAGGGTTTTGGGTTAATGCGAACTGACAATGATGGAAACATAAGAGAGTTTAAGGAGAAACCCTCTGGAGAAGCTCTTAAAGCAATGGCTGTAGATACTTCACGTTTTGGACTTTCTCCAGATTCTGCAAAAGAAAGACCATATCTTGCTTCTATGGGTATTTATGTCTTTAGCCGCTCTACGCTTTTTGATTTACTTAATAAGTACCCATCTTATAAAGACTTTGGGAAGGAAGTTATCCCAGAAGCCTTAAGTAGGGGTGATGCTCTAAAAAGCTATGTTTTTGATGCTTATTGGGAAGATATTGGGACTATTGGAGCCTTCTATGAATCTAATTTGGCTTTAACTCAACAGCCGACGCCTCCTTTCAGTTTCTATGATGAAAAATTCCCTATATATACTCGGGCAAGATATTTACCTCCTTCAAAATTAGTTGATGCTCAAATAACAGATTCCATTGTGGGAGAAGGATCTATTCTCAAATCTTGCAGTATTCATCATTGCGTTTTAGGCGTTAGAAGCAGAATTGAGAGTGATGTAGTTCTCGAAGATTCACTTGTTATGGGTTCAGATTTCTATGAATCAGCTGAAGAAAGAATTGCTTTAAGAAAAGGAGGTGGAATTCCTCTTGGAGTAGGTCAGGGAACGACCGTCAAAAGGGCGATTTTGGATAAGAATACACGAATTGGAGAGAATGTCACAATCATAAATAAAGATCGCATTGAGGAAGCTGATCGAGCTGATCAGGGCTTCTATATTCGCAATGGAATAGTTGTTGTTGTTAAAAACGCCAGCATTCTTGATGGAACGATTATCTAGGTTCCTTTGTTATTGCTTATTGATTTTTTCCAGAAACATACCATTTTTCAAAATTTTGACTGCCTTAAGAATGGGACATCCCTGACATTCCTCAAAAAATCCCACATAACCACGGCCCCTTAGTCACACTTGTCAAAGTTAATAAATGCATTGATATGTCCAAGGCACATTTTGGTTTGGTTGGTCTTGGAGTAATGGGAGAAAATCTCGTCCTTAATGCTGAAAGGAATGGGTTCTCTAGCGTTGTTTATAATCGAACTTATTCAAAAACCGAGGCTTTTTTAAATGGTAAAGGCTTAGGGAAAAAAATATCTGGCGCCAGTGATCTTCAGGATTTTGTTAACAAATTAGAGAGGCCTAGAAGGATTTTGATGATGGTAAAAGCAGGAGCGGCGACCGATGCTGTTATCGAACAAATATCACCTTATTTGCAAGAAGATGACCTATTGATTGATGGAGGGAATGCATTGTTTTCAGATACTGAAAGAAGAGTCTTAGAACTTGAGAGTAAAAGTTTTGGTTATATAGGAATGGGTGTTTCAGGAGGGGCAAAGGGAGCCTTGGAAGGACCAAGCATGATGCCTGGTGGAACAAAAGCTTCTTATAAAGCAATAGAAAATCTTTTGAACAAAATGGCAGCTCAAGTAGATGATGGACCTTGTGTTACTTATATAGGTCCACGAGGTTCGGGCCATTTTGTTAAAACAGTACACAATGGAATTGAATATGGAATAGAACAGATACTTTCTGAAGGCTATGACTTGATGAAACGAGTCTGCAAAATGAATTGTGATGAGATTTCTGACGTTTTTGGTATTTGGAATAAAACAGAAGAATTATCTTCCTATCTTGTTGAAATTACAGAAATTTGTTTACGAACTAAGGATCCAACCGACGGAGCTGATCTTGTTGAGAAAATAATGGACAAAGCAGGTCAAAAAGGAACTGGATTATGGACAGTTGTAAGTGCCTTACAACTGGGGGCCTCGGTCCCTACCATTTACGCTTCTCTGAATGGGCGTGTAATGAGTTCTATGAAATCTGAGAGAGTCAAGGCGGAAAAAGTATTTGGCAAGCTATCTATCGAAAGAACTGACCTTGGCTCACCATCAAATGGAATGTCTCCAATAATGGATGCGGTTGTTTTGTCTACGATTGCGAGTTATGCACAAGGTATGGAAATTCTTCGTTTAGCTTCTGAAGAATATAAATATGATCTTCATATGCCTTCTATTGCTCAAATTTGGAAAGGAGGCTGCATCATACGTTCCACACTCTTGCAAAGAATACAAGATGCTTTTAATAACGAACCACAATTAACAAATCTACTAATGGATCCATGGTTTGCCGAACAAATTAAAAATAGATTGCCAGGGCTTACAAAAACAGTGGCTGTTGCCGCGCAGACTGGAGTTCCAGTTCCATGTTTTAGTAGCACTTTGGATTATATAAATAGTTATAGAACTGCTAGGTTGCCACAAAATCTAGTTCAGGCTATGCGTGATTGCTTTGGATCACATACTTATGAACGTATAGATAAAGAAGGTTCGTTTCATACTGAATGGATTAATTAAAAAGATTATGACTGTTTTCAATATTCATAGAGCTAAAGATCAAGTCACACTGGCTCAACTGACTAGTGAATATGTTAGTAAAACTATTATTGCTGAGCTTAAAACAAAGGAACGTTTCCAAATTGCTCTTTCTGGTGGCTCTACTCCATGTATGGCTTATTCACTTTTACGAGAAGAGAACTTACCTTGGAATCTTGTAGATGTGGTTTTGGGAGATGAGAGATGGGTCTCTCATCAAGATGAATCAAGCAATGCATTAATGCTTCGTAGAACATTAATGGCTTCTGGGCCAGGAGCGAAAGCTTGTTTTCATCCAATTCCAACGACAGAACTTAACACACCTGAAGATAGTGTTAGTGAATTCTCCAAAGTAATCAACCACTTATGCGAAGGGGATCCTCCTAGATTTGATTTAATACTCCTTGGCCTTGGTGAAGATGGACACACAGCTTCTTTGTTCCCAAATTCTCAATCTTTATATGTAAAAGGTGCTTATGCAACTATTGGTCAGGGGAAAGGGCAGCAACGTATATCACTTACAGCTGAAGTGCTTTGTTCTGCCGCAAAAGTTATATTTTTAGTTAGTGGAGAATCGAAGCAAATAGCTTTAAAGCGGTTATTGGATCCTTTAGAGTCATTTGAAAGAACTCCAGCACGACTAGTCAAGCCTGATTCTGAAGTGATAATTTTTACTGATGAAGCTGCAGCAAAACTTATTTGAACTATTTGTATAAATAGGAGTTTTTGTTTCCCTAACGATTTAAGTTTTTAATGATCAAATGGTGCTTGCTCTAAATGGTTGCAGATGCTTTGTTGATTGCTAGTTCTGATGAGTTCTCTAATTGGATGACCATCAATGACACTATTATGGGTGGTTCAAGTACAGCAGTATGTCAAGTCACTTCTAAAGGGCTTAGCCTTGAAGGGGATTTGATTGAAGAGAATGGCGGTTTTGTTAGTTGTCGTTCCCCAGCGTTATCACCACCTTTAGATCTTTCTGCTTTTCTTGGCATACAACTAGATGTTGAAGGTCAGGGAAGAACATTGAAATTCGCTATTTCATGTGGTGATGGTTTTACGCGAGTTACAGATTATTTATCTGGAGGACTTAGATGGGTCGCTGAGTTCAAGACATTGAAGTCTGGGATTACTCAAGCAAAGATACCTTTTGACTCTTTTAAACCTACTATCAGGGCAAGACCTGTTCGATTGCCAATAAAGTTTAGTGCTAATTCAATTAGTCAGTTTCAACTTCTCCATTCTAAGTTTGGTGCTGATGGGAACTCAAACTTGGGATTTAGAGCTGGTAAATTTTTAATTCTTATTCATTCTATTAGTGCATATTCTTGATTCCGACAATGATTTAATCACAGAAATTGCTAAGGCTTGTGATTTATGCATGAAGCCATGGAGACATTCTGTTGTAGATAACTCACCAAAATCGACACCTTCTTCTGAGGATGATTTTCTTGATATGACTCTACGAGTCGAATGTAGAGATGAAGATGGTGAACGTTTACCTGAAAATGATTTGGAGCTTGAAATCTTCAAGAGTGGTGATGATTTAAGTATTACTCTGGCTTGGCTTTCTTTTCCTGATAGGCAGATACTGTGGCATGGCAAACATTCGATATGGATGGATTCGGAAAGTGGAAAACGTTCCACAATGCCGAATGGGGGCTCTTGTTTAGAAGCATTAGCTAGAAGGATTAGAGCTTTGTTTGATTTTGAAAGCGAGTATTAATTAACAGTTCTGATCAGTTACAGCACCTTTGCTTGAACTACTAACCAAAGTTGCATATTTCCCAAGAACTCCTGAATTGTATTTGGGCTTTGGCTTAACCCAAAGTGAACGTCGTCTTTTTAATTCTGCTTCTTCGATATTTACTTGAATGAGTTTTTGAATAGCATCAACAGTTATGCTGTCACCATCTTGAATTAGAGCAATATTCCCTCCAACGGCTGCTTCTGGTGCGACATGACCAACTACTAGTCCATATGTTCCGCCACTAAAACGTCCGTCAGTAATTAAAGCAACTTTTTCACCAAGACCTTGACCAACAATTGCAGATGTTGGAGCGAGCATTTCTCTCATCCCTGGCCCACCAACTGGGCCTTCATTTCTTATGACTACTACATCACCTGAGTGAATTTGTTCAGTAAGTATTGCTTTTAAGCAATCTTCTTCACTTTCAAATACTTTTGCTGGACCTGTAAGGATTGGTTCTTTTATACCACTGATTTTTGCAACGCTTCCCTCAGTTGCAAGATTTCCTTTGAGAATTGCTAAATGACCTTTTTTATAGACCGGCGAATCGAAAGGCCGAATAACATCCTGATCTGATGGGGGCTCTGCGGGAACATCGAGCAGCATTTCCTTGATTGTTTTGTTTTCTATTGTTCTACAATTTTCATTAATCAATCCTGCTTCAAGAAGTATTTTCATGACTTGTGGAATGCCTCCTGCTTTGTGTAGGTCAACAGTCACATATTTACCACTGGGCTTTAAATCACAAAGTACCGGAACTCGTTGACGTATCTTTTCAAATTCGTCAAGAGAAAGTTCAACTCCCGATGAATGAGCAATTGCTAAAAGATGAAGCACAGCATTTGTAGAGCCCCCAACTGCCATTACTACACTTATTGCATTCTCGAATGCTTGCTTGGTTAATAAATCTAATGGGCGAATATTTTCCTTGATAGCTTTAATAAGAACCTCGGCACTTTTTTGAGTACTTTTTATTTTTTCTTGATCCTCAGCAGCCATGGTTGAACTGTGAGGAAGACTTAGTCCCATAGCTTCAATGGCTGCTGACATTGTGTTTGCTGTAAACATACCTCCACAACTACCAGCCCCTGGAATGCAATGTTTTTCAACCTCAATCAATTTTTCTTTTGTTATTTTCCCACTAGTTAATTGCCCCACAGCTTCAAATGCACTTACAACTGTCAAATCCTCGCCATTTAATTTTCCTGGTTTGATCGTTCCCCCATAAACAAATATCCCTGGAATATTCATTCTTGCCATGGCTAGCATTGCACCAGGCATGTTTTTATCGCAACCACCTATTGCTAACACTCCATCCATGCTTTGAGCATTGCATGCAGTTTCTATTGAATCGGCTATTACTTCTCTAGAGACCAAGGAGTATTTCATCCCTTCAGTCCCCATAGATATTCCATCACTAACAGTAATTGTTCCAAACATTTGAGGCATACCATCCCAATCCTTTATTGCTTTTTCTGCTTGTTTTGCCAAATCATTTAGCCCAATATTACAAGGCGTGATAGTGCTATACCCATTTGCAATACCTATTATTGGTTTGTTGAAATCATCGTCTTCAAACCCAACAGCACGAAGCATTGCTCTGTTTGGCGATCTCTGTACGCCTTGAGTTATTGCGCTTGATCTAAGCTTCATTTACTGAATAAATAATAAAATCGTAAAGGTGAAAGTAAGATTAATCTTTTTCACCAAGGTCTTCTAGTTGTTTCCTAACGTCAGCAATAGCTGCATTTAATTTTTCAACACGTTGTTCTAATTTTTCACTTTTCTTGTCTTGATTGGTTACCGAAGCGCTCTCGAAAGCTTCTGATCCATCTTGAATCCTTGGAGCATATAGCATTGCTTTTTGCTTTCTAGTTTGCTGTCTTTTTTCAGCTTCTGAAAAAAGCCATAAAGCAAGACCTGCGGCTCCTAAAATGGCACCACTTATAAGAGAACCTAAGCTGCCAGTTGTTGAGTCTCGATATTGATCCATAGAATTTTTTTTCTTTCCTTAATACTAATGCGATGGAGTAATTATTGTATTAAGTCGAAGTGATGGATTACCTATTCCAGGAATAATCTCGCCATTTTCAGAAAGTGTTGGATCAACAGATGCCGCATATATTTTTAAATCTGGGAAATTCTCTCCTATCTCTTTCAATCCATAAGTTGAGGCCAATGCAGTTATTATTCTTATTCGAGGTGATTCAACTCCTAATGTTTTCAGCCTCTCAAGATTCTGTAAAAGGTTTTTGCCGGAATCTATTTGGTCGCAATAGACAATAATCCCAGCATTCCTTTCTATTGTCTGTGGTATACATCCCAGACATAAAGAGGCGTTTGGTAGTATTTCTCTGGCTCCTTGCCACATTTGCAACCCTCCTGGTAAGTTTGGAATGATTATTAAAGGGATTTGCGTTTCAATTAATATTCCTTCGGTTTTGCCTTGTTTAGTATTAATTTCTCTTTTTGAATTAGGCAACCAATCTCTTAACGCTTCATAGGTAAGCCATTTACCTAATTGCTCTAATGCAGTTGAGTAGATTGGAGAAGGTGTTGATTCAATTCGAAGAATTGATAGCCAATGCCCAATTAAAGGATGTGGTGGAATTACAACACGCAATGTCATGGCCATGATGATTTTTTTGTATTTGCAATAACGTGAATAAATAAATTACTAGTTTTTTGCTTTAATTAGATTCTATGGCAAAAATTATTTCTCTTTTATCTCGTTTTAAAACCATTATTTTAATGGGTGTTTTAATTGCCCTTCTTTTTGCAGGAGTTCCTGAGAGTTGGGCAAAAAGACCTCCTGAAATAAGAAATCAAGATGACTTAAACATTACTCAGGATATGCATGGTCAAGATCTAAGCGGCTATGAATTTGTGAAGTTTGATTTGAGAGGTATTAATTTCAGAGATTCAAATCTGACTGGAGCAGTTTTTAATAACAGCAAATTAAATGGGGCAGATTTGCATGGAGCTAATCTTAAAGATGCTTTGGCATATGCAAGCGATTTCGAGGATGCTGATTTGACAGATTCAAATCTTAGTAACGCATTATTAATGGAAAGCAGTTTTAATAATGCAATAATAGAGGGGGCTGATTTTACTGATGCTGTATTAAGTCGAATACAACAAAAACAGTTATGTTCCATAGCAGATGGAACGAATTCATCTACAGGAATATCTACTAGTTATAGTCTCGGCTGTTGATTATGGAATAATTTTAAATAGCTTTTACCTATGTCTAGTCGTATACCAGTCACTGTAATTACAGGCTTCCTAGGTGCTGGTAAGACTACTCTTTTGCGCAATCTTCTTAAAAATAGTAATCAACGTTTAGCTGTAATAGTTAATGAATTTGGGAGTGTTGGTTTAGATGGTGATCTCATTCGCAGTTGTGGATTTTGTCCAGAAGATGATATGGAAGGCAGGCTTGTTGAATTAAATAATGGATGCTTATGCTGCACCGTTCAAGATGATTTCTTGCCTACTATGGAGAAATTATTATCTCGTTCTGAAAGCTTGGATGGAATCGTAATTGAAACAAGCGGCCTTGCTTTGCCTAAGCCTCTTCTTCAGGCTATTGAATGGCCACAAATTAGATCAAAAGTTTTTATTAATGGAGTTGTAACTTTAGTAGATAGTCAAGCTTTATCTCTTGGTAGTCCAGTAGGAGACGTTAAGGCTCTAGAAGAACAACGTAAGCTAGATGAAAGTATTGATCATATTACGCCAATTAAAGATCTTTTCTCTGATCAACTTACTTGTGCGGATCTTGTTTTATTAAGTAGATCGGATTTGGTGGATTCCAATGTAGTTGAATCAATAAAAATTGATATTTCTAGCGGATTAAGAGAGGGGACAGCTATTCTTCCAATCTCTTATGGTGAAATAAACCCTTCTTTAATTCTTGGGCTTCGAAACGATAAGGATTCACATAGCTCATTTTTCTCAAATAAAATTTCATCTAAACATGAACATGAACATGAACATGAACATGAACATGAACATTTAGAGGTCATTAGTACTTCTATTTGTTTTGAAGCAAATATTACTCAATCAGAAATAAAGAATGTGCTAATGCCTTTGGTTCAAAATTTTCAAATTCTAAGGCTTAAGGGACGTTTTTGGCTCCCTGACAAACCTTTACCTCTTCAGGTTCAAATGGTTGGCCCAAGAATGTCTACTTGGTTTGAAAAAGCTCCTGAAGATGTTTGGAGGCCAGAGCAAGGAGGTCTTGAACTGGTAGCTCTATCTCTTAAAGAAGGACTTGAAAATGAAATTCAATTGGGTTTTAATAAAAGGTTTTCTTAATCTCTAAATGGAAATTTATATAACTATCTGCTTGTTTAATCATTAACTAGCAGCGAAAATTAAATAAATCAACTTTTTTCTTCATTTTCACTTGTTAACGTGAGTTTAGAATTGCTCAAATCTTCTTTGGAAAAAGAAGACAAAGAAAATACTCCTTCAGTATCGGGAAGACCGGTTGAACATTTGTTATGTCAACATTGTGGAGGTAATGGATACATGAAAAGCAGTCCAAACTGTTATCACACTTGTCTTCATTGCCTTGGAAGAGGACAAATGAAAATAGCTTCATAGTTAATTTATTAAAGATATTGATAATTTTTGCTTTAGCTCTTACCTTAATTTTAACTCCAAGGAATACTTCTAATTCTATTGAAGCTAGTCCTTTAAAATCCATTGAACAAGTAAAGTGCCCAATTTCAAAGCTAAGGTTCAGGTTAGTTTAAGACCTTCGGTTTTAGACCCAGCTGGAGAGGCTGCAAAATCAGCCGCTATAAAACTTGGGGTTAAAGGTATAAGTAAAGTGAGGATTGGTAAAGCCATAGATATCGAAATTGAAGCGCCTAATAAACAAGATGCAATAGAGCAAGTTGAAATACTTAGTGACAGATTGCTTTCTAATCCTGTCATAGAGAATTGGAGCTTACAGCTTGATTCTGCTTATTCATCCAATCATGATTAAAGAGCTCATTCAATGACTATTGGTATTGTTGTTTTCCCAGGATCTAATTGTGACAGAGATGTGCATTGGGCTACACAAGGATGCCTTGGAATGTCAACACGCTTCCTTTGGCATGAATCAACTGATCTAAATGGTTTAGAAGCAGTCGTGCTTCCTGGAGGTTTTAGCTACGGAGATTATTTGAGATGTGGAGCCATAGCAAGATTTGCCCCGGTCCTTTCTTCTCTTCTTGAATTTGTTAATAAGGGGGGGAAAGTTCTCGGAATATGTAATGGTTTTCAAATACTTACAGAGCTTGGATTATTGCCGGGAGCTTTAACTCGCAATCAAGAACTACATTTTATTTGTGATACCGTTCCATTGTTAATTTCTAGTCAAAGGACGCAATGGTTTAAAAATTATAATCAAAGTAAGAATATATTCCTTCCAATTGCTCATGGCGAAGGACGTTATCAGTGCAGTGAATCAATACTTAAAAAGCTTCAAGATGAGGATTCAATTGCCCTTAAGTATAAAAATAATCCTAATGGTTCAATAAATGATATTGCTGCAATTACTAATAAATCAGGTAATGTTTTAGGTATGATGCCTCACCCTGAGAGGGCTGCCGATAAAGATATAGGAGGGATTGATGGTATAAAAATTTTGCAAGCCCTTTTGTCTAATTGAGATTATTAATAAAAAGAGTAGTTAACTTTCTTTTTATTAATAATCTCTAATTTGATTTATACAGCAACTGCAGCTTTAGGATCTAAAGTACCTTTTGCGTATAAGCCAGAATAGTAATTTGTACTTTCTTGTTTAATCTTACTTGCCTGTCCAGCACACCAAAATTGTTGATAGCGGTCAAGACAAACCTGCTTCATATATTTTCTAGCTGGTTTGTTGAAATGCCTTGGATCAAAATTGGTTGGATCAGCTGCTGCAGCTTCCCTAACAGCTGCAGTAAATGCAAGACGGTTATCAGTGTCGATGTTTACTTTCCTTACCCCATTTCTTATTCCTTCTTGTATTTCTTCGACAGGAACTCCATATGTTTCAGGAATTGCACCACCAAATTTGTTGATCATGTCTAACCATTCTTGAGGAACAGAGCTTGATCCATGCATTACAAGGTGAGTGTTTGGTATTGCTTTATGAATTTCTGCAATTCTACTAATTGCAAGAACTTCACCGGTTGGCTTCCTTGTGAATTTATAGGCACCGTGACTTGTTCCAATCGCTATCGCAAGAGCATCGACTTTGGTTTTTGCAACAAAATCAGAAGCTTCTGAAGGATCAGTTAGCAACATGTCTTTTGAAAGCTCGCCTTCAAAGCCATGGCCATCCTCTGCTTCTCCTTTGCCTGTTTCTAGAGATCCAAGGCAACCTAGTTCGCCTTCAACACTCACTCCAACTGAATGAGCAAAATCAACAACCTTTTTAGTTACAGCAACATTGTATTCATAACTTGATGGTGTTTTTGCATCAGCTTCTAAAGAGCCATCCATCATCACAGATGTAAATCCATTTATTGCTGCTGAATAGCATGTTGAAGGATCATTCCCATGATCTTGGTGCATTACAACAGGTATGTTTGGGTATGTTTCTGTGGCCGCAATAATTAGGTGACGAAGAAAAATTTCACCTGCATAAGTCCGAGCACCTCTAGAAGCCTGAAGAATTACTGGACTATCAGTTTCTGAGGCTGCCTCCATAATTGCCTGAACTTGCTCCAGATTATTTACGTTAAAAGCAGGAATGCCATAGCCATTTTCAGCGGCATGGTCAAGGAGGAGTCTTAGTGGAACAAGAGCCATTGGTTTCTCAGAAATATCATTGGGCCTAGGCAAAAAAAAGTCCTAGGCCAAAGGACCAGGACTTTAGAAGATAAAGGTATGAAATGTCACGTCATTCAGACACAAAATTACCTTTTTTGAGTAAAACTTATTTTTTGGACAGTAAAAAATTTAATATTTGTACCCTGCAACGAACAGAGCTTCATCAGATGATGGTT
Source organism: Prochlorococcus marinus subsp. marinus str. CCMP1375 (assembly GCF_000007925.1). NCBI lineage: Bacteria > Bacillati > Cyanobacteriota > Cyanophyceae > Synechococcales > Prochlorococcaceae > Prochlorococcus > Prochlorococcus marinus. Next base: position 780,402 of record NC_005042.1, read on the forward strand.
GAGACCCTGCTACATAAATCCCTTTTGACGCCTCGGAATTTGCTTGAGCTCTAGCCAGCAGAGCTTTCTGTCCAGCTTCTAAATTTTTGCCACCCCATTCTTTAAGACATGAGTGCTGAAGAGCCCTCCCATAAGAAAAACCTACATTCCAATTTGCTTTTCTTGGCTGTTTGTTCATTAAGTTCAAGTAAATAGAAGCAGCTTCTTCACTTAATCCTCCAGAGAGGAAAACAATCCCAGGCACAGATGCTGGTACACATCTTTCCATAGTCCTAATTGTTAATTCAGAGATCTTTTGAGGATCTGCTTTGTCTTTACAATCAGCTCCCTGAACTGTCATTGAAGGTTTTAAAAGAGTACCTTCTAAAAAAACACCATTAAGCTGACACGCCATATAAACCTCTTTTATTACCTCTTCTTGCACTTCGGCAGTTTTGTTTATGCTGTGAGAACCATCCATAAGTATCTCTGGTTCAATTATAGGAACCAATCCAGATTCTTGAACTGATCTCGCATAACGTGCTAGGCCCCAAGCATTTTCCTTTATAGATAGTTTTGATGGAGAACCATTATTTGTTATTTGTAGCACTGCTCTCCATTTAGCAAAACGAGCACCTTGTGCGTAATAGTCAGAAGACCTTTCCACAAGACCATCTAAGCCAGAACAAAATGTTTCAACATCATTACCACCCGCTAATGGGCGTAAGCCTTTATCAACTTTAATTCCTGGAATAACACCTAGTTTCTCAAGTTTCTTGACCATTGGTTCTCCATCAGGATGTGCCTGAAAAAGAGTCTCCTCAAAAAGGATTGCTCCACTTATGTATTCTCCTAGTCCCTCAGTGGTAAAGAGTAATCCTCTATAGGCTTTTCTATTTTCTTCTGTATTTTCTACATTGATAGATGCAAGCCTTTTCCCAATTGTTTTTGTAGATTCGTCTACTGCAAGTATCCCTTTGCCTGATGTGGCAAGAGAAGAAGCAGTCTTCTTTAATTCTTCTTTGTAATAACTAAGAGCCATTTTAATTTAGTGAAAATAAAGTTAGTAAATTTTTTCAGATCATGGGCTTAAGGTTTTCATTTAATACTCACTTCCAAGTATCAAAAAATACCTGCAAATAGATCAATTCTTCAATTAGTTTCTTTTTGAACGCGCTGATTAAGTGGACTTAGATAGTTAGTCTCATTCCAGATTTGTATGATTGATCAACCTTTTCACATACTCTTTGGCTTAATAAACCTTCCGTTAAGCCAGGAATTACTGGATTCCCTTTATTTATACTTTCAGCCCACCAATTTTGAATTCTTGCAACTGGAGCAATACGTCCATCTTCCCAAGTCCTATCAAAAGCAAGATTACTTACTGGTGTAATGGGACAAACCTTTTTACCTTTTTCACCAAACCATAATCCAAACCCATGAACATAATCTTTTTGATTATCGCTACCGAGTATTAAAGTGCCTTTGTTTCCATAAATCTCAAGCCAGAATCCTCTTCCATACCTTGAAACGGCTGAAAGTGTAACTTGTGCAGGAATTGGTTGCTGTGATTTGAAATTAGAAAGTTCTAATTGAGCCAAGCAGATATCTTCACTTGTCACATTTTCTAGTTTTTTGCTTTTGATAGAAGGTCTTTTTTGGATAGATGTTGATGTTAGTCCGTTTATGTTTTTAGTAGGACCAAAAAACCAATGTAATAAGTCAAAAGCATGAGTTCCAAGAGCACCAATGACGCCTCCTCCGCTTTGTTTTTCGGAATACCAATTCCAAGCTCTACTTTCATCAGCACGACTACTCATAAGCCAGTCAAGTTTTATTAACCAAGGTGTTCCTATAAGGTCATCATCTATCATTTGCTTTGCTTGCATGAAAAGAGGTACAGCTCTGTATTCAAAGTCAACAGCTACAGAAAGCTTTTTTTTAATTGATAAGCTCTGGAGCTCTAATATCTCTTCGCTATTTAAAGCAACTGGTTTTTCTAGTAGAAGATGTTTCCCTGCTTGAAGTGCGTCATACGCAAGTTTAAAACGAGGTTCTGGAGGAGTGGCAATTATTACTGCATCTATATCGGCATTATTAAGTAGGGCTGACCAATTGTCGTATCCCTTAAGATCATGAGTTTTACAAGCGTCATTTAAACGATCTGGTCGTGGATGCCATAGTGCAATTGGTTCCAGATCTTGACTTGAAAATAATCCTGGTAAATGTACTTTTTCTCCAAAACCTAACCCTGCCAATCCAACACCTATTTTTGATTTTTTATTTATGTTTGTAGATTGCATTTATTTAACTAGTAAGAGCAGGCTGATTCGATTGTCTCATCAATAAGTAAATCACCCTCTGAATTTTTCCAATTTTTTGTAAATTGATTAATTCCATCAATTGATTCATCAAAATAAAGCTTATTTAAGCAATCTATATTCATTATATAATCAATATCTTCAAGATTAGCTTTATTTTTACTACTATGAGGTCTAAAACGAGTGTGGATTGAGATCTTGGTTTCTGTGATTTTGTTTAGACTATCTTTATCCAACCATTGTTGACCAGCTTTTGAAGGAATAACTTCTATCCATTTAGAATCTAAAGCTAATACACTGTTATTTCTTTGTGGAGTGATTAATATACCTGAGATTAACAATAAGTAGATCCCGATTCTGATGATTAATTTAAACATTCAAGTTAGGTACTTATAGTTATTTTTTGGAATCCATGAAGACGTAATAGTTTCCCAAGTGTTTTTCTGAGTTCTGTGCGAGGTATGATTTTATCTACAAAACCATGCTCAAGTAGATATTCAGCTGTTTGGAAATTTTCTGGTAATTTTTCTCTGAGTGTCTGTTCGATTACTCTTCTTCCTGCAAAACCAATTAATGCTTTAGGTTCTGCAAGTATTAAATCGCCTAGCATTGCAAAACTCGCAGTTACACCTCCAGTGGTTGGGTGAGTAAGTAATGGCATATATAAAAGATTTGCTTCTCTATGACGTTCTAAGGCACCTGATATTTTTGCCATTTGCATCAGACTTAGCATTCCTTCTTGCATTCGTGCCCCTCCTGATGCGCAGACAATTAATAAAGGAAGCTTTTTTGATGTAGCTTTTTCTATTAGACGAGTAATTTTTTCACCAACAACAGATCCCATTGATCCGCCCATAAATCTAAAATCCATTACTGCTAGAGCTAAAGGTATTTCTTCTACTCTGCAGACACCTGTTGTTACACCATCCTTTAGACCAGTACTGGCTTGACTTTCTCTTAGCCTATCGGCATATGCGCGTCTATCTTTAAATCCTAGAGGGTCTATAGGAGCAAGATTCTTGTCTAGAGCAATAAAACTACCTTGATCAACTATTAATTTGATTCTCTCCTCGCTATTTATTCTGCTGTGATGCCCACAATTGCTACATACGTTTGCGTTGGTGAGAAGGTCTTTTCTATAAACAACTTGGCCACATTCAGGACATTTGCCCCATAACCCATCACTTTCCTCAGTTTCTTGGATGACTTTCCCAACGAACTGATCTTTTCTTCTTGCGGCAAACCAATCGAATAAAGACACAAGCTAAAGGATTCCTAGGTCTGTATGACTTTATTATCTTACAAATCCATCAACAAGCCAAAAGTCATTGCCAAGAATCCATACACTTTGAATGCCTATACAAATAAAAGGTGCAAATGGGAAAGGCTGCCATCTCTTTAGCAACCCAGTCAGTTGACCTACGACGGAGAATATTCCAGCAGCAATAAAGGCAAAGGCAATAGCAGTCCAGATACCATTTAATCCTAAAATTGCGCCTCCTAGTGACGCTAACTTTGCGTCACCTGATCCAAGCAATGTTTTATTTGTTGTTTTATGCGAAATAATGGAAATTAATTGCATTACTCCAAAAGAAGTAATGGAAGCAATCACATGCTTAATAATAAGCTCTTGATTAATATTTAATGGCCTTAGTATGCATGTTAAAATAATATTTAGTATACATATCTCTACAAGAAATTTAGGTATTCTTTGATTGAATATATCGTAAATAGAGATATAAAAAAGTATTCCCGCGATCGTGACATTTAGTTGAATTGAGGAATTGATAAATGTATTACTTGCAGTAAAAGATAATTGCATGTAGATGCAAATAGTTATTAATGTATATACTATAGAAAATAAAATTTTCATATACATTTTACAATCTACTTGCTAAACTTATAGAACTGATTAAGCAAAGTAAATTTATTATTGTAAATATAGTAATTAATTTAATCTATGCTGATTTCTTTTCTTCGATCATACGATGAATAATTGGCGTAAGTATTAGCTCCATAGCAAAACCCATTTTGCCTCCATTTACAACAATACTTGTTGGACTTGACATAAAAGAATCATTTATCATGCCTAAAAGGTATTGAAAGTCTATTCCCCATTTTTCTCTAGCTCCTTTACGAAAGTGAATAATAACAAAACTTTCATCTGGAGTTGGTATGTTTCTACATATAAATGGATTTGAGGTGTCAATAGTTGGAACTCGTTGAAAGTTTATATCAGTACGACTAAATTGAGGGCAAATATGATTAATATAATCAGGCATTCTTCTCAAGATTGTTTCTACAATTGTTTCTGCTGAATATCCCCTTTCAGCATTGTCACGATGAATTTTTTGAATCCATTCTAGATTAGTTATTGGAACTACTCCTACTAATAGATCAGCATACTTAGCAACATCATAATTATCTCCAACAACACCACCATGTAAACCTTCGTAGAAAAGTACATCAGTACCTTTGGGAATTTCTTCCCATGGAGTGAACTGACCGGGGATTAATTTTGTCCCTAGTCTTGAATTATGCTCTTCAGCTTCTTCTGGACTATGTAAATAGTATCTTTTTTTGCCACCTCCATTTTGTCCATATGTTTGGAAGAGTTCCTCGAGCTTGTCAAACAAATTTGCTTCAGGACCAAAATGAGAGAAATTTTCCCCTTTTGCAAGAGCCTCAGCCATTGCTTCTTTCATAGGACTTCTTTCAAATCTGTGATAACTATCCCCCTCTACAACAGCAGGTATTATTTCTTCCCGAGCAAAAATATGCTCAAAGGCTCTTTTTACGGTACTTGTACCAGCTCCTGATGAACCTGTAACAGCAACTACTGGATGGCGCTTCGACATCTCTGCTCTGTCTTTAAAAATTACTTATAGATTTTCGCAGGTCATAGTATTAGTTTTGGATTGTTCGAGACACTTTCTTAATCTTGTAATTTATATTCCATTAATTGCTTTGATGATTTGGTCTCCCATTTCCCTGCAACCTAATTTTGTATTTGATTGATCTCTATTTAAATCAATTGTTCTAAATCCTTTTCCCAGAACCTTATCAATGGCATTCTCTAGATCTGTAGCTGCTTTATATTCCATCAAACCTGTTCTCAGCATCATTGCTGTTGAAAGAATCATTGCAATCGGATTGGCTAAGTTTTTGTGAGCGATATCAGGTGCTGAACCATGTACAGGTTCAAAAACGCCAGGACCATCTTCTCCAAGAGATGCTGATGGGAGCATTCCTATTGAGCCAGTAAGCATTGCGGCTTCATCACTAATAATGTCCCCAAAAAGATTGCTTGTAAGTATTACGTCAAACTGAGCTGGTTCTCTAACTAATTGCATTGCTGCATTGTCTACATACTGATGAGTTAATTCGATATTGGGATATTGTTCTTGAGCCTTTATAACTCTTTCTCTCCAGAGTTGGCTTACTTCCAGTACATTTGCTTTGTCGATAGAACATATCTTTTTTCTTCTAGTTTCTGATAAATCAAATGCTATTTTAGCGATTCTGTCTATTTCATAATCTGAATAAGTCATAGTATTAAAAGCCCTTTCACCTGCTTCTTCAGTAGAAATTCTTCCTTTTGGTTGGCCAAAATATATACCACCAGTTAATTCTCTTACGACGACTAGATCAACATCTTTGATTATTTCACTTTTCAATGAACTTGAACTTATTAAGGCTTGACGTATTTTTATTGGTCTTATATTTGCAAATAGGTTTAGGCCTGCTCTTAAGTTAAGAAGGCCAGTTTCAGGCCTGAGATCCCTGGGAAGATCGTCATATTTCGGATCTCCTATAGCTGCTAGGAGTACGGCATCACTTGCTTTACATGAATTTAGAGTATCTTCAGGTAGTGGTTTCCCTGTTAATTCAATAGCTTGACCACCAAATGGTTTCTCTTCAATGGTGAAAGTAATACTATGTTTTTCACTTAAGGCAGCAAGTATTTTTTTTGCAACAATTGAGATTTCAGGACCAATCCCATCGCCAGTTAAAAGGGTTATTTTGTGAGAGGCCATTAGGTGACTTTTCGGCTTTTATTTTTCAATTCTCTAATCTTAAACAGAACCATTAAGTTTCTTAATTACTTTTGCCAGTTCAGGCAGCTTTTTGAAATTTGCTGCACATCTTAACCAAAGCTTATTTGGGATAGCAGGAAATCCGCTAACTACTTGCTCAGGTTCGATATCAGTATGAATACCGCACTTGGAGCTTGCTATTACATTTGAGCCTACCTTTACACGATTTCCTACTCCAACTTGGCCTGCAAGAATAACCCCATCTCCTATTTTTGCCCCACCTGCGATACCTACTTGAGAAGCCATTGCACAATGGTTGCCAATTTGAACACCATGTCCAACTTGAACTAGGTTGTCTATTTTTGTCCCTGAACCAATGACAGTGTCACCAACAGCAGGTCTGTCTACAGTTGAACAAGAACCTATTTCAACATTATCTCCTAATATTACTTTTCCTGTTTGAGGCATCTTTCTCCAGCCTCTTTTTGTTGGAATAAACCCAAACCCTTCTGACCCAATAACTGCATTTGAGTTGATTATACAATTATCTCCTAGATTTGAATATTGATGAATAACGCAATTTGCATGTAACTCGTTATTTTTACCTATAACAACATTTTCATAAATCACTACCCCTGAGTGAATAATTGAATTATCACCAATTCTGGTATTTGAATCAATGCATACATTTGCACCAATATATATGTTTTTTCCTATCTTTACATTATTACCTATGACAGCAGATGGATGAATACTTTCAGGGAAAACTTTTGTAGGATTAATTTCTTCTAATATTTCTGCAAAAGCAATTCTAGGGTTTTTAACTGTTACCCAAGCAATATTCTTTAAATCTAATTTTTCTGTTATGTCAACCTTTTCTCCAAGAATTAGTGCTGAAGCTTTAGTTTGATTGATTTCATTAAAAAGATAGCTCGCATTCTCAATAAAACTAATTTGATTTACTTCTGCTTTCTCGAGAGAAGCTGCTGAATTAATTTCAGGATTAGATGATAAATTATGATCTATTAGACCAGAATCTCCATTATTTAGAATTTCTATTAATTTACTAAATTCCATAATTAAATAAATAATAAGAAGCTGATAATTTGTTAAATAAGTAATTCACTAGAAAGTACTAGAACATCTCTGTGAACAACAACAGGGTATTGAGTTGATTTTATACGATTATTTATAAAACGCCTAATTGACTCACTGCTTATTGAACTTATTCCTTTAGCTATTTCTATTCCTTCAAGATTAACTATTTTTACAGGTTGGTTTTTTGCAAAATCCCCATCAATATTAATTATGCCAACAATAAGAAGAGACGCCCCTTTATTTTGAATTGCATTATAAGCACCATCATCTACATGAAGTGTCCCTTGAGGATATAAGGCATGGGCAAGCCAGCTCTTCATTGTGCCTATTGGTTTTGGATTTGGATGAAATACTGTTCCTCCGCGAGAACCTTTTAAAATGTCTTTTAGAATTTTTGGCTCTCTCCCATCAGCAAGATGAACTGTTATTCCATTTTTGGTGGCAATTTGAGCAGCTGTTAACTTAGTTTTTATCCCACCCGTACCCCAATTATTAGATTCATTTGAATTGCTTTGTATTTGTATTATTTCATTTGAACTATGTACATCAGTTATAGGCTTTGCATCTTTATCAAATTTAGGGTCAGATGAATATAATTTATCTATATCAGTTAGTAAAACTAATTGATCTGCTGATATAGCAGTAGAAACTAAAGCAGATAATGTATCGTTATCGCCATACCTCAATTCTTCATTAGCAATTGAATCATTTTCATTGATAATTGGCAACACTTTCCAATCAAGAAGTTTTTTTATAGTTAAGGAAGCATTTTTAAAACATCTTTTGGATTCGAAATCAGAACGTGTTAGAAGTATTTGCGCTACATTGTATCCATATTTCTTCATAGCACTTTCATAAAGTGACATCAGATAACCTTGCCCTACTGCAGCTGCTGCTTGTAGGGAATTCAGGTCGTTTGGTCTAACCTTTAATCCAAGTCGATTGCATCCCAGGCCAACAGCACCACTAGATACAATAATTACTTGGTCACCTTTAGCTTTAGATTCAGCTATAAATCCACAGTATGTTTCTATTATTTTATTAGTACTAAATTCTTTATTACCTCTTAAAAGGCTTGTGCCTATTTTTATTGTCCATAACGTCATCTCTTACTAACTCCCATAATTAATTTAGCAAGACTTTTTTCTATGAATTGAACATAATTAATATTTTTAGATTTTCCATTTGACCCGATTGCTTTTACTAAGATTGTATATATACCAACTCTATTACCTCCTAATATATCAGTAAAGATTCTATCACCTATTATTGCTATTTGTGAATTTTCTAAGTCTATCTTATTTAGACAGTTTAATAGCTTTTTTTTTCTAGGTTTTCCGGCTCCAAACGTAAAGTTAATATCTAACTGTGATGCAATCCTTTTGATTCTATTTCTAGAAGGGTTATTGCTAATAAGATGAATAGAACAATGTGTTTTAGTATTCATAATCCATTCCTTGACTGAAGTATGAACAAGTTCTTCACTTCTAGGAAGAAGTGTACCGTCTACATCTATCAAAAGAGCTTTTATTCCCTCTTCTCTTATTCTATTCTGAGGAATATTTGTTATAGGAATCCCACTATCCCAATTTGCCTTTAATAATTTATTATACATTTCCTTTAGAAATCTCTTTTTTCAAGTTCTGCTTCAATTAGTGGTTGAATTTTGTCAAATTCTTCACCTTCTAATACAGTGGCATTACCATCAATTATTTTCCCAACAATAAAGAAAGGATCTAAAGGTATATAAAGACCATATTCATCATCTTTAACTTTGAAATTTACAAGTAATTCATATAGTTCTGAATCTTCATCAAAATCTTTTTCCTCTAGTTCTTCTGGTTCTGGCTCATCAAGTTCACCTGTAATTGTAAGGGTTACGGCTGATCTGATTAATTTCAAATCATATTCCTGAAGTACAACATCTGCTACTTCAAGAATAGGTTCCTTCTTTTCTATTGTTTTAATAAGTTCAGGATCATTGTCTTCTCTAAGTCTAAATAAAGAGACTGGTGTATCTACCGGTGTCAAAAGTACATATTCTACATCTGATAAAGGCACGATTTGTTCTAGAAAACAAAGCAGCTCATCGCCCTTGCTATCTACAACGAGAAGGGTTGGGACTTCATTATTTTTTGGTGATTGAGAATCTGACATAATTTGCGGAATGTTGTGGAGTTTTGGTTCTCAAAATTTGATTCTTGGAGAGTCGAGCTTTGAAACAGGTTGAAGTTCTGGTCCTTCTCTTAACCACTGTTCAAGTAGAAGAGCAGCGACTGCGCTATCAAGCTTTCCTGTACGATCATTTTGGAGATTGTACTTTTGCCCAGCATCCCAACTGCTGCTGTGTTCATTCACCCAAGCTAATGGTAAATCAAGTTCCTTTGCAATTTTTATTCCATAGTTTTGGCAATGAATTGATTGAACAGTGTTTTGTCCACTTTCATCGAGAGGTAATCCTACAATCAGACCCTTGATTTCCCTTTCTATACATAGTGATTTGATTAGCGTTAGATCCTTTTGAAATGAGATTCTATGTATTGGAGATAGCGCAGTAACTGTTATCCCAAGAGGATCACACCCAGCCAATCCGATCCTCTTATGACCATAATCAAAACTAAGAACTGAAGTTGGTTTAGGTCTAACCAATTTTTATCGGGGGGGTGATTGAAGGGGAAGGAAGTGGAGAATTTCCTGGGTTTAGTTCGCCTAGCATTCCTTCTATGGTCTTAAAATTTGATGAAAACGCTGTTTTATTTTTTCTTCTTAAATTACTTTTACCGAGAATAATATTTTCAATGTTAGGCTCTAATCCAATTGACTTCAGTATATTATTTACATAATCATCCTTACTATTTGTCTCGATAATAATCTCGTTTTGATTTATGCAAATAGTTTTTAATATTTCAGGTATAGCATAAGTTAAACGAGAATCCCAAACTAAATCCCTAATTAGCTTTAGAGTTGTTTGATCTTCAGGGAAATCTTGTGGAATCAGTCCAGCTATGACATTGAGATCAGTCCCTTCTTTTGATATTAAGACCCCACTAAATTTATTTGCTTTTTCTATAAGATCTGTTGATTGACGATCAATAATTTCTCTATAGTTAACTGACTCACCTGCCAATTCTATTTTCCAAAGTAGACGAGCATTATCTTTATTTATCTTTTCCCAACGAAATGAATTTGGTAATTCTGCTTTTGAATATGAGAGTACCCTGTCCTTGTTATCGAGGTTTATAGACCAACTCCGGATCATTTTTTGGGGTTGAAATCCAAGTTCTCTTAAAATTGAAAGTTCTTCTATATAAGAAGAGGGACATTTTATTAACCAGTTCTGAATTGATTTTGGCTCAAGTTCTAAAGATGCTTTTATAAGCCTTAATTTGATTTCTCTAGGTGTATTCCATTTTGGCTCAGAAAAACATTTAGGTAGCGAAAAAGACCAGCTAGTGCCCCTCTTGTTAATCGGTTTGATATTAATAGACGCTATTAGCTCATTATTCTCAACAGCTACTAAACAAATTGGCTGTTTCTTTGACATTAAAAAGGCTGGAAGGATATCTTCTGCACGAGAAAGCCAATTTTTCAGAAGCAGTAAGTGTAAAGAGGCTAATCTATTAGGTTGCTTTTTCAGAGCGAGAAAATATAGGTGGCTAATGCGAAGATAATCCACCTTGATAGCTCTTCTACTTAGCTTTTGCAAAGGGGAAAGTAATGCCTATCCCAAATGTATCTATATTTTTGATCTTTTGACTTAATTGTATTACGAAGGCCTAACTATCACTATGGGCGTTTGTTGATCTGCATTTCCTGCTGGATTTGAATGTAATGCTTGCTTTAGAAGTGATAAATCGACACCCTTGCTTGATGCCAAGACTTTCACTTTCCCTAAGTCATTTACATCTACAACCGCAACATGAACTCCAAGGCTTCTAGAGACACTTTCACAATAATCTTTTGAGTGAAGTGGACCAAGCACTATCATTTGATCATAGGGAGGAGTAGTGCCTGTTATGTCATCTATTAACCTTGCTTGCTTTCCAGCTAATCGATAAAACACCCCTTTAACTTTTAAAATCTTAAATATAGATCCAATAAATAAAGCAAAAATAACTCTTAAAACTCCTACTTCATTAATAAGTGTTTGCATCCCACAAGCTGTTGCTAAACTGCTTGTGGGATGAAAGAAAATGCATAATAGCTTTGAAAAATAGGTTAGTTTTAGTGAACTAGGGTGATGGTATCTACCTTGCATTATTGCCAAAGGTGTCTCTCCTATAGTTACAATATCACCAGGTAATATTAGTTCAGAGGTGTAATTATAGATCAGTTTCATTGGGTCATCTAGGATACCTAGTTTGTGTGTCTTGATAGCTAAAGTTGTAATTTTACTAGAATCTTCAAGATCTAAATATTTCTTATTGGGAGAAGAATCCAATGGTAAAGTTAAAGGTATTACAAAACCATCAAGTCTTTTCTCTCTTCCAAATGGTCCATAGTTAATCCATACAATCTCTACCCATATACTATCTAATTGTTTTAGTAAGTTTGAATCCTTTTTGTGCTCAATATTTAGCCTAATGTTAATATTTGTATGTGATTTAGATTTAACTATATAAGCCTGCCAGTAGTCATCTTCTCTAGGAGACATGTCAGGATGATTTGGTGTGATTTTTGTTTTTAACTTAAATTTACTTAATCTTCTATTTCCTAGTAACTTTGCTTCTACTTTAAATTCAGGAATCATTACTTCGATTCTCTTATCAGGATTACTGATTTTTATTGTGCCTATAATTTCTATTGATGATTTCTTTTTATTCGTAAACCATTTCTCTGGTTTAAGTATAAGCGGAGAAGATTTAGTTGTTATCTTATATGAATAAATGAATATAATGATTATTACTATTGAAATTAGTATTATTATATTTGTCATGTTTATATGATTATAGCTTATATATAATTAAAATAATATTCTAATTATATTAGATTTAAAGGAATCATTCATTTAAAGATTAATTATTTAATATTATCTTAACTAACGTGGATCTGTATATCCATCTTTAGAAGCATCACTATTGTATTCGTTAAAGCTCTTGATAGATATATTGAAATCTGGTGCTTCTAATCCAGAAGCCAAGCTTATTGCAGAATTGATCTTTTCGATTGGTATTTGTCCTTCTTCATCTAGCAAAATATTACCTTCTCCATCTAGAACTACTAATTGTGGTATTTTTCCATGCCAATAATAAGCAGGGTTGGTAATATCATCTGTCATTCCTCTTGATAATTCATCTGTTGTTAAAGGAATAATATCTATTGAAGATGTCCAAAGTAATTTTAGTCCAGATACAACTGGAGCAAATTGTTTACTGTTGGCGTCGTCATCAAGATAAAAAACAATAACACTAGTCCTTTTATTATTTAGCGAACTTTCTATTGTTGATTGAGGTGGTACTAATGATCCATTTCCGGCATATATTGGGAATATATTTCCGTCAAAACTATTGGTATCTCTTGCTGCAAATGCAGGAGATACTAGTAGAAAGACTAGAGATAGAATAAGAGTTAAAGCAAAAGAGGTGACTCTATACATTATGTTTAGATGGATAATTTAAATCTATGCTGTAGAGATCTAGAAGTTGAATAAGCGATTTATCTTGAAATAGTTCTACCCATACCTTGCGCAATACCTCTACCTACTAAACCAATAGCTCGACCTAATACATTTGTTAGCAATACAACCATCAAATCGCCTATATATTTCAATAATGATTGAAGTTGCGGCGCCAGAGCATCCCTTGTTTCTATCAAAAGAGTTACTTGCTTTTGCCACCAGCCTAATCTTCGTAAATCATTATCCCTCGGCTCATTTATAAGGACAGATTCAATATTTCCTTCATTAAACTTAAATAGTTGACGTTTACTTTCATATAGCTGAATGGGATGATCAATAAGATATTGCCACCTGCGTTGATAATTTAATTGATTACGAAGTTTTTCAAGTTCTCTTGTTGAAATAAGGGATGGCTTTAGGAGATACTCTCTAAGTTCAGGCCATTCTGAACATGCACTAATTAGTTCTGAACTAATTATTTCAGCTGTACGTATTAACCAATTCATGATCAACATCTCTAATTTTATTAAAGCTCTTGGATCATCTGGAGGGAGTAGGTTGCCTTCTAATAGTAAAGGCTTATTAAGTATTAAAGAGTCCAGCATTAGAGAGGGGAAAGGTAATTCTTCATCAACTTCATTTAAATCAATTATCTTTAAAAGTTCTTCTGAAATACTTACAGACTCACCATTTAGAAATAGTCTCGAGTAATTTCCAGTAAAGTCTCTTAATGATTGTTTCCTAAGTTCAGGTTCTAAGGAGAACCAAGAATCAATATAAGCTTGTTCTTTAGTACTCACATCTTGGAGTTTGATTAACAAATAATCAAGTTGTTGTAAAAGGGTTGAGAAAAGAAGTACTTGCTTTTCTTGTCTGAGCCCTTGTATAGCAAAGATATTCTTACTTTTATTAGTTATTTTATGCTCAATAGATTCTTTTATATGTTGATGAATTTCATTCCATATGGCCTTTGTATTCTTTTCTGGTATTGTTATACTAGTAGAATATGATTTTTTAATATTATATTTATGACTGTTATTTATTGTTAGCGATGAATTGATAGGAGACCAGAACCAAAGTAATAATGAACGAGCACTTTTAACCTCTCGTCTTCTTGCTCTTATTGCCAATAAAAGCAAGAAATTTTTATGAGAGGAATGTTCTAGCAAGTCTAATTTGCTAAGTTCCATGTTTGTGTTTTCAAGACTATTTATTAGTAGTTTTTTTCTAAGGTCAAAGACTGGTGCTTTTTTTATCTGGCTTCCATCAATGGATTCATTGAGTCTTATAACTCTACCTCCACCTAATAGAGTTGATATTGTTTCCTTTACTAATTCAATGTCTGGATCTTGAAGGATTCCATCGCATTCAAAATTAAGTATTTGCGATGATCTAATAGTTAGTTTTGTAGGTAATAGCAAAAGTATAGGAGCTTGATTCCATCTCTTTCTTAGACGTTTCAACTCAAGTATTGTTGTATTTGCATTTTGAACATTTTCTATTGACCAAATGATAAGTGATGGGTGTTTATTTAGGTCTTCCTTTTTAAGGCAAAATTTTAAATTTAAATCATCAGAACCTAATTGAAGTGATAGTGATTCCCCAAGTAAGTCCGGTGCTAAAAGCAGTACTTGTTTAGGAGCGCCTTCAATCAATTGATTTGCCAAATAGCCTTCAACCTAAAACTTAACTAACTTTCTCCTTCTCTTCCAGTCCTTTTTAGGCTTAATGACTTTTTCTAGATTTAATCATTTCGGGAGATTATCAAGCTTGATCCTTATTAGCATTCACTATATCTTGGAGATCTTGGTTTTTAACTACTTTTAAGGCTTCTGCTAAATCAAACGCCCCATCGTAAAGTGCTCTACCAATAATCAAACCATTAATACCATTTTGTTCTAACGGTAGTATAGAAAGTATATCTGAGATGGAGCCTATCCCTCCCGATGCAATGAGGGGGACAGTAGATATTAAAGCTAGTTCTCTAAGAAAATCTAAATTTGGACCCATCAATGTCCCATCAGTAGAAATATCTGTGCAAATAATTGCCGCGATATTTGTTTGAGAAAATCGTTTTACTAGTTCAGTAGCATCCATTTCGCAATTATTTGTCCATCCTCTAGTTGCAACTTTGCCTTCTTTTGCATCTATACCTACAACTATCTTATTGGGATGTTTTTCTGAAAGCTTTTCTATGATATTTGGATTTTCAATCGCAATTGTTCCTAGGATCACTCTATCGACTCCGAGTTCAATTAAATCCTCAGCTCTTTGGATAGTCCTTATTCCCCCTCCAATTTGAATCGGTATAGATAACTTTTCTTTTATTTTTCTTATTGCCGAGTCATTAAGTGGTTCTCCTGTTTTAGCACCATCTAAATCCACTAGATGTAGTCGCTTTGCTCCTAATGTTTGCCATAAAAGTGCTTGCTGGGAAGGATTGTCGTTAAATTCAGTAACTTCGTTGTAGTCACCTTGGACTAATCGAACGCAGCTGCCTTTTAGTAGATCAATGGCTGGAATAATTTCAATCACAAACAATTTTTCTTCTTTATATATCCTGCATTGCAAAGGTTTTGTTTGCCAAGCACTTAACGCGCTTCAATAGAAAAGTAATTCGCTTTAACATTTTGAAGATCCTTATTATGGGAGGCACTCGCTTTGTAGGTAAGGCCTTGTTGGGTAAATTACAAGAACAAGGGCATGACCTAACAATTTTTACTAGAGGAGTGAATTCCCTCCCTTCCAACGTTAGACATATTCAAGGTGATCGAAATGGAGATGAAATTGAGAAATTAAATGGTCTTAAATTCGATGTAATCATTGATAGTTCCGGGAGGACAAAAGATCAAACTAAAAAAGTTTTAGATATTACGGGTCCTCCTGCGAATAGATTTCTCTATGTCAGTTCTGCTGGAATCTATGCAGATAGCGAGACGTTACCATTAACGGAGGATTCTAAAGTTGACTTAGAGAGTAGGCATATTGGAAAGGCAGAAACAGAGAATTGGCTGAGGTTATCAAAGGTTCCCTTTACTAGTTTTCGACCAACATATATTTATGGAGCTGGAAATTACAACCCAATAGAGAAATGGTTCTTTGAACGTATTTTAAATGACCGACCCATACCAATACCTAATGAAGGTAATACAATTACTCAACTAGGTCATGTTAATGACCTTGCTGAAGCAATGTCATTATCTTTAGAAAAAGAAGTTTCTAATAATCGTATTTATAATTGCTCGGGCAAAAAAGCAATTACTTTCAGAGGATTAATTTACTCTTCTGCTTTAGCATGTGGTAAAGACCCTAATGATATTAAACTTTTCTCATTTGATCCTTCTAAAATTGATAAAAAAGCACGTAAGATATTCCCTTTAAGACTTAATCATTTTTTTACAGATATTAGTTTGATAGAAAACCATTTAAATTGGTCTCCAAGAATAGAGTTAAACGAAGGCTTACGTGAAAGCTTTCAGAATGATTATTTAATCAATAAAAATGAAAAGCCAGATTTCAGTTTAGACATTAACTTAATTGGTTATTAACATAGTTATAGGAAGAAAGGATTGCAATAAATAAAGACACCCAGAAAAATATTATGCCAATAACATGAAGGCTTGTTGATAGGTTATAATTAACAAAAGATATAGGAGTTAATAATATTACGCTTGAAAAAAGAAGAGATGTTTTAATCTTTCCTAAAATTGAAGCAGGACCACCCCTTCTATCATTGCTCCTCCAGGCTGTAACAACTAGCTCTCTACTAATTAACAACCAAACTGACCATAATGGAATTACATTGTTCTTGGCCAACCAAATAATTGGTGCCAAAAGCATTATCTTGTCTGCTAGCGGATCAAGTTGAGCCCCTAGCTTGGATCCTCCGCCTGCTTTTCTTGCTAACCATCCATCCATCCAGTCACTAAAAGCTCCTAACAAAAGTAATATCCATGCGACTAATATTTGATCTATAGAAAGTGCTATAAGTATTGGAACCCCTATAAACATTCTGGAAATTGTTATTAAATCAGCTAATTTTCTGTAAAGGCTAGGTTTTAATACACTCATTTATTTATTAGAACTTTTTGATTAAGCATTTAGTTAAATATCTCTATTAATTTGTAGCATTTCAGTTCTTATATTAGCTTTCTTTTACATTATAGTTAAAAAAAAGCGTAAATGGTAGTTTTTATGTAATTATTATAATAAAAATAAAATCAAATGACATCTTTCCTTCTGTTTGTTTTAGCAGCGTCCTTGGTAGCTATGCTTTACATTGTTCGTCGCCTTGAAGGGAATTAATTTTATGTAGTTAGGAATTCTTATCTTTTATACATAGTTTACCTTCTAAATATGAATAGACTAAAATTAAACCCTGGCGTTGATCTTAAACTTTCTATTGCAGAATTTGCTCGTAAAAATAATATAAATGGTTTTATAGTTGGTGTTGTTGGTGACCTTTCTAAGGCAGTAGTTCAATGCCCTAAAAATAAAACAAAGACTTCTTTTGATGGAACACTTGAAATAATAAGTTTAAATGGAACTATCTCACCAGAAAGTGTCCATTTGCATTTAGCTATTTCAGATGGAGACTGTCGTGTATGGGGAGGGCACTTGGAGCAAGGAGCAATCGTACTTAAGGGAGCAGATATTCTAATAAACTCTCAGGAGAGCAAACTTACAACTACCAATTTGACTTCATTTGTCCTTGAAGTAGCAACTCTACCTAATTGTCCATGGTCTAATAATATAAAAAAAATTCTTTCTACTAATAAAATACCTCACAAAATTATTAATATAAATAGTGACGCAAATTTCGAATCTATTAAAAAGAGAAGTGGTAGTTCTACCTTTCCACAAATATTTCTAGATGGTGTTTTCCGAGGAGGATATGATGATTTCTTGGAACTATATCAAAAAGGTGATCTCTATAAATAATAAATGAATTTACATTTATCAAGTTTTACTAAGAATCATTATTGGGATTCAAAACCTAAATGGTGTCAGCCATGGTCAATTATAATTACAGGAGTTTTATCTATAATAATTATATTTGTAACCTTTAAAAATTTCTGGCTTACTATTATTGCTTCTTTTTTAATTACTTTGTGGTGGATTTTATTTTTATTTATAGCACCTATGATTTATAACATCGAGCTTGTTCAGAGCGAAAAAGATGAAGAATAAAGACTTTAATATAAGAAAATTATTAGTAGATGACATAGATACTGTTACAAACTGGGCTAGAAATGAGGGTTTTGCTCCTGGTCTAGGTGATGTTGACATATATAGAAATACTGATAACCAAGGCCTATGGATTGGGTCCATAAATGACAAGCCTATAGGATGTATTGCTGGTATAAAATATAATCAACTTTATGGTTTCTTGGGTTTATTCATTATAGATAAGATATATAGAGGTAATGGATATGGGGTTCAATTATGGAGGCACGTTTTAAATAAGCTAGACACAATAGATTGTATTGGTATAGAAGCAGCACTTGATCGAATAAATGATTATGAGAAATGGGGGTTTAAATCATCTTCTATAACTACTCGATGGCAAATATCTTGCTTTAATCAAAGTCTTAATATAACTAACTATGATTTTTATTCTAAGAAATACATTCTCCTGGAAGGTTCTGAGATTCCTCAAGATATGATACAGGAATACGATAAAAATAAAGAATATACTCCTAGACCTCATTTTCTTTCTGATTGGCTTTCACACCAATCTGGAACAGTCCTAGCTCTAGTGAATAAAAAAGGTCTATGCGTAGGCTTTAGCAGAATTAGACCTTGTTTACTTAGAAATGGTTCAGGATATCGTATCGGACCTTTAATAGCAGATACACCCGATCTTGCGTCTTATCTTTTAAGCAATCTAACAAGTCACTATTCAGGTGTGATTCTAATAGATTCTCCTGGACGAAATACAGAATCAAACAAATTATTTAGGTCGCTCAATTTCGAGCCTATTTCGCATACTGTGAGGATGTATAGAGGCAATCAGCCTTCAATTTCAATGAGGGAAATATATGGCTTGGCTTGTCTTGAGTTGGGTTAGTATTTATATAAAGTAAATCACATATTAGTTTTTTAGTTATTACGTAAGCCTTTTTTTTCTTGGCTAAGTTCATTCTCTAATTGTTTAATTAACCTAGATACAAGCGATTGGAATTCCGGCTGACAGCCTTTAAATGCAGCTTTGTGGCGAATAGATTCATTTCTTGTTCTTAGGTCCGTAAGCATTAGCTGCAATGAATCGATCTTAGGATTTGTTTCCATCTTTATTTTTATGGTGTAATTAATTTCCTACGATATTAAAGCCTTTAATAGCTTCTTTCATAGAGATTCTTTTATTTTCTTCATTACTAGTTATTTCTATAATATTACCTATTGAAGAAGTTGTTTTCAGTGCTTCTATGCATGATTTTGCAACTAATCGTCTTGGTATGGAACCTTCTTCTTGTCTTTTACTACTTGTATATTTTATAGATTGTTTATTCAGATTATCTTCTGTTTCGTTAAGCCCACCAGGTCTAATGATAGTCCAATCTATTCCACTGTTTATTAACTTCTGTTCTCCTACTTTTTTCCAAAGTAATATAAGTCCAAATAGATTTAATGGATGAAATAGCTTACCTACGCATAGTGAACTGACTAAAATAATTCGCTTTACTCCCACTCGCTGACAACTTTCTACTTGCTGAGCAACACCGCAGGCATCAATTTTAGCTGGTCCAGTAAGGTCAATACTAGGCCTGGCACCTGTAGCTATAAAAAGAGTGTCTATTGCATTTAAAGCTTGATCTAGCTCTTCTTTATTGAAACCAGATAATCTATTGATTTGACATGATTCCAAAGTAGAGGGAATAGTGGAATTTTTTCTTGTTATTAAACTAACTGTGTAGTTACTTTTGAGAGCTTCTTCGGCTATTCTAAAACCGGTTTTGCCAGAGGCACCACTTACAGCAATCTTCACTTTTTATCAAATAGCTAAACATTATTAGACATATTAACTTTATTTTGTTTCTACTGTGATTAAATATTTTGTAAATGTCATTATTAGGCTTTTTTACATAATATACCTTTTTTACGACTTGGGAATAGTTCCTTACATAACTCACACTTTGTTCCATTACACCCTCTTGCACTACAGTATTCGCGCCCATAAAAAATTATCTGTAGATGTAACTTATTCCATTGATCTTTGGGGAATATTCTTTTGAGGTCTACCTCAGTTTGTTTCACACTTTTACCAGAGGTTAGTCCCCATCTTTGAGCTAACCTATGAATATGAGTATCAACAGGAAAAGAAGGTTCTCCAAATGCTTGCGCCATGACAACACTAGCTGTTTTATGGCCAACCCCTGGAAATGACTCGAGTATTTCAAAACCCTTTGGCACAATATTATTGAACTCTCTAGCGATACTTTTTGATAGGTTATATATATTTTTAGATTTTGTTTTAGCGAGTCCAAGCTGTTTTATACATTCATAAATACCTTTTTGTCCTAAATTGTATAAATCTTTAGCATTATCACCCCTCTTAAATAATTCTGGAGTTATTTCGTTGACTTTTTTATCTGTAGATTGTGCACTTAGCAGAACTGCTACAAGTAAGGTATAAGTATTAGTATGATATAAGGGAATAGGTGGATTAGGATATTTCTCATCTAGCCTTGTCATTATCAATTTTGCTCTTTGCAGTTGGTTCATGTTATTTGCTCCCTTAAACCGTGAATAATGTTCATCTAGAGGTTACTAACCTAAGCCATGGCTATGGAGATATTTCAGATAACGGACTAACTCTTAGTGGAATAAATTTATCTCTAGATCAAGGAGAACTACTAGGCCTATTAGGTCCCTCTGGTTGTGGTAAAACTACTTTATTAAGGATAATCGCTGGATTTGAGAAGCCTTGTGAGGGTTCAGTTGTCTATCAAAATAAAAATATATCTTCACCGTCATATGTTTTACCGCCTGAGAGGCGAGGGATTGGAATGGTTTTCCAGGATTATGCTCTTTTTCCGCATTTGAATGTATGGAAAAATATTTGTTTTGGATTAACAAAAAAACATGACATGAGTAGAGCTAATTGGCTTTTAGAGTTATTAGGTCTTCGTGAATTTAGAAAGCGATTTCCCCATGAACTTTCTGGCGGACAACGACAGAGACTTGGTTTAGCCAGAGCATTGGCTCCAAGCCCTTCTTTAGTGTTATTAGACGAACCATTTAGTAGCTTAGATGTTGAAGTCAGATATAGACTCCGCAATGAACTATCTCGTGTGCTTAATTCATGTTCAGCCTCGGGTATTTTAGTTACTCATGATCCCCAAGAAGCTCTTGGTATATGTGACCGTGTCGCTGTAATGAGAAAGGGATCTATTGAGCAATGTGCTTCGGCTATAGATCTTCTTACAAAACCAAAAACACCCTTTGTAGGTAACTTTGTTTCACAAAATAATTTAATTAACATTGTACATAAAAAAGATGATTTTTCAACACCCTTTGGCTCAGTCATTGTTAAACCTTATCTACTTAAGGCAGAACCTAATATTTTAATGGTAGACCAAGATTCAATTGAAATTAGTTACTCTGAAAATGGTAAAGGTTTAATTAAAAGTAGAGAATTTAATAACAATTCTTGGATATTTAGAGTCCAATATGGAGAAAAAATACTAAGAGTATCAATGCCTATAGATTCAGATTTGTGCATTGGCAATAATTGCGATATTAAATTTATCTCAGGCAAATATGGTTACCTTTTCCCTGGATGTATATCATGTGTTCTCAAGTCTTAAGTAATTTGATAAAGTTCAAACAACTATTTACAGCATTTACATTTTCCACCTTTCCAATTTGAACATTTTTGACGCTTACATTTTTTCTTCTTATTATGATATATACCGTATTTTTCTCTAAGGGATATAGGCATAGATATAGATTCAAAATACATTTAAAACAATTTCCCTATAGCAACTGATATTCATTATCATCTCATGATTAAGTAAAAAGTAGCTTGACCTTTAATTTTTATATTTATCTTGTATCATTTGTTGTAACAAGTTAATTGACATTTAGAGTTTATTACTTGTATCTGATGATTTCCCTTTTTCTTTATGGCTGATACAACTCTGAAGAGGCTGAATATGACTTCTAGTTCAGCGGGTCGTGCAATTGCACAACCCATGGATCCTGCGTTGGTTGAAATGCTTTATCACCATTTAACTATGGAGAGAAATGCTAGCGCACAATACTTTGCAATTTCAATATGGTTCTTAGAGAGAGATCTAAGAGGTTTCTCAGATTACTTTAAAAAAGAATCACTTTCTGAACATGAGCACTCATCAAAATTTGCTAACTATCTTGTAGCAAGGGGACAAACTGTTGTCCTTCATGATCTAGCAGCCCCAAAGCAAGAGTGGGAATCGATCGAAGAAGTTATATCAGATTCATTTCAGTTGGAGAGTGACGTAACTACTTCTGTTCAACAGATATATTCAACAGCTGAAAGGTCAAGTGATACAAGGACTAATGTTTTTCTAGATCCAATTATTGATAATCAGACTAAATCAGAAGATGATTTTGCTTATTTATTGTCTAGAGTTAAACTCGCTAATAACGAAGCTTCAGCAATTTTAATAATAGATGGAGAACTTTCTTAATTAAATAAATAGCTATCAATAGTTAAATTATTTCTTATAAATATAATCAAGGGGCCTTTGGCATAGTTCGTATAGAAATTGTTTAGAGATGCTTAGTTCTGCATTATTTATAAATTCATTTGAAATATGTTGTAATTCACTTTGCCTGTGCTTTAATTCTGTAATCTCTTTGTCTAAGCGAACTTTTAAAAGTTGATTTTTACAATTTTGAAGTGAGTTTGTAACCTGTTTATACCTTTCTCTTATGTAATCAATCTCTCTGCATAAACTACCAATTAAGGAGTCGGAAATAGTTAAGGAATTATACATTTTTATTATGCAGATAATGGTGATTCTTCTATAAATTCAGGAGCCAAACTTAAAGTACTTTCTCCAGAAGGCACCATTAATAAATCTGCTGATCTAAGTCTGCTGATTAATCTTGTGGAAGTTACTCGTGTTGAGCCAATTAATTCACCAATTCTTTCGTGTGTAAGCCTGAAAGGCAATTGACACCAGTCACCACAGCGCCTGCCAAGTCTATTAACAAGGAGAGCAAATAAGGCCTGAAGTCTTTGCTCAGCATTT
This sequence comes from Prochlorococcus marinus subsp. marinus str. CCMP1375, assembly GCF_000007925.1. NCBI lineage: Bacteria > Bacillati > Cyanobacteriota > Cyanophyceae > Synechococcales > Prochlorococcaceae > Prochlorococcus > Prochlorococcus marinus. The sequence goes on from NC_005042.1 coordinate 803,695, forward strand.
CCTAAATGCCTAATTCTTAAAAGCTGTAATGTCCATTCATTGACAGCATCAAATCCATTTAATTCAGATGCTTCAGTATCACTTCTAAAGCAAAGTGTAGTTAGAGCTTCTACACAAATTCCTTCACTACATAATCTGTCAGTCCTTAGTTGATCGCCAGATTGTAGAAAGGCCAGAGTCATTCCTTCTGTTTCCTCGCAAGGACAATAAACTCTTGCTATACCGTCAAGAACCTCTAAACATGAACCACCTGTACGAGCAGATGGATCTATAAGAACTGTTTGGCCAACAGCAAGCCTTACCTTTGGCACGGGCCCGTCTGGAAGGAATCTGTAATTCATATATTTAATGGTTACTTCTGCTAATGAGAATAAATATCAAAATACACTAAAAGAGCGCGCTTTTGCAACCGATTCTCAATAGCAACATGCCTGTTGAGAGATTCGTTCTTTTGATAACCTGGATAGTGACGAATGATACGAACTTTGTCGTGAGTTGCTCATGAAAAAGGAATGTAAGATAAGAAAAGAATTTTGTTTAAAGCAATAAAAAAAGAGCCTCTTTAATAAAAAAGAGACTCTTTTGATTTTGAGGATTAAGTAAATCTATGCAAAAGCACGGATGATTTAATTAACCAGCTGTGATTTTGGCGCTTTCCATATTGTCAAACGCTTTACCAACTCGTTTGAAGTCGAAGCCCATTCCTCTTAGTGCATGCCATAGATGACCTTGCAAGAAGAAGAAACCTAGATAGAAGTGAACGTTTGAAAGCCATGCTCTGGCTGTATGCGCATCGGCTGGTAGATCTGCAGTATCAACAAAATAAGGCGCGAACTCAAACTTAAGACTCAGTACCTCACCATAAAGATCTGTTGGGTAAATTGTGGTATTTGTTGCACACCAGAAAGCTGCAACGAATGCACAGTAAGCTACTCCAGCTAAAGAGTACGAGAGCACTGATTCCGCTGATAAGAGTCCTTTGCCTTTGAATTCTGTGTATTGACCATATTGTTTTGTAGCAATATGGAATGCTCCTCCAATTATTAGGAAAAAAGCTAGAAATGCATGACCACCCATAACATCTTCCAAACTATTTATGGTTAAGAAGTCTGCTTGGTGATTCCAAATCATTCCAAGGTCTAGATTGTAATTAACTGTTCTAGTTATACCTTGAGCAGAATCGTAGATTCCATGAATTCTTGCCCATTCAACGAATTGAATGTTTCCTAGACCCAAGAAGATTAAATGATGTCCAAGAATAAAAGTAAGCCTGTCTGGGTCGTCCCATTCAAAGTCAAACTTTTTAGCTCTGGAACCTTCTGGATAATTTCCGAGATCTCCTTCATATCTCATGGAATGTAAAAGGCCACCAGCGCCAAGTACACCAGAAAAAATTAGGTGAAGAACTGCTATAACAGTACAACCATATGGTTCTGTAATAACACCATTTGAGACACCTCCAATGCCAAGACCAGCTAGATGTGGAAGGCAAATAAGGTTTTGATTACCCATCGGAATCGATGAGTCATAACGAGCGAGTTCAAAGAGAGTAAAAGCTCCTGCCCAGAACATCATCAAACCAGCATGTGCTGCATGAGCTGCGATGAATTTTCCTGAACGGTTCGTCGTCCCTGAGTTGCCCGCATACCAAGCGTAGGTAACGTTTGGGTTCCCGTAGGTCTGCACGAGAGTAATTTGTTAAAAGGCTCTATTAAAGTATTTGAGCTTCAAACGGCTGCGTATTAGCATTTCACATTGCTTATTACTATTGTAGTTTTTATACATCCAATTGTATTTATCTGCTGCTTTCCGTGTCTAATATTTGATAGATTTATGTTAATTGTATAATTTATAGCAATCTACTGATATCTATCTTTTGATAGTAAAATTGATTTTTTATCGAAGTGACAAATTTAAATGGCTCAGAGATAATTAGAATATTTGAGGACGAGCTTAAAAAAAAGATTATACGAAAAAAAAGTCTCTACGTAGTCTTAGGACTATTAGGTGACTTTGATAGCTTTGAGTACATTCAAGCTTTGAGACCTTACTTGTCTAACATAGATAAGTCTCGCATTAAATTAAATATTATTGGTATAGGAAATGAGGATTCTAGAAAATACTTTTGTAAATATACTAAACTTCCGGAAAAATATATAAGAACTGTTGATCAAAATAATTTACACAAAAAACTTTTGCTAAATGATGGCTTGTCATTACCTATAAACCCTTTGATAAATCTTATGCTTATGTGCATGGGGTTTAAATCTCCTGGAACAATACCTGAGGTCCTACGTGGATATTTAGGTAATAAGAATTCACGACAAATTTTTAATGATAATGAAGATATAGCTTTCTCTAATATTATAAGATTTAGGGCCGCATCATTTAACCTTATTGGTGAGAAAGGATCACTAAGACCATTCGAATTAGCATCCTTGCGTTTGATGAACTTAATTGAAGTAGCTTCTAATTGGAATATTTATATGAAAAATCAAACTTTTCTTACTCAAAGAGGAGGTACATTTTTAATTGATTCGGATGAAAAACTGTTATATTCATATAGGTGTCAAAGTTTATTAGGCTTCTCTGAAACGATGGAAGAGCCTGTAAAATTCTTAAAAGCTTGGCTTTAGTATTATGGGAGAAAAAATATGTCTGAGATGTGGCTCTCGAAAATTAATTGCAGATAGATCGTTAGGAGGAAGAATAGTATGTTCTGCTTGTGGTGCTACGGCTTTTAAATCACAAAACTTCAGCATTAACTTGTTATCGAAAAAAGGAAGTAATAGAATATTATGGAGTTGCTTAGCAATATTAGTTTTAATTATTATAATAACCTAATTTAAATACTTTTTAGGCTGGCGATGTTCTCCAGTACCCCCCTATATTCCTTACAGCTATATTGAAATCATATAAATTACTTATATTTTCAGATGTTATAACTTTTTCAGGTGTTCCATCTAAAATTATCTCTCCTTCTTTTAAGAATATCACCCTATTCGTTTCTTTTATTATATTTTCAATATTATTAGTTGTATACAATAATGTGATCCCATTTTTGCTTAAATTGCTTAAGTTATTAAGTAATTCATAGTTCGATCTTAAATCAAGCATATTGGTTGGCTCATCTAAGGCTAAAACTAATGGGTTGTTAATTATAGACCTCGCAATTAGTACTCTTCGTTTTTGCCCATCTGAAAGTTGTGAATAATACTTACTAACTTTAATTAAGTTTAAGCTATTCATTAATTCTTCCAAATTCTGTTTTTCTTTTGTTCCTATTAAATTTCTATTTATCACACCGAATGTCCCCTGATAGCCTGAAAGAATAATATCCTTTGTTAGCATATTACCTTTAATTCTGGTATCTATTTCACTAAAAAGAAATCCAATCTTAGTACGAAGCTCCCAAATATTTATGTGGTTTTTACCAAAGATTTTAATAAAAGATTCCTTATCTACTATAGGATATTTAATTCTAGCAATTGTTTTTATAAGAGTTGATTTACCTGAACCATTAGTACCAATAAGAACAGTATTTTCTCCTAGTCTAAGTTTTAGGTTTATGTTATTCAGAACTCTTTTATGCTCGTACCATATATTTAAATTCTTAAACTCTGCCCAAGTACCATCAATCAAAATCTTTGACTCCACATTATGTATAATTCATAGCTTGAGAATATAAAAATCAATAAATATAGCCAATTCAACCAGGCAGGTCTTCTAATGTTGCTCATCTTATATTAAGACTACTAGGAAGCCTATTGGTATCAGTATTCTAATCAAGATATTGATGAATAAGCTTCTAGAGTTTTCTTTAACGCGAGTATTATTCGCTGGGGGGTAAAGCATAGCAATATCTTGATGAACAGTATTAGTATCAGTATTAGTTGGGAATAATTCCCATGGGTTATCTTTTATATTTGAACTTTTAAACCAATCCCAATAATATTGAACCATTTTATCTTCACCAAGTAACTTTATATTATCTTTTTCAACAAATCCCATTTGGTTATTATAGGTTTGAGTCCTTAATATCATATAGTCCTCTGCAAAAACCTTGTAAAATACTCTATGCTGTAATTTTTTAAATAATAATAGTTCTGTGATAAATTTATTTTTCATAAATTTTCTATAATGTCTAACTATTACTCTTGCTTGATTATTTGAAAGTGGTATATGATCAAGAATCTGAATATATCTAGAATCACTTGGGTCTCCTTTATAAATTACTACCCTTCCAGGTGGTAAAAATTTAATTCTAATAAATTCTTTATTACCTTTATCCTTGTATTTATATTTACTCTCAATTTGATTCTTTTCTCTTGTGATTTCCTGATTGAAACTTGTTATTACCTTACGATTAACATCATTGTCAGGAATTGTCTCACCGTGAACCCAAAATAAATGAAGTATGTCTATGTGGTTTTCGACAATCCTTGCCCAGTCACATTTAAAATCTACTATTACCTCTTCATACGCATAGTCCGATATATCAAATCCATATGATTCAACAAATCTTGTTTCTAACTGGTCCGTAACTTCAAAATCCTTTAGGCTTGTCTTCGCATTTCCTGTGTAGTAGATATATATATAGTCACCTATCTCTTTGCATATGTATTGGTATAAATGTATTTTAGAAGCATAATTATTATAATTATCATCAACTATATGGTTGCAGGTTATTCTATTTAAGTTTGTACATTCCCCATTAGAACTGAATCTTGCTCCATGATATGGACATACCAACTCTCCGTCTATGACCTCACCACCTATAAATGATGCTCCCCTATGCGGGCATAGGTCTTTAACGCAACGCAAATTGGATTCTTTATCTCTATAAATTACAAGCGGCTCATTGAACATAGTAAGACAATATGGAGTGTCTTCTTTAAGCTCTCTTTTACTGCAGACCGCATACCATCCTAATAATCCATTCTTAAGTTGATTTGATGGTTCCTTAGCTTTAGCATGACTTTCCTTTTTCCTACTGTTTTCGTTATGACTATTACTAGTTATAGAGGTGTCCTTGCCAATCTTTAAATCATTCAATTGTGCAAGAACTTCATCTTTCATAGCTTATTTCCTTTTTAAGCAAGGAATTTTGCTCTAGCGTATGTCTGATATTACAGTACTCGATTCATAAGCCACCAAATAAAAGTTAAATTTATGAGGATCTGTTGCGTGAATACACACTTTATTAGTGCTAAAACAAATATTCATTTCAAAGTGTATTTGTTTTTCACTTTTTAAGATCAATTTGGCAAAAAGGAATTACTCGCCTCAATAATTCGTCGTTTCCGTGTTTTCTAAGTAAACGGTGGCTTCCTCTAGGTCATTACAGAATTTGCAACTTCCGAGATAGCATCCTAGGTAACGTAGGAACGAACTCTTTCCACCTGTTAACTCGTACTTGTGGATTGTTCCTCCTTGAGGTGTTGTGTATACAAGCTCTGGTAAAGAAGCCATTTGGATTTCATGTTTCCTAGAAATTGCATTTATTTGCTAGCTTTAGCAATAGGTATTTCTTCTTATCGATCTTAGATTATATTTAATTTATAGCTTTAATTAATCTTTTCTATTTTAATGATTAATTCCTTTAATTTCTGAAATTAATTTAATTCGGGAAATATTTTGAGGTAATTTTCAAAACTTCTGAGCATGAGTAATCAAAATCAAATGTTATTACATTGATATCAAATATCAAATTGTTTGGCTTCGCCCAGTTTTGCTTTAAACGGGAATCCATTCATTTTTCTCTTAATATTTTCCTTATATTTCATCAAAACGCCAGTTCTAAGAAGACGAAACCAGATTTTATAGATATTGACTTCATTAGATTGAGTCACCTTTTTTACAGCAGATAGTAGCGATCGATAACAGTTTCAATAAGCCATGTAAATTTTCTAGCTTTATTTTGCAACTTTTGTATATCTTAGATCCGTATTTTATTACATATCACTCGTGCAGACCTACGGAGACCCCAACGTTTCCTATGCATGGTATGCGGCTAATGCTGGAGCTGTTACAAACAAATCCGGCAGGTTCATTTCTTCGCATATTGCGCATACGGGCCTCATTTGCTTCGGAGCTGGTGCAAACACCCTTTTTGAATTAGCTCGTTACAACCCTGATTTGCCCATGGGCTCTCAAGGGCTTGTTGTACTCCCTCACCTAGCTGGACTTGGTTTAGGTGGTATTTCTAACGGCGTATTTACTGATACTTATCAGTTACTTGTTGTAGCCATCCTTCACTTGATCCTTTCAGGTGTATATGGCGGTGGCGGCATGCTTCACGCCTTTAGATACGAGGAGAAACTCGAAAGCTATCCTGCTACTTCAAGAGCCAATAAGTTTAAGTTTGATTGGAACGATCCAGACAGACTTACATTTATTCTTGGACATCATTTACTTTTCCTTGCTGCTGGAAACATTCAATTTGTTGAATGGGCCAGAGTTCATGGAATTTATGATCCAGTCGCAGGAGCTGTTCGCCAAGTTGAGTATAACCTTGATCTTGGAATGATTTGGAACCATCAGTTTGACTTCCTTTCTATTAGTAGCTTGGAAGACATTATGGGTGGCCATGCTTTCTTAGCATTCTTTATGGCTGCTGGTGGAGTTTTCCATATCCTCACCAAGAATTACGGCGAATACAATTCATTTAAAGGAGCAGACCTTCTTTCAGCTGAATTTGTACTATCAACATCATTAGCAGGAGCAGCTTATACAGCGTTCGTTGCTGCTTTATGGTGTGCAAGTAATACCACAATCTACCCAGTAGATCTTTATGGTGATGTTCTTCAATTCAAGTTGGGAATAGCTCCTTACTGGATTGACACAGATTCATCCCTAGCTGCAGATGCCCACACTGGGCGTGCATGGTTGACCAATGTTCACTTCTTCATTGGATTCTTCTATCTTCAGGGACATTTCTTCCATGGTTTAAGAGCCCTTGGATTTGATTTCAAGAGTATTGGCAAATTGTTTGACAATCTTGAAACTTCAGAAACTACATTGAACTGATCAATTAATCCTTTTAGATTTAATTCTTAGTTCTTTAGTTCTAATCTACAAAGCCCTGCTTCGGCAGGGCTTTTTATTTGAATTGTTATTAAAAAAGTATAGATTGGCCGTTCTTTGGTATTTTTGGCTCCGTCTCCACTAAAAGATATCTAGGAGGATTTTAAATATTAAGAAGACTCATTTTAATAACCTCAGTAATTATTTATGGCTAAAAAAGCTTAAATGCCTGCCTACATTTGTGTGTTTTACAAAGTCAGAAGTCTGTCCTGCTTTTGGACATGCGCCCTAGGGGGTTAATAATAGTTCTATAGTTTCTTGAAGTGGATATTTACTTGAATGGGTTCTTTTGAGGATGTCTCTAAAAAAATAATTAGGTTATATCTGAGATTTGACCATTTCTAATACTTCTCTTGATTTTGCTAAACATAGTTAAAAGGCATTAAAAAGGCTGTTAGCACTTGGATTTAATTGGTGGCGGGGGGGAGATTTGAACTCCCGACCTTCGGGTTATGAGCCCGACGAGCTACCAGACTGCTCTACCCCGCGATGATTTACCAAGCATACATCCGAATGCGCCAGGGACTTATTGGATTATTTACTTTTCCTGAAATCTTAGTTCCCCTTCAACTTCTAATTTCACCCCAGGATTAATCTTTAAAACGATATCTTCTAGCTCTTCAAGGCTTACAGGGGTGATCCAATCAAGCTGTTTTAGCAAATGAAGGGCAACCGCTTGCTTTGCTCTTCTAGAGCCATCTTCAACTTTTATGGCAATGCCCATCCCTTCTCCAATTTTGCTGAGGCATTGAATTCCTTCTGAACCGCCTTTGCTAATTAGTTGGCCGTGTGATCTTTTAATTACTTCTGTATCAAATCTCCCTTCTCCTGCAATAAGTTCTGGTTCTCTTATCATTGCCCTACTTATTTGCTCCAATTCGTTATGACTTGAACCACTTAATTGTGCATAAAGAAATGCAATTTGAAAAAGTCCTAGCCTTAATGTAGGTGCCCCACAATCATCTCTTGCGGTTACTAGTTCTTTCGTTGATATACCTAGCATTTCAGATACTCTCCTATTGATTTCTATTTGAAGTGGATGGTTAACTTGCAAATAACTATTTATTGGCCAGTTCATTTTCTTACATGTTGCTAGAAATGCAGCATGTTTCCCTGAGCAATTATGTTCTAGGCTGCTTTTTTTGCTCTTGGGAACTGGACATTGCAGTTGTTCAGCATTTAATTCAGAATTCCAAAGGAGTTTAAATGACTCCCTTGCATGTTTTTTTGTACCAGAATGTGAGCCACATGCAATTGCTAAAACTTTTTCGTCGTACATAACTTTTTCATACGCACCACTACTTATAAAAGGTATGGCTTGAAATGGTTTTAATGCTGATCGTATGAATGTTTGATAATTTGAGTCGCCAGCCTTCATTAATACTCTGCCTTTCCTATCACAAATAACAGCATGAACATTATGAATAGATTCAACATATGAACCACGCTTAAGATAAACTTTTAATGTTGGAGTTCTTTTATTATTAGAAGTATCCAATGCTTGTATTATGTCCATTTAATTAATTCTTATATAAAAAAAATAAGATGTTAGCAAAAATATAAACAATATTAATAGATATTTAGTTGTAGTTTTTATTTTTGAAATTATTGGTAAAACTTCTTGTGAAGCTATAAGTTTATCTCTTAGTAGCCATGATGAAGGCTTTTCCCAGTCTTTGCCATCATGCCAATCGCTTTCTTCATAAGTAATAGTTTTGGATAATAATCTTTTGTATACATAATCCCAACCCCATAATTGTCTAAGAAGAATTAATATAGGTATGATTATACTTGAAAGAAATGATAAAGATATGAGATTAAATATATTTAACCTCAAAGTATAACTACCAGTACTTATTATTATGAAAAATGGGAATGAAATAATCCATGTTAGGAATAATTTTTTAATAAAGTTGTTAATACTTTTAGTAGGCCATGAAAAAAATAATGAATTTGTTAGTTGAGTAAATTCATCTGAAGGTCTTTGCTCTATTGGAACAGGAGAGTTTAAATAGCTTTCCATGATTAATATATCTAGTTTGAGTATTTATATAGAGTTCCATTGCTCCAAAATGACTCTAATTCATAAAATTTTCTTTCATTAGGTTGGAAAACATTGATGATAATATCTCCGTAATCTAAAAGAGCCCATTTACCTTCATTTACTCCTTCCTTCCTAAGTGGAATAATATTGGCTTTTTTGTTTAGCCTATCTTCTATTGAATTTATAATTGACCTTACTTGAACATCAGAAAGACCTTCTGTAATTAGGATCCAATCTGCAATACTTGATACTTTATCTATTTGAATTATTTGTATATCTATTGCTTTAAGATCATCTGCAGCTTTTGCAGCTAGTTCTATGACTTTTTGACTATCCATATACATTTTCACTTGTTATTGATTGTTTTGAACCTTGTTGCTCAGCCATTTCTGCTCTTGCTCTTTCGGCACTTTTTCTAAGTGCTTCTAAGCGATTTTCATAAAAGCTTCTTCTTTTCTTTTTTCTAGTATTTTCTATAAGCTCTTTTAAGGCGCCACCAAGGCTTTTATATGCATTTGGTACGCTGTAACCAAATCTACATGCTAGGTCAATAGCCCTTTCATCTGCTGATATTGCATCTTGAAGTCTTTTTTCGGAATTATTTTTCAAATACAGCCTGTACCCAGCAAAGCCAGATAGACCTAATGCTAAAAGAAGTAATAGTCCATCTTGTACCCATAGTTCTCCGATAGCTCCTCCAAGTCCTATTGCAAGAGCTGCCATCTCCCATCCATCTCTAGGGATGGTATCGTTTTGAATTCTGCCTACTTCATGCCAGAAAAGTAGGTTCCTATGGTCAAGAGCCAAGTTGTCCCATTGTTCAATATCTATCTGAATTTCAACTTCGTCACTTCCAATTTCCTCAAGATCTATAAGCGGAGGGTCTATTGCAGCAGCAGTTTCAATGAAAACCCAGCTTTGGTTTTCTGGAGGTAATAGCCCTTTTAGGCGCTGAAGCTCACTCATAGTTTCTGCTTTTCAATTTAAACAACTTAGCTAGTATTTGAATGTTAGTAGCTACTTGGTTAGCTGACTCTTATCAGCATCTATAGAAGCGAACTGAAACTCAGAACAAATTATTAAAACCAATGCCACGACGTAACGATATACGTCGCATATTAATTCTAGGCTCTGGACCTATTGTCATAGGCCAAGCTTGTGAATTTGATTATTCAGGGACACAGGCCTGCAAGGCACTTAAAAAAGAAGGGTTTGAAGTTGTTTTAATCAACTCTAATCCTGCTTCTATAATGACTGATCCTGAAATGGCAGACAGGACTTACATTGAACCTTTAACTACAGAAGTTATTACGAAAATAATTGAATTGGAGAAACCAGATGCTCTGTTGCCAACAATGGGAGGTCAAACAGCCCTTAATGCAGCAGTTGATCTTGCAGAAAAAGGCATACTCCGTAAATTCAAGATTGAACTTATTGGTGCTGATTTAGAGTCAATTAATAAAGCTGAGGATAGACAACTATTCAAAAATTCGATGGAGAAGATAGGTGTGAATGTATGTCCTTCTGGCATAGCTTGTAATATTGAAGAGGCAATAAATGTTGGTTCAAATATAGAAAGTTTCCCAAGAATTATTAGACCTGCCTTTACCCTAGGTGGAAGTGGTGGTGGGATTGCTTATAATCAAGAAGAATTTATATCGATATGTAAGTCTGGCTTAGAGGCAAGTCCAGCCTCTCAAATACTAATAGAAAAATCCCTCTTAGGTTGGAAAGAATTTGAGTTAGAAGTAATGCGGGATAATGTAGATAATGTTGTGATTATTTGCAGCATAGAAAACATAGATCCAATGGGAATACATACAGGAGATTCGATTACAATTGCGCCTGCTCAAACCTTAACTGACCGTGAGTATCAGAGATTAAGAGATCAATCTATAAAGATTATTAGAGAAATAGGAGTAGAAACAGGAGGTAGTAATGTTCAATTTGCGGTTAATCCAGTTGATGGAGAGGTTGTTGTTATAGAGATGAATCCAAGAGTTAGTAGGTCTTCAGCGCTAGCAAGTAAAGCTACTGGGTTTCCCATAGCAAAGATTGCAGCACTTTTGGCAATTGGTTATAGACTTGATGAAATTTTGAATGATATTACTGGTAAAACCCCTTGTTGTTTTGAGCCAACTATTGATTACATTGTTACCAAAATACCCAGGTTTGCCTTTGAAAAGTTTAGTGGAAGTCCTCCTATCTTAACTACTTCTATGAAATCAGTTGGAGAAGTTATGGCAATAGGTAGGAGTTTCGAGGAGTCTTTTCAAAAAGCACTAAGATCTTTAGAAATAGGTTTATCAGGATGGTCTTATGATTGTGAAAATATAAACATTAGCCTTAAAGATATAGATAGGTTATTGCGAGTACCATCGCCAGATAGATTAATGGCGATAAAGATGGCTATGTATCATGGTAAGAGTGATCAATATATTAACTCCCTTTCTAATATTGATATATGGTTTTTATCAAAGCTTCGAAATATAATGGAAGCAGAAAATAACAAACTACTAGGTAAAACCATTCTAGATTTAGATTATGACTCTATGTTTGAATTAAAGAAATTAGGATTCTCTGATTCACAAATAGGATTTTTAGTTGGTGAAGATGAATTACGAGTACGTTCTTTCAGGAAGGATCTAAATATAAAACCAGTTTATAAAACAGTAGATACATGTTCATCAGAGTTTGAATCAAATACACCTTACCATTATTCTACTTATGAAAGAACTTTTAAAGAAATTATTAAAGATGGTAGTTTAATAAATAAGTCTTCTGCTAATGAAGTTATTCAAAATCAATACAGGAAAATTCTAATACTTGGAGGAGGACCTAATCGTATAGGTCAAGGAATAGAATTTGACTACTGTTGTTGTCATTCTTCTTTCCAGCTTCAGAAAGAAGGTTTTCAGACAATTATGTTGAATAGTAACCCTGAAACGGTTTCTACTGATTATGATACAAGTGACAGCCTTTATTTTGAGCCACTTACTTTTGAAGATGTTTTAAATGTAATTGAACTTGAGAATCCTGAAGGTATAATTGTACAATTTGGAGGTCAGACTCCCTTGAAACTAGCAATGCCAATTCTTAATTGGTTAGATACTAAAGAAGGTAAAATGTCTGGTTCTAAAATATTTGGTACATCACCTAAATCAATAGATCAGGCTGAGGATAGAGAACAATTTGAACATATTTTAAGAGAATTAAGAGTTCGTCAACCTTCGAATGGAATAGCAAGATCTATTTCTGAAGCAGAAAAAATAGCCAATAGAATTTCATACCCTTTAGTGGTTCGACCTTCATACGTTTTAGGTGGACGAGCCATGGAAATTGTTTATGACTCTCAGGAATTGAAGACTTACATGAATAAAGCTGTAAAAGTAGAGCCTGACCACCCTGTTTTGATTGATGAGTATTTGGAAAATGCTATAGAAGTTGATGTTGATGCCTTATCAGATTCATTTGGTAATGTTGTTATAGCAGGGCTTATGGAGCATATAGAACCAGCGGGCATACATTCGGGAGATTCAGCATGTTGCCTTCCATCCATTTCACTTTCTGACTCTTCAATTAAAACAATTAAGGAATGGACTAATTCTTTAGCGAAGTCACTGAATGTAATAGGTCTTATTAATCTTCAATTTGCAGTACAAAGAGATGACAATGGCGAAGAGAAAGTATTCATAATCGAAGCTAATCCGAGAGCCTCCCGAACTATTCCTTTTGTTTCAAAAGCTATTGGATGGCCTTTGGCTCGTTTGGCTACCAGTCTTCTGATAGGGAAAACTCTTCATCAAATTGGGATATTGAATGAGCCAGTACCTCCCCTACAAACTATAAAAGAGGCTGTAATGCCCTTTCGTAGATTTCCTGGATCAGATAGCGTTCTAGGTCCAGAAATGCGCTCAACTGGGGAAGTGATGTCATCGGCTAAAAATTTTGGTATGGCCTACGCAAAATCAGAACTTGCAGCTGGAGAAGCTTTGCCTACAAAAGGAATAGTTTTTCTTTCAACTCACAATCGAGACAAGCCAGCATTAATTCCAATTGCACGTCGCCTTGTGGATTTAGGGTTTGGTTTGATTGCAACTTCTGGAACTGCAGAAGTTATCTCAAATGCGGGAATTGATGTCAGCTCAGTTCTTAAAGTTCACGAAGGCAGACCTAACATTGAGGACGTTATTCGTTCAGGCCAAATTCAATTAATTATAAATACTCCTATAGGAAGACAAGCAATATATGATGATAAATATCTTAGAAGAGCAGCTTTAGATTATTCAGTACCAACTCTTACTACTTTAGCTGGAGCAAGAGCAGCAGTAGAAGGAATTTGCGCCTTACAAAATGAGCCTATATCTGTTACCGCACTACAAGATATTCATTCATTGGTTACTTTTCATGGATAGACTCTATATTTATTTTAGGGGATTGGATCTATATCTTTAAGCTTTTCATTAAGTTGTTTTGCTAATGATTGTCTGCCGATTGCAAGTACTTTTAAAGTATCTTCATAAAGACGTAATTGATTATCAGATATTTGTAAACCTTTGACGATTTCTTTTAATTCATTAGGCAAATTATTTATATTGTATCTTTTCCCATCGAAAGTAAGAATAGGTTCTGGCTGTTCATTTGAGTAATTAGACATAAAATAAAATCTTGATATCTAATTTTAACTTTGATATTACTTTTCGCAATCCTTTTTGGAATAAATGATATTATTTATTCCTTTATATTCCTAATAAATTGCTTTTCGCATAACTCTCTATATTTTCCATTTTTGTTCATTAGTTCATCATGGCTGCCTATTTCTTTAACTCTACCTTGTTCCAATAGAATAATATTATCTGCTTCTTGAGTTGTAGATAAGCGGTGAGCTATTATTAATACTGTTCTATTTTTCATGGCTTGGTTTAGGGCCATTTGAACAGATCTTTCAGCATCCGCATCTAGTGCACTTGTAGCTTCGTCCAATAATAATATTGATGGGTTATCAAGTAATGCTCTAGCTATGGATATTCTTTGTAGCTGACCACCAGACAAGTTGGTGCCACTTTCTTCTATATAGGTATCGTATTGTTCAGGCATATTCATTATGAAATCATGCGCATTTGCTATTTTTGCTGCATTTATTACCTGATCCTTTGTTGATTCTCTACCAAAACGTATGCTTTCTAATATAGTTCCTGACAATATATTGACCTTTTGAGGGACAATAGCCATTAAACTTCTAACATCACGAGAATTTGTTAAGGCTATATTATTCCCATCTATGAATATTGCTCCTCTCTGAGGAACTAGAAATTTGAGAAGAAGAGAAAATATTGTACTTTTACCAGCACCTGATGGTCCTACAAGTGCTACTTTATTGCCGGGCTCAATCTTTAAATTTAAATTGCTAATTACTGTATTTCCATCTTTATAAGAAAAGGACAAGTTATCTATGATGATCTCACCTTTGTTTGTTGTAGTTTTAATGGGAGTAAGGTCTGACGATTTTTCTCTTGGTGCCCTTTCTATATCTTTCAATCTTCTTAGTGATGCTTTACCTTGTTGAAGTTCATTGAAATTTGTAGTTAAATGACTTATTGGATCGATTAACATTAATAATGCAGCAAAGAAACTACTAAAACCTTGACCATCTATTGCTCCTGCTTGAATTCTAAGAGCGCCAATCGCTAAAACAACTAGAATGCCAAATGCTTCAATAAAACCTATTACTGGATGTTGAAGAGCCAGTTGCTTTAATGCTTTGTATTTAGCATTTCGATGCAAATCAACTTCTTCGTTAAACCTTTTTTGTATCCAATGTTCTGCTCCATAAGCTCTAATTAGTGGTATTATTTGAATAGTTTCTGCTAATAAACTTGCAAGATTACTAATTCTTTCTTGGCTCCTTTCCTCTGTCTGCAATACCTTCTCTCCAAACTTACCAACTAAAAATGATATCATTGGAGCTAGAAATAATGTTGCTAATGCAAGATTAATATCTAAATACACCATATAACCTATTACAGCTATCAACTGAAAAATGCAAGGAACAGTATCTTGAACTGTCTTGTAAATGACTTCTCCAACTCGATCTGCATCTTCAGTTAGCCGATATGTAATATCTCCTGAAGATAGTTTTTGAAGTGATTCAATCTCTATTCCTTGTAATTTACTAAACAGATCTTCTCTAATATCTTGACTAATCTTAAGTGCTGGTTTAGCTAGGACAGTATCTTGAATATATTGAGATAACTTTTGGACTAAAAATACAATTAAAGCTTCCCCAATTATTTTTAATACGACATCAAGATTACCTTCACCTATTGCTGGAATTAATCGACCAGCAAGCCATGCGAGTATTGGCCAGCAGACTACATATATAAGCATAAATATTGCACCAGTTGCTAATTCTTTCAAATAGGGAACTAAATTAGGGATTAGTTTCCTGAAGCTAGATTTAGAGCTTGGAATCATTTGCTTAGAAGTATTTTTATGAAATTGGATCAATTCTTAAAATGGCTTGGTTTGGTTGAGTCTGGAGGTCAAGCTAAGCACCTGATAATTTCAGGACTAGTAAGTGTAAATGGCATCACCGAGACAAAACGAGGCAGGAAGCTTGTTGTGGGAGACATTGTCTGCTTAGCAAAGAAAGAGTACATCTTTTCAAAGAATGAACCATCAGGCCGTAAGTTAGAGAATAGCGATTAGTTAATGAGGTAACGAGTGAGGAAAACTGTTATTGCTGGTAACTGGAAGATGCATATGACATGCTCTTCTGCAAAGGAATATATCGACAAATTTATTCCCTTTTCTAAGGAGTTCCCATCAGATCGTCATGTTGTTATTGCTCCCCCTTTTACTGCTATCTCAACTTTAGCTTCACTTTTGCAGGGTACAAATATTCAACTTTCCAGTCAGAATGTTCATTGGGAGGATACAGGTGCTTTTACGGCAGAAATTTCTCCATCTATGCTTTTAGAACATGATGTACGTTATGCAATTGTTGGGCATAGCGAACCACGAAAATATTTCAGTGAGAGTGACGAACAAATAAATCTTAGAGCTAGATCAGCTCAATCAAATGGCTTAATACCAATTGTTTGCGTAGGTGAAAGTATTGAACAAAGAGAGAGGGGAGAAGCAGAAAGAGTTATCAGAAGACAAGTAGAGCAAGGATTAGAACAAACAGATTTAACGAAACTCGTAATTGCCTATGAACCTATTTGGGCTATTGGAACAGGTAAAACTTGTGAATCAAATGAAGCTAATCGTATATGTGGCTTGATTCGTGAATGGGCAGGATTCTCTGATTTAATTATCCAATACGGAGGCTCTGTAAAACCGGCCAACATTGATGAAATCATGTCAATGAGTGATATCGATGGTGTTTTGGTTGGAGGAGCTTCTCTTGACCCTGAAAATTTTGCTCGAATTGCAAATTACCAATCAATTTAATAGACCTTGGCCTAAAGGTTGGAGAGGCAATACCAAAATTATGGGAGTAATTAACGTTACTCCCGATTCATTTAGTGATGGAGGTGAATACCTTGAGCCATTAGAAGCATATAAAAAAGCTTCTGAATGTATAGCTGCTGGTGTTGATGTAATAGATGTTGGAGGACAAAGTACTAGGCCAGGAGCAAAGACTATTTCACCAGAGAAAGAGCTTCAAAGAATAATGCCGATGTTAAAATTATTACGTAAAAACTTTCCAAATATATTGATTTCTGTTGATACATTTTATTCAAAAGTTGCTAAAGAAGTTATAGAAATTGGTGTAGATTGGATAAATGACATTAGCGGAGGTCGTTTAGATCCAAAAATACGAAATGTTGTTGCAAGTTCTAATTGTCCTTATGTAATTACACATAGTAGGGGTAATAGTTTTGATATGAATAATTATGCTTTTTATAATGATGTTGTTGAAGAAGTTTATATGGAACTTATGCAAAATGTAGAAGAAGCACTTGCCGCAGGCATTTCTAATAAATTAATTTTAATTGATCCTGGACTTGGCTTTGCCAAGAACAACATCCATAATTTAACTTTGTTATCGAACCTTGAGAAATTTACAGATAGCCAATACCCCGTTCTTGTAGGCCCTTCCAGGAAAAGGTTTATAGGACATGTCATTAATGAGCCAGATGCAAGGAAAAGAATCTTTGGTACAGCAGCAGTAACTTGCAGATGTGTTCAAGCTAAGGTAGATATTATTAGAGTTCACGATATTAAAGAAATCAATCAAACAATAAAAATGGCTACAAGTTTATGGCCATTTTAATCCCTTATTATAAATAGACATTAATCTGTATCAACACCTTCAATTTTGTCTTCTACTTCTTGGTAGAGCTCTTTTAATCTATCAATATTTTCTTCTGAAGTATCCCAATATCCTCTACCATTAACTTCTAAGAGTGTTCCAACAATTCTACGAAAACTATGTGGATTTAGCTCCATTAGTCTTTTCCTCATCTCTGGATCATTTATAAAGGTTTCATTAGATTCTTCATATACAAAATTATCAACCTGTCCACTAGTTGCGCTCCAACCTAATGTGTAATTTAATCTATTAGAAACTTCTCTAACACCTTCATAACCTGAATTGAGCATTCCTTCATACCACTTTGGATTTAGTAACTTTGTTCTTGAGTCAAGTCTAATTGTTTCGCTTAGTGATCTGACTTGAGCATTTGCTGTAGTCGTATCAGCAATATAACTATTAGGTTTTTTCCCATCATCTCTTAATTTTGAAATTAAGTTTGTGGGGTCTGAATCAAAGTAATGACTTACATCAGTAAGAGATATTTCCGATGAATCAAGATTTTGGAAAGTTACATCTGCTGTTTTCATAACAGATTCAAATACCTCTCTATTCTGATTCATTTCACCTGGATTATCAGCATCAAATGCATATGTTTTCCTTGATAAATACATCTCTTGCAGCTCATTTTCTTCTTCCCATGTGGAATTCTCTACAGCTAAATTAACGTTTGAGCTATAACTTCCACTTGAATTAGAAAAAACTCTACAAGAGGCTTCTCTTAGTGAGATTCCTTCTGATTCAGATTGCTGTAGTGAATGTTTTCTTACAAAATTATCTTCTATAGGTTCATTTGCTTCAGCTGCCATCTTTACAGCTTGATCTATTAAGGCCATTTGATTAATAAATAAATCTCTAAATACACCTGAACAATTAACTACGACATCGATTCGTGGTCTTCCAAGCTCTTCAAGGGGGATCAATTCTAATTTATTTACTCTACCAACAGAGTCTGGTTTGGGCTTTACTCCAACAAACCACAATATTTGAGCAAGCGATTCCCCATAGGTTTTAATGTTGTCTGTACCCCAAAGGACACAAGCAATAGTTTCTGGCCAAGTTCCTTGTTCTTCCTTTTGTTTCTCTATTAATTTATCAACTACTCCTTTGGCTGAAGCTACAGCAGCAACTGTTGGGATTGATTGTGGATCAAGGGCATGTATGTTTTTTCCACTTGGTAGTACGTTTGGATTTCTAATTGGGTCGCCACCAGGTCCGGGCAAAACATAGTCTCCATCTAAAGCCCTAAGTAAGCTATCCATTTCTTTATCTGCGCATATCTGATTAAGACAGAATCGTAGATATTCAAAAAGTGTATCTAACTCTTTTATATTTATATTCTTATAACCATTTTTAATGCATTTGCTAAACCATGGAGAAGGCAGATTAAATCCTAATCTTTTTATAAATTCAATTATTCTAGTAAATAAACTCTTCTTAAGATTAACTCTCCCATTGGTTCCAGTAAGGGAAAGGACAAGAGCTCTAACTGCTTCTCTTGATGTATCTGTTATTTGTTTATTTAGTTCGACATACTTTAGTTCACCTTTATTATTACCTTTATATATTTCTTCTATATCTTTGCCAATAGCTTCAGCAAGTAATCCTGGAAGGGATCTTATCTTTTCTTGCTCTCTTTCAAGTGCTGCAATGCTTACTAAACTTGCTATTGCTTCTTCTGCAGTAGGGGGCATTCCTATTGTATGAAGTCCGCATGGTAGTAAACGGCTTTCTATTTCCATAAGTTGTCCATATATTGCACCTACTATTGAATCCCTTTCTTCTAGATCAAGAGCAGAAGCTTCAGTTTCTGGTAATTTGACGTCTTTATCAAGATTGCATTTTTTAGATGTCTCTATAATTGCATTTACTATTTGAATACCTCTTCCACTTTCTCTAAGTTGTTGATAGGAA
Source organism: Prochlorococcus marinus subsp. marinus str. CCMP1375 (assembly GCF_000007925.1). Taxonomy (NCBI): domain Bacteria; kingdom Bacillati; phylum Cyanobacteriota; class Cyanophyceae; order Synechococcales; family Prochlorococcaceae; genus Prochlorococcus; species Prochlorococcus marinus. Next base: position 823,059 of record NC_005042.1, read on the forward strand.
CCCACTAATTCACTTAATTCTTTTAAACCTTTATATAGACCTGCGTTTTCTGCAGGAGGTGTTAAATAGCTAATGGTTGAAGCATATCCTCGTCGTTTAGCAATTGTCGCTTCAGAAGGATTGTTTGCAGCGTAATAATAAAGATTAGGCAATCCACCTATTAGTGAGTCTGGATAGCATGTTTCACTCATCCCCATTTGCTTGCCGGGCATGAATTCTAGTGATCCATGAGTTCCAAAATGAAGCACTGCATCAGCTTCCCATACTTTTTCTAGATAGGTATAATATGCGGCAAATCCATGATGAGGACTGGCGCTTTTTGAGTAGAGCAATCTCATTGGATCACCTTCATAACCAAATGTTGGCTGAACTCCTACAAATACATTCCCGAAATGACATCCATATATAAGTAGGTTTTGTCCATCACTATTTAGATTGCCAGGAGGTTTCCCCCAGTTTTCTTCTAATCTTTCTGAATAAGGAGTTAGTTTTTCATATTCATTTACGCTCATTCGATGAGCAATAGTTAGTTCTGGAGAACCTTCTAGAGCTTCAGGGTCATTTATTAATCTTCCCATCAAACCTTTTGCATCTTTTGGTAAATCCTTAATTTCATATCCTTTTAATTGCATTTCTTGCAGGACTCTATGAATTGAGCCAAATACATTGAGGTAGGCAGCAGTTCCAACATTTCCTTTATCAGGAGGAAAACTAAAAACTGTTATTGCTAGTTTCTTAGACTTTCTGGGTTTGATTCTTAAAGAGGACCATTTGATAGCTCGCTCTGCTATAGCATCTACTCTGTCTTGGAGAGTATGAGCCTTACCAGTTGCATCATCCCTTCCTGATAAAACAATTGGCTCGATAGCTCCATCTAATTCTGGTATGGCAATTTGAAGTGCCACTTGAACTGGATGTAAACCAAGATCGCTACCTTCCCATTCTTGTGTTGTTTGAAATACAAGGGGTAAAGCAACCATGTATGGCCGGTTTAATTTCTTAAGTGATTCAATTGCTTTTGGATGATCTTGTCTTGCGGGACCACCAACTAATGCAAACCCTGTCAGGGAAACCACTCCATCAACTAAAGGTGTTGAATTTTCTTCTGGATCATAGAAAAATTCTTCAACAGGCTTAGAAAAATCAAGTCCACCGCAGAAGATTGGAATAACTGTTGCTCCTCTATATTCGAGTTCTTGTATTACAGCAACATAATGTGCATCATCTCCAGTAACTATATGACTCCTTTGAAGTACAAGTCCTACAACAGGACCTTTCAGAGATTTATCGCTTAGATCCTTCCTGCTTTTTGTCCAATTACGGTATTCTTTAATATCTTCGAACATTTTAGGCGCCAATGGATGCCAAATTCCTAAATCAGGAAAAACCTCTGGTTCTTTAACTTCAATTTCTAATTCAGATTTATCAGAATTTTTGTCAATGACATATTTATCAGCAAGTAATAAAAAAAAGTTTCTCAAATTTTCTGGAGTACCGCCGATCCAATACTGAAAACTGAGAATGAAATTCCTCGCATCCTGAGCTTTTTCTACTGGAAGATATTTAAGAATTGAAGGAAGTGTATTTAGAAGCTTTAACATCGAATCTTGAAAACCTGCCCCACCTGCCTCTTTTCTTTTTTTCATAAAATCGCCAATAAGGCTTTTACTTTGGCCAAGTTGTGCCATTGAAAAAGAACCAAGCTTGTTAAGCCTCATTACTTCTGGCATTGATGGGAAAACTACAGCAGCTTTTAACTTGTCTCTATGAGGTTCAACAGCAGCGACAACTTTTTGCGCTAAATCTTCTATGAAAATAAGTGAGCCTATAAAAACATCTGCTTTTTCAATATCTGCTTGGAAATCAGAATAATTTGTTGAGTCTCTAAGTTCTTCAATTAGATATCCATTTAAATCAATGCCAACATATCCATTTTGTTGGTTAAGGGTTTTAGCTGCTTCGGTTAAGGCGTTTTGGTACTGAGGTTCTAGGACTAGATAGACTATTTTCATTATGAATTTATGACTTTGGCCCTCTACAGGCAATACTCTGCGATTTGCTGAGCGAACCTGAGTAAACATCTCTTTATCAGATAGGTATTTTCACCAAGCCTACTTTTATATGTGTCTTAACTGTGGCTTTTAACTAATGGCTGTTACATCTGATTTTATGAGTTCATATCATTAAGAAAATTATTTTGTTTATCAATTCGTCTCCAATGGAAAAAATACCTGTCCTTGTTGCTGGAGCTCTAGGGAAAATGGGTTCTGAAGTTATCAAAGCTATTTACAAGTCAAATGATTGTGAACTTGTCGCAGCTATAGACAATGCTAATGAAATGGAAGGAGTTGATATAGGAACAGCTCTTGGAATGGATCAGATGGATGTTGCTGTAACTGCAGATCTAGAGGGTTCTTTATGTGTGGCCAGCCAGTCAGTGCGGAATTCATCTGGTAATGCTGTTCTCATTGACTTTACACATCCAAATGTTGTTTATGAACATTCGAGAGCGTCTATAGCCTATGGCGTTCACCCTGTAATTGGAACAACTGGACTTAGCATTGTTCAGTTGGAAGAACTTAGAGAATTTGCGAACAAAGCCTCTATTGGAGCTGCAATAATCCCAAATTTTTCAGTGGGTATGGTTCTACTGCAGCAAGCAGCAGCAGCAGCAGCATCTTTCTATGATTATGCAGAATTAACAGAATCTCATCACAATCAAAAAGCAGATGCACCAAGTGGTACTTGTATTAAAACAGCAGAAATAATAGAAGAAATCGGCAAGTCTTTTAACAAAACCACTATCAAAGAACAAGAATCAATAAAAGGATCAAGAGGAGGACTAAGAGAAAGTGGACTTCGTCTTCATTCAGTTCGCCTTCCTGGAATTGTTGCTCAGCAACAAGTTTTATTTGGTTCACCTGGCGAAACTTATTTATTAAGTCATAACACCATCGATAGATCTGCATACATGCCTGGAGTTTTGCATACAATTAGAAAAGTCAGACATCTAAAATCACTTGTTTACGGCTTAGAAAAAATCTTATGATTATTAGTTATAAAGCATGTTAATACCACTGCGACCAAAAGAACTCGAGCGTCTTATACCTTCAGTTGCTACAAGTAATCAGTTTCAAGCTGCTTTGGGTAACCCTAGGAAGATACTGCAAAGGATAATAATCTCATCTATAGGAGGAGTGGTTACTTTTTTAATTAGCCAAAGTCTAGATAGAACTCAGTTTTATTCATTATGGCTTATTTTAGCTGTTGTGTTTCTATTATATATTTTGTGGGGACCAATTTTAGAAGCGAGTAGAATCAATTCAAAACTTAGATCTTATCCATTTGCAGCTTTATTTGATGGGGAAGTAATAGACATTTTTACTCAGGAAAGAGTAGAAAATAGTCATGAACAAGCTAATAAATTAGGAGAATTAGAATTAATTGAGAACAGAAGGAGATGGCTTATATTAGAAATTGGAGATGAAGATGGATACTTAACTAAAATTGACTTTCCTCTAGATAATAAACATCAGTCTATTCAAAATGGATCTCAGATTAGATGTATAGTTTTTAGCAATAATAGAGAATTTACTTCAATTAATAATATTAGTGATGCATGGCTTCCTAGAAATAGATTGTGGGTAGGAGAGTATCCATTTCTTTTAAAACCAGCATTTGAGGAATTATGCTTTTTAAGATTAAGGAATTAGTTATAATAATGTTATGCGTGGCATACTCCTTCGTAATAAATAAAATATTCTATAAATAAATATGAGCAATTTACATATCAAAGTTATAGGAGCCGGTCCTTCAGGATCTTTATTAGCACTTTCATTAGTGGGTAATTCTAATGCAGTAAGTATTTACGAAGCTAAATCTAAAGAACAAATTTTACTTAGAGATAGAACATATGCTATTAATCACTCATCAAGACGCCTGCTACAGAGGATAGGAATTTGGGATGATTTAAATGAGTTTATGATACCCTTTGATAGTCTTTCATTAGAAGACTACTCTGTTAATCAAAGGTTAGTACTATATAACAAAGATCTTGTAAATTTAAATAGTAGTTACAAGGAAGTAGGTTGGACTTTAGACCACAAGTTGCTAATGGAATATTTATTTTATAAAATAAGTAAATCTTCAAATATTAATATCAAATTCTCATCGAAAGACAATGATGCTAATGCTTTATATGACTATACCTTTGCAGCAGATGGTACAAATTCAAGATATAGAGATCTATGGAAATTTAAGAGCTATCGATTTAAATATAATCAAGAGTGTATTACTTTCAAGGCATTGCTAAGAACACCCTTTACTCATCGTGCCTATGAGATATTTCGCAAAGATGGTCCTATGGCTATTCTCCCGATGGCTAATGACCTTTATCAGATAGTGTTAAGCATGCCTCCATTAAAATCGGATTATTTACTTAATTTAACGACCTCACATTTCCTCGATACAGTTGCCACATATTTACCAATAGGTATGGAAATAGATACTCTTATCAATAAACCACAAAAGTTTAGTCTATCTTTAAATGTTCCAATTAAGCTTCAAGATTATAATAGGTTCCTTATAGGTGAATCTTTGCATTCATTACATCCAGTAGGAGGACAAGGTCTTAATTTATCTATAAGAGATATAGATGATATTATGAACTTATTAACTAGTAGTAATTTATTACAATATAAAATTTGTAGGTATATAGATATTTATACAACTTCCTTTTTAACACATATGCTTATAGTGATCTTTTCAAGCAATAATATAATACTTAAGGTTTTCAAATTAAGTTTATTTACTATTTTAAGAAAATCTATATTATTTAGGAAGATAGTACTTAGTTTGATGACAGATGGCATTCCACATATATTTAAATAATCTTTTATTACTTAAATAGTATGATACATACCAGTCATAAAGAACCGATCCCTTCTAGGGCCATGCATTTATTTCTTAAGCATGAATTCGAGTTATCAGACAATGCTATCGATTTAGGCATTAAACAGAGTCAATTAGAATCTGCACCACTTCCAGTAATATTGCTTAGTTTCGGACTTATTACCCTTGAACAATTTCAGACACTCTTAGACTGGATAGAAAAAAACCATAAGTATGAGCCTTATAATTGAATTGTTTATTCCTATTGGAGTAATACCCTTTATATTTAGTTTAAATGAGTTATTTAAGGGATATCTCAATTGAACTTCACAGAAAAGAGCCCTCACTATGTATGTGCTCTTGAACAAACTAACCACTATACTTAGCTTAATCCATTATTTCTGCTATTAATTAGTTGTTAGCTAAAACAACTAGCACTTCAGATTTGTCTACTTACAATTCCAAGACTTATTTTCGACAGAATTTACTGGGTTTACAAACCGCTAAAAGTCGAAGAGCAATAGAGAAGGTTGATTTATTGTTATTAGCGATAGAAGCTATTGATATCAATGCATCACAGACCTTAGCTTTTGCTTCTAGAAATCTTCAATTAGATAAAACCTTTCCAAATTATGTTGAGATTTGGAAATCACGATGTCATAATCCCATGAGAAAATCAACTAGGAATGCACCAATTACTAAGGAATCTTTTGATGCTTTAGTAGTTTTACTTTCAAATATGGCAGAAAAATTTCACCCACAGATTAGAGAACTTTTATCAATCAATAGCAATCAATTTGATTATAACAACAGATGGTCAAGCTTTAGTTCACGGTTAGATCAATTGATCAATGAAAGAATGAATGTTCGTAGAGGAGCAGTAAAAAAATACTTGTCATATTCTGCCGATTCTAATAGCTTTCACAAGAAACTACTTTTCACTTTGGCACTCTCTTCTGGAAAGGGTGGTCTAGAGAGATTATCGTCAAGTATTTTCGAGCCTTTATCCCAAAGATTGTAAACATGAAATTAAATCTAATATTTACATCAGGAATTGCAAGAATAGAAATAGATGGTTTGCCTGATCATTCACTTGGCCATGATAATAATACATTGGGGATATTGCTTTCATGGAAATTAAATTTGATTGGTATAGCCTCTTTAGATGGTAAAAAAGAACATCTGAAAAATCTTATAAATGTCGTTCTTACCTATTCTAGTTACTGCATTTCTGGAATATTTAAGACTGTGAGTGATGAATCAAAAACTATAACTATTTCAAGGTATCAAAAGCAAAATAAGCTAACGCTTATAAGTACAAAGAGAGATATTGAACCCTTAACTATTTTCTTAGATGATGCGGAATTGGTCGATTTAACTAAATGCCTAGATCAGGTTATACACGAGAAGAAAATAGCTATTGATTGGGTGTATTCAATTAATAAGCCTAGAATAAATAGTGAGTGGAGAAGTAAAAAAAATATTCTCAACAGGTTAGTTCATCCATTTATTGGCTCGTTCCTAATTATGATCTCATCTGTAATCTTTTTGAGTCTTTCAGGGATAATTCAAGAGGAACCTCTTATAGAGCACAAAAGTAATATTTCTATTAATTGACAGGATCTTTTTTGACAGGAAGCTTGACGAAACAGTTCTCGGAGTTCAAAATTAAAAAAAAAGTTAAATAAATATAGAAATGAATTTGTCTAGACCTTCAAAAAGCAGACGAAAGGGCCAGGTCTTTATCTTTAGAGGAAAATCAAATAAATCTCAGAAACGTACTCTCGCAGAAGCATTGATAATGCTAATAATAGGTGTGAATATGATGGTCTTTTTGAATACCTTGCCTCAAGGCTTTATTGCTAGCCGTATCTCCTCTCAAATATGGAATCAGCTTTTCTCCTCATCAATTGAGTTGCTGAATGCCTTAGGAAGTATTGGGACAGCAATTATAGTAATAATATTAATGTTGTTTAGTCTGATTTTAATTGTTGGAGGCACTTGGAGAATTGCTATTATAACTAACAGGAGAAAACTCACTAAGTAGTAGTATATACATAATTGATATATGTCTATTGAAAAGGTCTCTATAGTTATATCCCTATGAATATATATTAAAAATAAAAAGAAATTACAAACATTAAAAAAATAATAGGCTATATAATTAAAATTTTAAAATAAATCCATTTTCATAATATAGGAATGAACAAACAACCGTATTCAATTACATTTGCTTGGCTGAATATTACTATCGCTTTTATATATACAATAAAACTATTTTCCGATAACTCAAGCACTTGGACTATAACTGGAATTTCGACTACATTCTATACACTTCCTTTGTTATATAGTAATAACTATCTATCAAGTAGAGTCAATAGTCTGAGACTAAACTTTGCACTCAAGTTATCCTTAATAGTATTTTTACTTATTGCTTTCTGTTATTCTGTTTATTCTGGATTCATATTATTGTTGATGCATCTGCCTATAGCTGATTATAGTTCTATATTCTTTCCAGCTATTATATTCTTTCTTTTATTATCAGGAGCTATAATTGGAGTCTTGCAACAATGGCTCTCATATTTAAGATAATTAAAGTTTATTTTGATAACTTTGCTTCTTTCGATTAATTGAATATCATGCTTTTTATATCACAATGAATTTTTATGGAGAATGTTTTTGTAATTAAGTTCAGTTCTGAGGATTGTGGAACATGTCACAGAATGAGCCATTATGATAAAAAAGTAAGTAACGAATGTGGCGTTGAATTTATAGACGTTCCAATGCAGGACACTAATATTTACAGAATTTATCGCAAGATTCTTTTAACTAAATATCCCAACAAGGAAGGGATGGGATGGCCTACTTATCTAATAGTACGTAATCCATCTGAGGACTTTAGTATTCTAGGCGAAATTAAAGGTGGTATGTCAAAAGGAGATTTCCGCTCTCAACTTACCAGTATTATAACTATTAGCTAATAGCGTATTAATTTACTTTTTTTTGGGGTACAACCTATCTATACTTTCTTTTTGTAATCTCTTACTATTTTGAGAATCTATAAAATCCTTTCTCCTTCTTAGGATAATTCCTGGTAAGTACCAAATAGTAGCAAATACTATTATCATAAATATTGGATTTCCAATCGTCATACTTGATATTTGGCTCAACATTCTTACTACATCATTTAAATTCTATATTACATATATATATTTCATTTTATTTAAATGTTACCAAATTAATCATTTAATGCTTTTGATAGAAAATTAATATTGTGTTTATAAATGGCTTAATAATGCTTGCAATATTGATAACAGCTTATACAGATTTTTTGTAAAACTCATTTTTTAGTAGCTTTTTTGTTGGTTTTGACTTTTTTACTCAATATATATGTTGTCTTTTCTCCAATAATATCAGGAACTATTATACTGCAACCCTTGTCAGTTTTAATATTACATTTATTATTTGCTTTTGTTGTTTTCCAACTACATGGGACTTCTGTAATTGAAGAACTTACAATCTGCCATCCTTTATCAAGATATGTTTGAATATTATTCTGATTACAAGAAATAGTTACTTCAATTGTTTCTGTTATTGATATTTCTACAGTACCTAGTTGCTTGACATTTTCTGATGTACCTTTTCTGGAAATAATATTACATCCTGATCCTATAATAGATATTAATAATATTAATATTGAAAGAGTTTTTTTTCTATACATGTAAGTTTAGGAAAATATTTACACTAATCTTAATTCATATTTGGTAGAAATTTTATAAATTCTATTATATGTTTATATAAAGATAATAAATAGTTCAGTATTATTTCTTGTTCTTTTTTGACTTAGGGTCAATAACTAATAGCATCTCTTCCATTTGATTCATTAGCTCTTTGATATTGTCAGCTTCAGGTAGCTTCAGTTCATCTGTAACTGCTAAGTGTATAGTTCGTAGCTCAGAACGTAACTTTTTGAGTTGCGCTTTTACTTCTTCCTTCTTTTCTTTAGCTGTAGCCATTTATAGATTAAATAGATGTCTCATTTTATCATAAATTGTTTTATAAATTCTTGACACAGCATTAGGATGTTTTAATTTTAAGATCTAACATGAGAAAATATAGGGATTACCATAATGGTTTTTAATTTATTAGACAAAGCTTATAAAAAAATCTGGGTTCCTTTCTTTGGAAGAGGGCTTTATTTATTCGTTAGTTTCATAGAAGGCAAAACTCCTGATAAAAAACCCACTTATAAAATCGATGAATCTGAAAGAGCAAGCAAGAAGAATTAATTCCTAAGGATATTATTTCCCCCATTACAAATAATAAGTGCATTATTCGCTGGCTTTAGTTGGGAGTTTATAGGCTGGATTTCATTCATTGTAATTCTCGTAGATATATCCTTAACACATAAATTACTATTTTTTGCATTTCGGACTAATGGATTTAAATAGATCATTGATGTCAGAATAATTAATCCTATCGAATACTTGATCTTATGGTTGTCAAAATGTTCAGTACTAGAAGCTTGGAAATTAAGTATCTTACGGAGAAATCTTTCGGGCAGGCCTATTTGTACAAAGAGTAATTCTACCCACCAAGGTAGAGAAGAACCTTTTTTCTTTATTTTGCTTGCTTCTCTATTAACTTTGTTTTCTTCTGATGTCGTCATTTCTAGATTGCTTGCCTAGCTAGACAGTTCATTAATGGTTGCTTCCTTAATATATCTTAAAATATTGCTTTTTTACAGATGGCAAAGAATAATTTAATTTTACAACACAATAACTAATTTATTTTTTAATCCGAATTTAAAATTATCCAAAATATACTATAATTTAATACAATTATATTATAAAAGGATGGTAAAAAAAAGAAGAAAGTTATCTAAAGAGTATGAAACAATTGTCTCTAAAGCACAAAAAGAGATTGAGCTAATTCTTGCGAAGATCAATGATATTGATGATGACGATATTAGAGTAGAGTATGCAGTTGCTTTTGCACCATCAAAAAATTTACTAGATAAAATTAATTTACAATATAAGGAGGTTGGATATACAGCTGATTCAGAGGAAATCCTATCGAATTACTACACAAGGCTTGAAAAATTTAAAAATGAATATGAAATATAGTCTAAATCTAACTAACTTATTGATATGGCCTTATCTTTTAAGTACAAATGCATTAGCCAGCCTTAATAGTACATATAGATTCAATTATACTAACTTTGCACAAGTCGCTAATAATTCACAAACGTTCCAAAGTAATAAATCAATGTATGGTCCACTATCACTGGATTTTAATCACTTTTATTTTGAATCTGATACATATATAGTGCCAGCTTCAAATAAGTCTAACAAGAAGATATATATAGCAATTGATTGTAGCAAGTCTCTTCTTAATGTTACAGACTCTAATTTAAATTGGAGGGAATGGAGTCAAGCTATGGTTAATTTTGAGAAAGAACTTATTCGTGATTGGTGTAATAGATAATACTATTTTTATATAAATACTTTCCTTTTCTAATATTGGGAATAAGGAATTACTTTTATAGGGATAGGACTAGTACTTTCAATTTCGTTGGTTGGAGTATCTATATGTTTTTTAAAGTCCCTAATACATTTGTGGTAATTTGAGGTTCTTCTACAGATGTTCCTTAAGTCAGAACTGCTTATTGAGTATGACATAGGAACGGAATTTATTAACAGTAAAATTATAAGTAATAGTGTATTACGCTTATTCATCATTAATTTTTTTATAAAATAACTTCAATCATTCGATTTAGGTTTTTATGTTTGTATATGAAGACATAATTGAAATCCTGGCTACTGTGATTACCATAAAAATAAAATGCAGAATAATAGAAGTGAGCTAGATGATGCTATGACTCTTATTAAGGAAGAGTTATTAATTGATATGTCACAATCAATAATACCTTCTAAGGAAGAGCCAATAGATACTTCAGACACTATGTAAGCAATTTATTAATCTTATCTTCTAATTCAGTATTATCATAGTTTGTCAATATATATACTTCTTGAGCTGATTTACCCTTTCGAGCAATTAATTTGAACCCTCCTTTTATTTTCCTTGTAATTTTAATTTTCAATTTACCAGAATTGCCCCTAACTCTCGCTATAACACCTGGTGTTATGGTCTTTATTTCTTCATCTTTAGCCACTGACTTTAATATGCTTATCAGGCCATCAATATAAGTGCTATGAGTATGGACTAATCTACCCATGCTTTTTCATTTATCATTATCTTTTCCCCTTTGTAGTCATTACTTTAATATTTCATCTAAATATGATGTATAATTTAGTTATATACCTTATATGAAATGCTTTTTACGTTTGCTTGGGCTTCGTTAGCTGCTATTTTTACTTTTTCAATAGCCATGGTTGTTTGGGGGAGAAACGGTGATGGAACAATTGATCTTTGATATACGATTGTTATTTTCTAGCTTAACGATATCTTCGTACATCACCATTTTATTAATTATATTGCTTTTATTCATTACTATTTCAGTAGGATATATTTCTATTATAGATTTTAAGGATAAGCGACGGCAGAACTAATTAAAGAAATAATGATTTAATTCAGTTTTGCTTTCCTTTTTGTTTCTTCTACAGTTAGCTTAATAAGTTCCATCATTTCCTTAATTTTTTCCATAGAGTTTTTATATTGATTTATATCTTTTTCAACTCTATCTTTTGAAAATCCAAGTGCTTCAACACATTCAGATATTATTTCTTTATCATCTCCTTCTTTCTTGTCTTCATTTATATTGCTGATTAATTCATAGATTCCAATAGCATGTAGCCTTGAGTAGTACTTATCTTTTCCGGATTGATTTGATAATGCTATTCCACCAACTGACTTTTTAATTTCAGCTGTTAATATATTTATTATTTCTTTTATACCTTTTTCATTAATCAATTTCTTAATATTATTTGAATATTCCTTTATTGCTTTTATATCAATATTACATGAATTACATAGTGATTCAAGAATCTTACTTATGTGACTGTCAGGCTCATAACCTACAGTAAATCTTTCAAATGAGATGATTAGTCCATATGAAAAAATCGTATCGATTTTAAAATTTGATTGATTGCTTAACAAATTTAGCTCTACTAAATATTCATCTAGTACTTTCCTGTATACAGGCGGAATAACATAGGGAAATTCTTTGTGGAATAATCCTTTGCTATCAGAAATGGTAGTTTGTTCACCCAACTTTTTGATAAAATTCGAATAAGACCTTAGCTAATGCAATATAGCAGTTAGTATCGTGGAAACCGATCAATTTTATAATGATCCCTATTGTTGTTGAGGAAACTGGACGCGGCGAAAGAGCCTTTGATATTTACTCAAGACTTTTACGTGAAAGGATAGTTTTTCTTGGCGAGCAGGTCACTAATGATTCGGCAAATCGTATTGTTGCCCAATTGCTCTTTCTTGAAGCAGAAGATCCAGAAAAGGATATTTTTCTGTATATAAACTCTCCTGGTGGTTCTGTTTATGATGGTTTTGGTATTTTTGATACCATTCAACATATCAAGCCTGATGTGCATACTGTATGTGTCGGATTAGCTGCAAGTATGGGTGCTTTCCTCCTATGTGCTGGAGCAAAAGGCAAGCGCAGTAGCCTCCAGCATTCAAGGATTATGATTCATCAGCCACTTGGTGGAGCAAGAGGACAGGCAACTGATATACGCATCCAGGCAGACGAAATCCTTTTCCTCAAACAAAAACTAAATACTGAATTATCAAATAGAACAGGCCAGCCTCTCTCTAAAATTGCAGAAGATACTGATAGAGATTTTTATATGTCTCCTTCTGAAGCGATAAGCTATGGAATAATAGACAATGTACTAAATAAGAAGCCTGTTAGTGTTCTTTAAGCTTATACATGCTATTTGTTTAATATATTTTCAGTTCTAACTTTCTCAGGTATTTCTGTATATTGAGAAAGTACATTAACTAATTCCTCACCATTAATAGTTTCTTTTTCTATTAGTAATTCAACTAATTTGTCTATAGATTGTCTGTTAGATTTTACTAATTCGAATGTAGCTTGATAACATTCTTTTACTATCTTCCTTACTTGCTCATCAATTTGTTGAGAAATTGAGTCTGATATATCTGATCTTGTCATTAGATCCCTTCCAATAAATACTTCTTGAGAATCATTTTCTAGTGATATTGGGCCAAGCCTACTCATTCCAAACCTTGTAACCATTTGCCTAGCCATTGATGCAACTTGCTGTATGTCCCCTCCGGCTCCAGTGGTAACTTCTCCTCTACCAAATACAACGTCCTCAGCTGCTCTACCTCCTAGAGCTCCCATAATTCTTGCTTTTAACTGAGCTCTACTTACTAACATTTGATCTTCATCTGGTGAGAACCAGGTCAAACCTTTGGCTTGCCCTCTTGGAATAAGAGTTACCTTTTGAACTGGGTCATGATCTTTTAAAAGTGTTCCCACAATTGCATGCCCTATTTCATGATATGCAATTAATCTTTTGCTTCTTCCATCTGTTAAAGGCTGTCCTTCCATTCCGGCAATAATTCTATCAACAGCATCATCTATCTCTGATATTCCAATAGCTTCTTTTCTTCTTCTTGCTGTAAGTATTGCAGCTTCATTTAGCAAGTTAGCTAAATCAGCCCCAGTAAAACCTGGAGTCCTTCTTGCGATACTTTCTAAAGAAAGTACTTCTTCTAGTTTTTTATTTTTAGAATGTACTGTCAATATCGATAACCTGCCTTTTATATCTGGTGCATCTACTGATACTTGTCGGTCAAACCTTCCTGGTCTTAGTAAGGCTGAATCTAAAACGTCTGGCCTATTCGTTGCTGCAATGATTATGATTCCGCTATTACCTTCAAATCCATCCATTTCTGTTAGAAGTTGATTTAAAGTCTGTTCCCTTTCATCATTACCACCTCCAATACCTGCGCCTCGTTGTCTTCCTACAGCATCAATTTCGTCAATAAAAATTAAACAAGGACTATTTTCTTTTGCTCTTTTAAATAAATCTCTAACTCTACTTGCACCAACTCCAACAAACATTTCAACAAATTCTGATCCAGATAAGGAAAAGAAAGGCACGCCAGCTTCCCCAGCTATTGCTTTTGCTAAAAGAGTTTTACCTGTCCCGGGAGGGCCAACTAAAAGTACACCTCTTGGAATCTTTGCTCCTACTGAAGTAAATCTTTCTGGTTGTTTTAAAAAAGTAACTACTTCTTCTAGATCTTCTTTAGCTTCTTCTACTCCTGCAACATCATCAAATTGAACTCCAGTTTCGGCTTCCATTGCAAATCTTGCCTTTGTCTTACCGAATTGCATTGCTTGGCCAGGTCCGCCAGGCATAGAGTTTGATCTTCTTGCAAGAAATATCAGTCCCCCAATTAAAATTACTGGAAATATTAGGTTTCCTATCAAACCAATTCCAGGAGGAGCAGTTTTAGCAGGATGAACATCAAAACTAATTCCTTCTTCTTTTAATTTGCTGATTAGATTAGGTGTCAATCCAGGTAGGTCAACTCTTATTTTTTGAACCCTGTTATCTAAGTCAGGATCTACTGCTTCGACTATCGCATTTCTTCCACCTTCAAAAATATCAACAGCAGTAACTCTTCCAGCATCTACATAGTCTATAAATCTTCCATAGCTCATCCTTGACACTGCAGTATTTCTAGAACCTATTGCCGCATCAGGTGTTTTTGTGGCATTAGTACTGTTGCTGGTAAATATCTGCCATGTAACAAGCAGAAGAATAACCATAGGGATTAACCATAAAGCAAATGATCTAAACCTTGGATTCATGTACTGAATGAAATTTAATTTATTCTAAGAGAATATATGGCTGATCCGTTGGATTTTAGAGAATTATTTTTTTAGTGAGTTTCTAGAAATGAAATTGTGGGTTTTCTCAAAATTATTCAAAGACTTCGTAAGGCAACTATAGGATCTAGCTTTGAAGCCCGCTTTGCTGGAAGTACGCCAAATATTAATCCAATTGATCCAGATAAACTAACAGTAAACATTATTACCTTAAGTTCAATATTAGCTGGAAGAGATGTTAATAAAGCTATCCCATTAACTGAGCCTAGGCCTATAAAAGCACCTAAGATTCCTCCAATTACAGCAAGAACAAGAGCCTCAGTAAGGAATTGAAGCATAATGTCAGCTTCTCTTGCACCTATTGCTTTTCTAAGACCTATCTCTTCTGTCCTTTCACTAACTGAAACTAACATTATATTCATAATTCCAATACCTCCTACGAATAATGAGATCCCTCCTATTGCTGCCAGCATTAATGTTAAACCTCCTGTAATCGCTGAGACTATAGATAGAGCATCTTTTTGCGACCTAACAGCAAAATCATCATCCTTGATTATGTTGTGTCTCTGCCTCAATAGATTAGTAATTTGAAATTTAGCAGCATTTATAGCTCTTGCATCTTTTGCTTGAATACTTATGAAACTCAAACTAACTCCATATGTAGGGTCTTTACCTGTAATTCTATTAACCATAGTTGTTAATGGAATATATATATTTTTATCTTGGTTGCTTCCAAATACTGCACCCTTTGGTTCCATTACACCTATTACTTGAAAAGATTGATCTTTTATTCTTAAGTTTTTACCTAGAGAATTTATATTATTAAATAGATCTTGATTTAATTCATGTCCTATTATAGCAACATTCTTTGCACCGTTATTATCTTTTTCACTTATAAATCTACCTTTTGCTATATCAAAACTTCTTACTTGCAAGAAATCAGGTGTGACACCTAGAACTGTAGAACTAAAACTTTTAGATTCATATTGGATTACTTCGCTAGAAGATATTTGGGGGGCAACCTTTTCTATTGTAGGAACTTGTTGCTCTATAGCGATAGCATCCCTTAACGTAAGATTTCTAGGAAATGCTACTCCTCTTCTTCTTGTATTATTGTTGCCAGGAACGACAAACAAAACGTTGGCACCTAGATTACTTAATTGATTAGAAGCAAGTTTCTGAGCTCCTTTGCCTACACCCAATAATGTAATTACTGAAGCATTGCCAATGATAATGCCTAACATTGTCAATGAACTTCTTAATTTATTAGCCTTTAATGTCTTTAAAGACATTAAAAATATTTCATTTAGTGGAACTTTTCTGCCCATTATAATTAATTATATGTTTTCAGGTCCTGAGCAAGACCCTTTATTATATTTCCATCTTTAAGATCTAGTGTGACAATCTCGCCATTTTTAAATTTAGTACATGCTCCTTCTACATTATATATAGCAGGAATTATATTATTATCTTCAATTTGATTATTTGTATTGATTAATGAATATTCGCCTTCAAATATCATTGCTGATATATGAGTTTTAGTGTCCAAATTATATTGTACATTTTCTGCAAGTACTAGTATTTCGCCTGATTTTAAATCTGACAGATCGGTTGCTTTATTTATAACTCTAAGTTTGCCACTTATTGTTCCTTCTTTAACGATTGGTTTTGTTTTTCCGCTCGCTACTATCTTGCTGACAATTCCTACTTTAATTAAATCTGTTGAACCACTTATGCCTGTTAGGGTTCCTGCTGTTTCTACTACTTGATCTCCGGGCTTTAATAATTTCATGTCCATTGCCTGCTCCATTGCTATTCCAAAGGTTTTGCTTGTGCTTTTTTGAGCATCTATCAACAAGGGAGATACACCCCATACCAATTGAAGTCTTCTTGCGACGCTAATTTCACTTGTTATGGCAAGAATTGGGGTAGCAGGACGAAACTTACTCACATTATGAGCAGTTGCACCACTTTTAGTTAGGGGAAGTATTGCTGCTGCGTTTAATTGTCTTGCAATAGTACTTACTGCGGCACTAATTGCATTAGGAATTGTACTTGGAAGGTGGCTTTCTAAAGCTCTTTGTGGGTAATCCCTCTCGATTCTTCTTGCTATTTTTGCCATGGTTTCGACAGCTTCTATTGGATAATCTCCCACTGCTGTTTCGTTAGAAAGCATTACTGCATCTGTACCATCAAGTATTGCATTAGCTACATCGCTAACTTCTGCCCTAGTTGGTCTAGGACTCGAGGCCATCGAATCCAACATCTGGGTAGCTGTAATAATTGGTATCCCAAGGCTATTGGCCTTTTTAATTAATTCTTTCTGCAGCAAAGGTACTTCTTCTGCATCCATTTCAACACCCAAATCGCCTCTTGCAACCATCACCCCATCACAAAGGCTGAGTATTGAATCTATTTGGTCTATTGCTTCAAATTTCTCTATTTTTGCAACTATTGGAGTGGTATAACCATGCCGTCTGATTAATTCCTTGATTTCTTGAATATCCGCTGGATTCCTAACAAAACTTAGAGCTACCCAGTCAACTCCTTGTTTTAGACCAAATGAAAGGTCTATTTTATCTTTTTCAGTTAAAGCATTAATTGATAGTTGTACGTCAGGGAAATTAACCCCTTTGTTGTTTGAAAGAATTCCACCAACTGTGACTTTGCAAATAAGTGATTTGTTTTTCTTGTCTACATTCTCTACAATCATTTCGACTCTTCCATCATCTAATAATATTCTTTTTCCTTTTTCCACCTCATTGACAAGGTTTTCATAGGTGACATTAGCTATTTCCTGATTGCAGTCTTTGTTTTCTGAAGTTAGGGCAAATACATCTCCTGTTTTTAGGTTGACTGGACCCTCTTTAAATCTTCCTAATCTGATTTTAGGACCTTGTAAATCCTGAAGAATGCCTATGTTTACTCCTAAATCTGATGCAACAGATCTGATGGTTTTTATCCGTTTTGCATGTTCTTCATGATCTCCATGCGAGAAATTCAGTCTAAAGGTTGTAGCACCTGCTTTAATAAGCTCTGTGATTTTCTCTGGACTTTCTGTTGCAGGGCCTATTGTCGCAACGATCTTTGTCCTACGTTTTAGATCTATCGTTGTCATTTGAGAGCCTTTACATCCTCAGAAAAATAACATCTTGCGTTCATTTTGATTACCTCTGAGGCTTACTACTTATTATCATGGACCTTAATCAGTACCAAGACAAATCAAGAGACACAGCGCGTTATCCTAACGTCGGAAACAATGTTATTTATCCAACGCTAGGCCTAGCTGGAGAATCAGGAGAAGTGGCCGACAAGGTCAAAAAGGTACTACGAGATAAAGAAGGCTTGTTTGATGAAGATGAAAAGCAACAAATCAAGATGGAATTAGGAGACGTACTTTGGTACGTAGCGCAATTGTCAACAGAATTGGGATTTGAACTTAATGATGTTGCTAGCTCTAATTTAGAAAAACTATCTAGTAGGTCTATTCGAGGTAAACTATCTGGTAGTGGGGACAATAGATAGTTGTATTGCAAACATTTATTTATGTAAAGCTATTAATCAGGCTACTATTTAGGAATGCGAATCTTAAATTACTTAATACTGATTCGGCAAGATTCAAAACTATAAATGCTAGTATTGGTGATATGTCTAGTCCCCCAATTGCTGGAATTATTCCTCTGAATAGATTTAAATAGGGATCTGTTATTGCACTGATATTACTAAGAATTGGATTGCTCCAATCTAGATTTGGAAACCATGTAAGTAATACTCTTAGAATTAATATGTACGAGTAAATAAATAGTGTCTGACTGAGGACAGCAAAAATATTTGAAATTACGGTTGACATCTCTTTAAGGATAAAATTCTATTTTAAGCAGCTTTTTTATCATCTGTGTCATTTATATCAGGAATTACAGTGAATGTTCTATGGAATTTCTCTGAAAGAGTTAGCCAGAAAGATCTACCTTCACGTTGTCTTTTCCTTTCCACAAAGTTCATTTCGACTAACTCTTTTATATGTTCATAAGCTCCAGAGCCTCTAAGGTCTACTAATTCTGACTGCAGAATTCTTTTTTTAAGGGCTATTGTTGCAAGAGTTCTAAGGGTTGCTCCTGAAATATCGACTGGTAAGAGATTTTGTACAAGTTCACCAAGCCCTTTTCTTAATTGAAGGCTATATTTAGCTTCATTTTCCTTAATTTCCAAGGCTGTGTCTCTTTGAGAATATCCTGCCATTAGAGCTAATAAAGCTTCTTCTATAATTGCTTTCTCCTCTTTCAATACTTCTGAAATTTCAGCAACGCTTATAGGTTTACCTTTTAAATAAAGGACAGCTTCAATTCTTGCTGGCAAAGAAAGATCATGAATATCAGCTTCATTATTTTGGGATGTAATTTTTGCGATAACAGATCAATTAATAATTGTCCTAAAAATAACCTGATTATTCGTGTTGTGCACCCAAAAATAGTTTATATGCTGCATTTTCTGTCTCCTCCCAGTATTTGTAACCAAGTTCATTAAGGAAATTCCTCCATGCAACTAAATCTTTGTCATGTACTAAGACTCCTATGACAATTCTTCCTATATCTGCACCATGGTTTCTGTAGTTAAAAATGCTTATACTCCATTCCGGATTCATCGCTTCGAGAAAATTCATTAAAGCCCCTGGGCGCTCAGGGAACTCAAACCTATATAAAAGCTCTTTATAAGATTTTTTTTGATTTCTTATAACATTAGGGAACCTTCCTCCAATCATATGCCTTAAATGTATTTTTGATAATTCATCATCACTAAGGTCTATTATTTTAAATCCATGTGATTTTATTTTATTAAAGAGAGAAATACGATCTTCTTTGTTTGCTACTTCTACAGCCATAAAAATATTAGCTGTTTTGGTTTGTGATATACGATAACTAAACTCTGTTAGATTTCTATTATCAATTACCTTACATAACATCTTTAAGCTACCAGCTTTTTCTTCTATTTCTATGGCCATCATTGCCTCTTTGCTTTCACCTAATAGAGCTCTTTCAGCTACAAACCTTAGCCTTTCAAAATTCATATTTGCTCCACATGTAATTGCAACAAGATGTTTATCTTTTAGATCATTTTTCTGAATATGAGCTTTTAATCCAGCAATTGCTAGGGCACCTGCAGGCTCGAGTATTCCTCTAGTATCCTCAAAAAAATCTTTAATAGCAGCACAAATTTGATCAGTATTGACTGTGATCATCTCATCAACATATTTTTTAGCCAGCTTGAAAGTTTCTTCACCAACTTGCTTAACTGCTACACCATCAGCAAATAGACCTACATTAGAAAGTTCAATTCTCTTATTTGCTTTTAAAGAAGATGTCATTGCTGATGCATCTTCTGGCTCTACGCCAATTATCTTTACTTCAGGCCACAAGTTTTTAATATAAGCTCCGACTCCTGCTATTAATCCACCCCCGCCAACTGCAACATAGATTGCATAAGGTGGTTGATCTATTTGTCTTAGAATCTCAACACCAATTGTGCCTTGACCTGCAATAACAAGTGGATCGTCAAAAGGATGAATGAAAACCAGTTCTTCTTCCTTGCTGAGCCTGATGGCTTCTAAATATGCTTCATCGTATGTATCTCCATGAAGTATTACTTTTGCTTTTAATGATTTAACTGCTTGTATTTTTACTGGGGGAGTTGTTATAGGCATCACTATCACAGCTCGGCATTTTAAGTGTTGTGCACTTAAGGCCACTCCTTGTGCGTGATTCCCAGCGCTAGATGCAACTACACCTTTTTCCAGTTCTTTCTGTGTCAAATTCGACATACGGTTATATGCCCCTCTTAATTTGAAGGAAAAAACTGGCTGTAGGTCCTCTCTTTTTAGCCAAATATCATTTTGAACTCTTTTACTCAGATTAAATGCCTTCTCTAAGGGGGTTTCTCTTGCTACGTCGTAAACACGAGCAGTAAGAATTTTATGTAAATAGTCCACCATATGTTCATTCTGTCAGATTTTGAGGTTGTTTTTCCTACTATCCATTTTGGATTAGGTAATAATCTTTTCTAAATGGAGTAAGACACCGTAGATTGTTAGAAATAACTCTTACGGTTATGCGTCTGAGCGATGTTAGCCATCCTAATCAGTTACATGGTTTGACTACAGCTCAACTTGAGGATGTTGCCTGTCAGATTCGAGAAAGGCATCTTCAAGTTGTTTCAACAAGTGGAGGGCATCTTGGACCTGGGTTGGGTGTAGTTGAATTAACACTTGCTTTATATCAAACCTTAGATCTCGATCACGACAAGGTTGTTTGGGATGTAGGACATCAGGCTTATCCTCACAAACTATTGACAGGACGTTATGGCGATTTTGATTCATTAAGACAGCAAAATGGAGTTGCAGGATATTTAAAACGTTCAGAAAGTTCTTTTGATCATTTTGGAGCTGGTCATGCAAGTACTTCTATATCAGCAGCCTTGGGTATGGCTCTAGCTAGAGATAGACAAGGAAAGGATTATAAATGTGTAGCGGTGATAGGTGATGGTGCTCTTACTGGTGGGATGGCTTTAGAAGCAATTAATCACGCAGGCCATCTTCCAAGTACTCCTTTTTTAGTTGTATTAAATGATAATGACATGTCTATTTCGCCTCCTGTTGGGGCCCTTTCAACTCATTTAAATCGAATGAGGCATAGTGCCCCAATTCAATTTATTTCAGATAGCGTTCAGGAAGGAGTCAGAAATATACCTTTTATTGGGAAGGAAATCCCTCAGGAAATAAAATCTCTTACTGGGAGTGTTAAACGTTTAGCAGTTCCCAAAGTTGGAGCAGTTTTTGAGGAATTAGGCTTCACTTATATGGGCCCAGTTGATGGACATGATATAGCTCAAATGACTCGTACTTTTCAAGCAGCTCACAGGATAGGTGGACCAGTATTAGTTCATGTTGCTACCACCAAAGGAAAAGGTTATCCATATGCGGAAGCCGATCAAGTTGGATATCATGCTCAATCGGCATTTGATTTAACAACAGGCAAATCAATTCCTTCAAAAACACCTAAGCCTCCTAGTTATAGCAAAGTGTTTGGGCAAACCCTAGTCAAAATTTGTGAACAAAATAGCAAGGTAGTGGGTATAACAGCAGCCATGGCCACAGGTACAGGACTTGATTTACTTCAAAAGGCTATTCCAGATCAATACATAGATGTAGGGATAGCAGAGCAGCATGCTGTTACTCTTGCTGCAGGTATGGCTTGTGATGGTTTAAGACCAGTATGTGCGATATACAGTACTTTTTTGCAGAGGGCTTTCGACCAACTTATTCATGATGTTGGCATTCAAAATTTGCCAGTAACTTTTGTAATGGATAGAGCGGGAATTGTGGGAGCTGATGGACCTACTCATCAAGGGCAGTATGACATCAGTTATTTAAGATCAATCCCCAATTTCACTGTTATGGCTCCAAAAGATGAGGCAGAGCTCCAGAGAATGTTAGTGACTTGTTTAAGTCACGATGGCCCTACTGCACTTCGTATCCCCCGAGGCCCAGGTGAAGGTGTAACTTTAATGGAAGAAGGTTGGGATCCACTGAAGATCGGTCGAGGAGAAATCCTTTCAGAAGGAAGTGATTTGCTAATAATTGCATATGGTTCCATGGTTGCACCAGCTCAGAAGACGGCATTATGTTTGAAAGAATCTGGTATTTCCGCAACTGTTATAAATGCAAGATTCTTAAGACCCCTTGACCAAGGATTAATACACCCATTAGCCAGAAGAATTGGTAAGGTCGTGACAATGGAGGAAGGTACACTTTTAGGTGGATTTGGTTCTGCAATTGTTGAATCGTTTGCTGACCAAGACATAGCTGTATCGACATATCGTATCGGTATCCCAGATAAATTAGTTCATCATGCTAGTCCGCAACAAAGCAAAGAAGAATTAGGTTTAACTCCTACTGCTATGGCAGATAATATTAAAAAACGTTTTGGTTGGGATAACTCAGATTCTTTATTTGTAAAAAACTCAAATACCAGTACTATTTGATTAAAAGTAATATAAGGTTATTCTTTTCAAGTAAATTTTACGTATCCCATTATTATTAAACATTAGGAATCTGTAAGCTATTTTAGTGATTTAAAATATGCCTAATGAGCTATTTATAAAATTTGTCTTAGGTTAATAGTTTTCTAGCTTAGTCAGTAAAATGGAAAATTTTACAGAACGCCTCTTGCAGCCAATCCAAGAATAGAGCCTATCCCAAGTATGTGTCCTAGACAATTGGCAGCAACTACAGATGCATGGCTCATCCCTCCAAAGAACTTAGAGTTAGGTATTTCGAATCCTTCGTTAGGCTGGGCAATGTTAGCTCTAGCTATTGCGTAGGCCAGAACATTGCATAAGATCATGATTGCCGCACATTTTGGGGACCAATGAAATTCTGGTGCTGCGGTAGCCAATAGCGTTGTAATCATTAACACATAAAAAGCAACATTATTATTCTCCTTGATAAAGCACATTTGACCACATAGATTCATGACCTCGTAAAAGTTATTTACTTGTTTTGGTCATCAATCCAAAGAAACCAAGCACTACTAGTCCATCGCTAAGGGCAAGAAAGGACTCCGCTAAACCATGCAAATGGTCCACATCTGTTAATTCGGAGTCATATTTCAATTTGGCAATTATTGAAAAAATTATTGTCATAGCAACAAAAAGAAGAGTTAAACGGAAGCCTAATAAGGCTGTTTGGGGTATGTAAGAAGTTTTTTGAGCCCAGTAAAGAAAAACAAGGTATGGAAACAAGGACAGGATAAAAATCGGACCAGGATCAAGACTATTTAAAAGCAAGAAAAAGTTATTCATGTGATATTCGTTGATTGCTTCTCGCTTATAAATATTCTCCAAGCTGCAAATGCTAGTGCTGAGTTACCTAAAAATGTTAGTAAAGCTTGAATATAAACTAGTCCATACAAGCCACTGTCGTTGTCAAAAATATGCCAAGTAATAGCTGCCATGGCACTTGCAAGATTGGGAAGCATGGCAAATGCTAACCAGATTAGCTTTCTCGTACTATTATTTTGTGTTGATAATTTAGCAATTATTATTATTGCCAATATCCATTCAAACAGAGTAAGTATGTGAATGAACCAAGTAGCAGTAGAGAGTGAATGCATTACGTTTGATCTATTCTGTTTAATACACTAAGTACTTCCTTAGCATGTTTTATTGGAATTACTGCCAACCATCGATATTTAATTATTCCATTTGGATCAATTAAGAATGTATTTCTACTTGAAAAACCTTCTTGCCATGAGCCAAAGGACTTACTTATCTGACTATCCTTATCTGATAATAATGTAAAATCTAATTTCTGGTCACTACAGAATAATTTATGACTGGCTTTTGAGTCTTTACTAATACCTACAATATTAGCTTTATGAGACAAGAACTCTTTATTTAATCTTTGAAATCCTTTTGCTTCAATTGTACATCCAGATGTGGCATCCTCAGGGTAAAAATACAATATCAGCCATGATCCTTTGAAGTCATTTGAAGACCATTTAGTCTTATCAGGCCTTTCAGGGTTATAACCTTCTAATTCAAATCCAGGCGCTTGTTCATTAATATTAGGAACACTATTTGAAAATACAATTGAAGGATATGATGTGATAGTTATTGCAAATATTAATATAAATATTATATTTTTAATATAGTTTATAACCATATATAAGATTAACTGGTTTATTTCAAAGCTTCTTTAAATCAATGCCTTGAGATTTGGCGTAGGAATCTAGTCCTTTTTTCTGGATTGTTTTTAAAGTACTAGTGGAAACTCTAATATTGAGCCATTTTTTACCCTCTTCCCACCACAAACGTCTTTTTTGAAGATTTGCCTGTTGCAGCTTTTTAGTACGAATATGTGAATGGCTAACTGCCATACCATTGTTAGCTCTGGTGCCAGATAGCTCACATACCCTAGACATTGCTCTATCCAATAATTTTTTTTATTCTATCAAAGCAAAGGTGTTTAAACGATCTTTCCTAATAAGGTCCCAACAAGTTCTGCACTTCTTTTTTGGAAACTTATGTTTTTTGTAGGATCAAGGCCACCAATGCCCAAGCATGCCATTTCATAAAGATGTAAGGCTATCTGCTTTATCAATTCCTCATTCTGAGATTTACCTTCTGTACCAACAATAATTGAACTAGCTTTTAGCTTTGAAAGACCTTCAACCATTGGATGGTTTTTGTTTATTAAAAGAATATGATTGTCAGGCAATCCAGGCAGTTTTTGATCCATAAGAGCCCCCATGTCATTTATTCGCCTCATTTGTTCAGGTAATAAAATCATTGCTGGAACATCACTATTTGATTTCAATGATTTAACTTGAACGGTTATGTTCTTATTGTCTAGAGATTGTTCAATTAATTCCTTTAAAATATCTGACTTGCTTTCACCATCTATATCTTTTAATTCAGGGCTCTTATCGCTTGTATCTTCGTCTATTTCTGCATCAACTCTTTGAAATGAAATATTTTCAAGTTTTGACTCTATCCAAGGAATAAATTGAGAGTCAATGACTGTATCTGCAATAATAATTTCTTTGCCCAAGTCTTTCCATAGGGCAAGAGCATTTGCTTGTGAAATTTCATCAGTACAATAGATAATCTTCTTATTTTCTTCAGTTTGTATTCTATTTACATATTCTTGAATAATAGTGTAGACAGTATTATCAGAATTAGTAATAGTCTCTTCATCTTTAAGTCGTTCTTGTTTAATTGATTGAAAAATAATTAGATCTTCTACTTGTTCAGCAAATTTCTCATCCTCCATAGCTCCTATCTTAATAAAAGGTGAGATAGAATCCCATATTTGGCAATAAAAATTGCTATCATCGTTTCTAATAACCTTTAATTTGTCAGCAATTTTCTTAGATATAAAATTACTAATTGATCTTACTTTTTTATTAGACTGTAGAGCACTCCTACTCACATTGAGTGGTATGTCTGTAGAGTCTATTACACCTCTTAGAGGTAAAAGAAATCTTGGGACTACATCTTTTACAGAGTCACTTACAAAAACATGATTGCTATATAACTTTATCTCACCTGATTCCCAGTCTGCTCTACCACTTATTTTAGGAAAGAACAATATACCTTGTAAATTATATGGATAATCTGTATTTAAATGAATCCAAAAAAGAGGATCTCCCTGAAATGGGTAAAGATATTTATATAATTCAATATAATCTTTCTCTTGCATATCTTGTGGTGAAGTTCTCCATGGTGGGTTCCTTCGATTTATTGATTCACCTGAGAACTGAACATCTACAGGCATAAAATCACAATATTTCTTGATTAGTGTTTTGATCCTTGCAGGTTCTATGTACTCTATTTCCTCCTGCATTAAATATAAAATAATGTCAGTGCCTGCTTCTTCTCTTTCTATCTCTGTAAGACTAAAATTAGGGGACCCATCACAACTCCATTTAACTGCAGTGCTTCCTTCCTTAGCAGATTTAGTTATTATTTCTACTTTATTAGCTACCATAAAACTTGAGTAAAAACCTAATCCGAAATGCCCAATGATGCCCTCTTGCTCTTTTTCATATTTTTGTAGAAACTCTTGGGCACTTGAAAAAGCCACTTGATTAATATATTTTTTTACTTCATCTGATGACATCCCGATACCATTATCTGAGAATGTAATTGTTGACTTTTCTCTATCAATATTGATTTCTATTTTCGCTTCTTCATTTGGTTCACAATCTCCTGCAATGGATGCCATTCTTCTTTTGCTAATTGCATCTACTCCATTGCTTACTAGCTCTCTGAGAAATATTTCATGATCTGAATATACAGCTTTTTTTATTATTGGAAATATATTTTCTGTATGAATCTGGATTTGTCCCTCTTCGATAACAGTCATGGATGTCCACTGCTTAACTTGTAATTCTCATTTTAAATTAATTTGTTAATTTATAGGGTGTATTGTCCGTACCAAAAGAAAATTATATTTGCTGTAGATCTGGCCTTTCTTCTGATACGACAGCATTTTTTATAGGACAAACAGATAAGCACACTCCACAATCTATACATGTTGAAAAATCAATGAAATAATAAGTTGTACCTTTTTTATTTGTTCCTGATGCTTGTTTAATGCAATCTACAGGGCAAGCTTTTACACATTCAGAAATTCCTTCGCATACTTCTGAGTTTATAGAATGTGGCATTATTTATTTACGATATCCATACAAGCTTATCAAAACCTCTTTTATTAACAAGAAACTCAGCTTCCTTTTTTGTGTCACATGGTTTTAATTCAACCATAGCCATGGAACCTTTTCTATGAATCTCTAGTTGTTTTTCCAAGGCATCTTCATACCTTTTGCTTTTGCTAAAGGCTATAAGTGTTCTGGCTACCTTCTTATCATCATATTCAACCTTTAATTTTAACTCTCTAATTTTGTCTATTGAAAATGAAAAACCTGCGCCAGTCTCGTTTTCTATTGAAGTTGTAAAACTGTTTACTAAATCATCATATCTACCCCCTCTAGCTATTACCTTGGGAGCATAATCAGTTTGACATATTAATTGGAATATCAGACCATTGTATAATTTAAAGTGTGGTTGATAAGTAGGATCCAGTTGGATACTTACGCCATATTTTTTACTTATAGGCTCTATTATTAAAAATAACCTTCTGAGTTCATCAAATAGAGTATTGCTACCGTATATGTTTACGAGTTTATCTAATACATCAGAGGGATTACCTCTAATTTTCAGTACTTTTAGCAACTTATTCTTTATCTCAATATCTATATCCAAATCTTCTGTTTCTACTAGATCATAGTTTGTTAGGTACTTTTGTATTTTATTCTTATAATCATTGCTGATACCAGATAAGATCAATTTTAAAATTGACTGGTGACCTATCAGAAGTATTGGATTTTGATTGCTACATATTTCCAATTGATTCATTGAATCTAACAATAAATATAAAAGTTCTATCTCAGCTGCCATATCTGAAATGCCAATGAGTTCTACTCCACTTTGTAATCCTTCTTCAATAACAAACTTGCCATCACAATCTTCTTTACTTTTGAAGATTGTTCCTGATGTCCATAGTCTTAAGGGCCTATCTTTATAAGCTAATCTTGTACTTGCTGCACGGGCAATTGAGGCTGTCATGTCTGGTCGTAATCCAATAGGATCATCTGCAACCAATTTGACAATCTCTTTGTTTGATATACCACCACAAGCTGTAAGAGTTTCTAATCTTTCTACTTTTGGAGGACTAACTTCTTCATACCCCCAGCGTTCATATATTGACGAAAGTCTTGAGCTTATTAATTGGTTTTTTCTAACCTCTTGAGGGTTAAGGTCTTTATTTCCAAAGGCTGGTTGTATAGGCATTGAATCTGATTTATGTGAGGGCTTAATTAGTGATATTTTGAATTGTTATCCACCAAAAAACTTAGTTTCTAATGGACTTACTTTTTTAAGCTCAGATAAAAGTTCCTTTTGAATATAGGGATTAGAGGCTAATATTCTACCTCTGTCAAGATCAAATTCATTGCTTTTATAGTCAGAAATTAAACCACCAGCTAATTCAACTAGAGGTATGCCTGCTGCAATATCCCACTTAGACAAACCACGTTCCCAGTAGCCATCTATTCTTCCCGAAGCTACAAAGGCCATGTCGACAGCTGCTGCTCCGCCTCTTCTAACACCTCGAGTCCTGTGGGTTAGCCAACAAAATTCCGCATAATTATTATCTTCTGTTGAATGTCGGTCATATGCAAAACCGGTTACTAATAAAGATTCATTTAAGACCTTTGATGTAGAAACCTCAATTTTTTGATCATTGCAAAAGGAGCCTTGACCTGGAGTAGCCCAATACAATTCTTTTATAAAAGGAATTGAAATAGCACCTAACATTGGTTTGTTGTTCCATGTCAGACCAATTGAACATGCAAAAAAGGGGTATCCATGAGCATAATTCGTAGTTCCATCAAGAGGATCAATACACCAGACATAAGAGTCTGTTGGGCCTGAAACACCTCCTTCTTCAGCAAAGATACCAAACTCTGGTGTTTTATTATTTAGCAAAGAGACGATCAGATTTTCAGCCTCAATATCTGCGTTTGTTACTAGATCTCCTTCTAAACCTTTGTTATTAATCGTATTTATCTTTCGGTAATAGTTCATTAATACTTCTCCTCCTTGCAATGCTGCCGATTTAGCTAAATCTGTAAGTTTGGTTAAATCCTTTTGGCTAATTCCTGAATCTGATACGGCTTGATCACAAATATTGAGAGTCATTTTTTAAATGGTTAGTTTTGAAGTCCTTGCGATTAAGGCATAAATTTGATGATTCATATTACCTGCTAGATTTATTTTGCTCATTTGAGAACAGTTAGGAGAGGTGGCCGAGTGGTCGAAGGCGCAGCACTGGAAATGCTGTATAGGGGCAACTCTATCGAGGGTTCGAATCCCTCCCTCTCCGTTTTGACAGAAAGCAATCTCTACGAAATTTTTCTTTTTCTTCGGATTTCAACTTTTCCTTTAATAGGTTCTAAATTTCTGTTATTTCTTGGCTTTTAGCATTCAAAAACTCCATAATGGAACTTGATTTTGTTTGGAGGATTAATAAATGTCTTGGTTGAATATCCAAAGACAGTTAACTTAGTTTAGTAGGGAAGATCAGAACTGCTATGGGGAGGATCGTTGGAATTGATCTTGGAACAACGAACTCCGTTATTGGAGTTTTAGAAGCTGGTAGACCTTTTGTGATAGCTAATGCAGAAGGATCTAGAACAACTCCATCAGTAATTGGATATACAAAAGAATCTGAATTGGTTGTAGGACAGCAAGCAAGAAGACAGCTTGTCCTTAATCCTAAAAATACATTTTCGAATTTAAAAAGATATGTTGGTAGATCATGGGATGAATTAGAAGAAAACAGTCTTAATGTTGCATATACCATTAGAGCTAACAATCAAGGATGCGTAAGAGTTACATGCCCAATTACAGAAAGAGAGTATGCACCAGAAGAATTGATCGGAAGCATTATCAGGAAATTGATAGATGATGCGGAAAAATACTTAAGTGAAACAATAGATTCTGCAGTTATAACAGTCCCTGCTTATTTCAATGATTCTCAGCGACAAGCAACAAAAGATGCTGCTTTGTTGGCTGGAGTAAGAGTTGAACGTATTTTGAATGAACCTACTGCTGCAGCGTTGGCATATGGGTTTGATAAGAGTTCTTCTTCAAGAGTTTTAGTTTTTGATCTGGGAGGTGGCACTTTCGATATTTCCTTACTTAGAATCTCAAACGGAGTTTTTGATGTAAAGGCGACGTCTGGTGATACTCAACTAGGCGGAAATGACTTTGATCAGAAAATAGTAGAATGGTTGGCGAATGATTTTAAAAAAGAGCACAATATAGATTTGAGAAGAGATAGACAATCTCTTCAAAGGCTTAATGAGGTTGCTGAAAAGGCTAAGCAAGAGTTGTCCGGATTAAACTCAACACCAATATCTCTTCCTTTTATAGCAACAGGTCCCAATGGGCCTCTGCATATTGAGACTAAGTTAGATAGAAAAACTTTTGAAAGTCTTTGTAAGGATTTAATTGATCGTTTATTACAGCCAGTTGAGGTAGCTCTTCAAGATTCTGGATGGACTGCAGATGATATTAATGATGTTGTTCTTGTTGGCGGAGGTACCAGAATGCCAATGGTTCAGCAACTTGTAAAGACAATTGTTCCTGTCACGCCCTCACAATCAGTTAATCCAGACGAGGTAGTAGCAATAGGAGCAGCTGTTCAAGCAGGAATACTAACAGGCGAATTAAGAGATTTATTGCTGAATGATGTTACGCCTTTGTCTCTTGGCCTAGAAACAATTGGGGGGCTTATGAAAGTTTTAATCCCTAGGAATACTCCTATACCTGTTAGACAGGCAGATGTATTTAGCACTTCGGAGGCTAATCAATCATCAGTTGAAATTAATGTTTGGCAAGGTGAACGTCAGTTGGCTAGCGATAACAAATCTCTTGGTAAATTTCGTTTATCTGGCATACCACCGGCGCCAAGAGGAGTTCCTCAGGTTCAAGTCGCATTTGATATTGATGCAAATGGAATGTTGCAGGTAAGTGCTACTGATAGAACAACAGGAAGGAAGCAGTCCGTAAGTATTAATGGGGGCTCTAATCTTAATGAAGATGAAGTTAATAATTTGATTGAAGAAGCAAAAGACAAAGCAGATGTCGACAGGAGGAAAAGAGCTTCTATTGATCAAAGAAATAATGCCTTGACTTTAGTTGCTCAAGCAGAACGACGATTGCGGGATGTTTCATTGGAATTTGGTCCATATGGGGCTGAACGTCAACAAAGAGCTGTAGAAGTTTCTCTCAGGGATGTCCAGGATTTCCTTGATAGTGATGATTTGGCAGAATTAGATTTAGCTGTTTCTTCTCTACAAGAAGCGTTGTTTGGTTTAAATCGTCGTATATCAGCAGAAAAACGAACAGATAACAATCCTATTCAAGGAATAAAAAATACTTTTGGTTCACTTAAGGATGAACTCTTTTCCGATGATTATTGGGATGATGATCCTTGGGATTATCATCCTAATAATAATAGAGTTGGAGGAGGTAGAGATTATGGAGGTAGAAATTTAGATAGGTGGGATAATGACTTCTACAACTAAACCAGATTATTGGTCAATTTTAGGACTAGTTCCAGGAAGCAATATTGACCAAATCAAGTCTGCGTTTAGATCTGAAGCCCGAAGATGGCATCCAGATTTAAATGTTAATGATATCAACGCAGAAGAACGCTTCAAATTGATCAATGAGGCTTACGCTGTACTTAGTGACTCCAAAAAAAGAGCATCATGGGAGGCCTTAAATACTCCTATCACAAATGAATTATTTGCTAATGGCTTTCCCTCATATAATGAATATATAGATGTAGTTCTTGGTATTAATAATTATGAGAATGTTGATCAAGATAATACACAGAGAATTGAGAAGGAATTTATTCAACAAAATCATCAATATGACTATGATTATCAAGATTACGAAAAACCTACTCAATCGCCAAATCAGCCACCACCAATAAAACAAGTTGAAGATATTGAAACTGTAATTGACCTCACTCCGGAGCAAGCACTTAACGGAACTACAATTGAAATTGAGTTAGCAAATGGAACAATAGTAGAAGTTTTAACACCTCCCTTTACTGGAGATGGTTGGAGATTGAGACTGTCAGGTGTTGTCGTCGGAGGGAGAGATCATTTCCTTCATCTTAAAGTCCAAACAGAAGATGGACTTCGTATTGATGGACTTAGAGTTTTATATCGCTTAGAACTTTTTCCTCAAGATGCTCTTTTTGGATGTGGAGTAGAGATCCCAACCCTTGATGGACCTGTTATTTTACAAGTACCCCCCAAATCTTCGTCAGGCCGTCTACTACGATTAAGAGGTAGAGGCCTTCAATTCGAAGATCTTACAGGCGATCAAATAGTAGAAATAGTTGTTGTTCTTCCAGCAGATTTAACAGATTCTGAATTAGCATTATACAAGAGACTTCAAGAATTATCCTTTGATGAAGAATAAAAAAATAGTAGACTACGTGTAGTAAGATTAACCACCCAATTAATAATTTATGTTAGTTCACGTTTTGCTTTATAATGTAGGTAAAGAAGATGAAGGAATTCATTCTATAGATATTAAGGGTAAGACAATTGTACTTATGTTCGAAGATAAAGATGATGCTGTTCGTTATTGCGGTCTCTTGGAGGCACAGGACTTCCCTATTCCTACAATTGAAGAAATTGAAAAGACAGAGATCCAAACTTTCTGCAACGATGCTGGCTATGAATCTCGTTATGTAAATAAAGGCTTTCTACCAGAGACAGAGGAAGATCGGTTGTTAATCTCACCTCCCGAACGAAACCTAGATGAACCAGAATGGTACAGAGAAGATCTTAGTAACATAAATCAAGATAATAATCAGGGCGACAAACAATTAGATGAAATTAGGAATAAACTTGAGAAACTACTATGAGATTATATATATGAAAAATTATAATCTTTCAGATAATATTAATAGGAGTAATATTTTAACTGAAGAATCAAATCACTTAAGTAAGAATATAGATACAGTTAGCACATCGAAATTAGTAGATATATTTGTAGAGGAAGATAAGAAGCCCCAACAAGCTATTTCTCAGGCAAAACATCAAATTACTAAATCTATTGATTTAATATATCAACGGCTAATAGATAATGGACGTTTATTTTATATCGGCGCGGGAACTTCTGGTCGTATAGCAGTCTTAGATGCAGTAGAGTGCCCACCTACATTTTGTACTTCACCAGAATTAGTACAAGCTGTAATAGCAGGAGGTAGCTCTTCCCTTATTAATAGCTCAGAAGAAAAAGAAGACAGTAATAGTTTATCTATTAAAGATTTAAAAGAAAGGAATTTCTCTTCAAAAGACTGTCTAATAGGTATAACAGCGGGTGGAACTACACCATATGTGTTGTCAGGATTAAATTATGCTCGTAATATAGGTGCTCTTAATATTGCTATAACATCTGTTCCAGAACAACAAGCTTCATTCGGATCTAATATTACTATTCGTTTAATTACAGGTCCCGAAATCATTGCAGGTTCAACTCGTTTAAAGGCAGGTACAGCAACAAAAATGGCACTAAATATAATTTCATCGGGTGTAATGATTAAGCTTGGTAAGGTCTTCGATAATAAAATGATTGATGTTTCTATTTCTAATAAAAAATTATTTGATAGGGCACTCAGAATAACTAGTTCTTTACTTAATATAGAGATGAAAGAAGCACAATTACTACTTGATCAGGCAAAGGGATCTATAAAGGTAGCATGCATAATTAAATCTTCTGGAATGGATCAGAAATCAGCATTTGCACTGTTAGAAAGAAATAATCATAACTTACGAAAAGCTCTAAAAGATATTAATATTGAATTCTAAACCTTTATTGAATATAAGATGATTTGCAAACCTTGATCAATTTCTATGTTTATTTAGTATAATAAAAATGATTTATATCGGGATTTAAAATGAAAGCTGTTATGAATACAGACAAAGGTGAAATTTCATTAGAATTATTTGAAGAAGATGCTCCGAATACCGTTTCAAACTTTGTAAAACTTGTAAATGATGGTTTTTATGATGGACTTTCATTCCATAGAGTAATAAGTGGATTTATGGCACAAGGGGGATGTCCAAATACTCGCGAAGGTGCTTCCGGTATGCCTGGGACAGGAGGTCCGGGCTACAATATTGACTGTGAAATCAATAAAAACAAGCATCTACCAGGTTCCCTTTCAATGGCTCATGCTGGCAAAAACACAGGTGGAAGTCAGTTTTTTATTGTTCATGAGTCCCAACCTCACTTAGATGGCGTACACACTGTTTTTGGTCAAACCAAAGATATGGATGTTGTTTTGAAACTTACTAATGGTTCCAGAATAGAAAAAGTATCAATTATACAATAATTACTATTGTTATTAGTTATTGCCAAGTCATAATAAATGGTAGATCCTTATCATTGATATTAGCTATATTTTTGTAATTAGTATCTTTTAAATTGGATATATTTTCAAGTATAGTTTCTACATCTTGTGAAGGATGAATAGCTTGTTCTTTGCTATTTGTTATAAAGATACCTATACTTTTAGTACCGTCCCATTTTATAATTTCTTTTAATAGATTAATTATAGATTCAAAATCAATACAATTTTGTACCCTCCAAACAAACTGAGGCCTTTGGAGTAATGCCAGTAATCTGGATGAGGACTCTGGATTTAACTCTACTTTATTATCTGAGGCTATTTGCTCTGCTTTGTTTTTATAGGCTGACAACATATTAGAAGAAACTATTCCTTTCCAGTAGATAACATAATATTTCCCCGAATCATCATCATTACCGATATAGTGGCCAAGTTTAGTTCTTTTAATTGCTAAATAATTAGCATTATAATCAGTAGGATTAATAACTAATGGCTCCCTACTTTCCACGCGTAACCCGTATCCTCCTAGCCCAGCAATCTTTCGAGGATTGTTTGTCAATAATCTAAGTCTATTGATACCAAGATCGGTGAGTATTTGAGCGCCAACTCCATAGTTCCGCAAATCTGCAGCAAAGCCAAGTTTTAAATTTGCTTCAACAGTATCTAATCCTCCATCTTGAAGACTATATGCCTTAAGTTTATTTATTAGTCCAATACCTCTACCTTCTTGCCGTAAGTAAACAACGACGCCTTCTCCTTCTTCAGATATAAGATTTAGAGCAGCTTCTAGTTGTGGTCGACAGTCACACCTAAGCGAGCCAAAAGCATCTCCTGTTAAACATTCAGAGTGCATTCTTACTAAAACTGGTTCTTTCAATTCATTTATGTTGCCTTTCACTAGTGCAATATGTTCTGTGCCATCTAGTTCATTGGTATAGCCTATTGCTTGGAAGTCACCGAATATACTTGGCAATCTTGTTTTTGCTTTCCTATAGACAAATCTTTCATTTTCTAATCTGAATCTTATTAAGTCTGCAATGCTTATTATTTTTAGACCCCATGTTTTTGCATATTTTGTTAGTTCTGGTAACCGAGCCATAGAACCATCTGCATTTTGAATTTCACAAATAACCCCCGCCGCTGATAACCCAGATAAAAGTGAAAGATCTACAGCTGCTTCTGTATGTCCTGCCCTTTTTAAAACGCCTCCTTTATTTGCTCTCAAAGGAAAAACATGTCCGGGTCTTCTTAACCTATTTGGCTTTGTTTGAGGGTTTATAGCCACTTGAATCGTTCTTGCCCTATCTTCAGCTGAAATACCTGTTGATACTCCATATTCAGGCCCTGCATCTATGCTTACAGTGAATGCTGTTTGATTGGAATCTGTATTTCTATCAACCATAAGTGGAAGATCAAGTTGGTCTAATCTTTCCCCATCCATAGCAAGACAAATCAATCCTCTTGCTTCAGTGGCCATAAAATTTATTTGTTGTGGAGTGGCAAACTGTGCAGCGCAAATTAAATCTCCTTCGTTCTCCCTGCTTTCATCATCAACAACTACAACACACTCTCCATTGCGAATAGCAGCTAAAGCATCTGCTATCTGATCAAAGGCTATATTTAGGGAATTTGTTGCTGTCAATTCTTACCTCTTTTCAGCTTTGAACCGTTATTGTTGTTATTGAACTAAAGTTTAAGTTCATAGTTTTCTTAGAATCTATTCTAATTGTGCATGGACTCAATAAATAATAAGTCAATACGCGTAGCTGTCATAGGTGCCTCTGGATATGGGGGTATACAATCCATAAGATTACTTAAGGAACACCCAGATTTTGAAATCTCTTTTTTAGGCGGTTATAAGACAGCTGGCTTGAAATGGAATGATTTATGCCCCTTTTTGCCTTTAGAAAACGATCCAACTATTAATGCTGTTGACCTTTCTGAAATAACTGATAAGTCAGACATTGTTTTACTTAGTCTTCCAAATGGTATTTCATCACAACTAACACCTAAATTAATTAAGGAAAAAGTAAGAGTTGTCGATTTATCAGCAGATTATAGATATAGGTCTTTAGAGGAATGGAAATCTATTTATTCAGTTGAATCATCTAAACATTCCAGAAAGGACGAACTTCTATGTTCACAAGCTGTATATGGAATACCAGAATGGAATTCTATAGAAATATCTAAGGCTAAAATCGTAGCCTGTCCTGGCTGTTTCCCTACAGCAAGTCTTTTACCACTTATGCCTTTTTTAAAGCAAGGAATAATTGAAACAGACGGAATTATAATTGATAGTAAAAGTGGAACTTCAGGTGGAGGTCGTGTACCAAAAGAACACTTATTACTTGCAGAATCTTCAGAGTCTGTAGAACCATATTCTGTTGTAGGTCATCGCCATACATCAGAAATTGAGCAGGAACTTAGCAATTTATCTGGATCAAATATTCAAATACAATTCACACCTCACTTAGTGCCAATGGTTAGAGGATTACTTAGTACTGTTTACGCTAGATTAAGAGATCCCTGCTTGACAGCAGAGGATTGCAAAACTGTCTTAGAAACTGTCTATCGCTCTTGTCCTTCTGTAGAGATCCAACCTGTAGGTGTATATCCAAAAACAAAATGGGTACGATTTACAAATAAGGCTCTAATTAGCGTACAAGTAGATCAACGTAACGGCCGTGTAATTTTGATGTCAGCAATAGATAATTTAATCAAAGGTCAAGCAGGGCAGGCTATTCAAAGTCTAAACTTAATGTCAGGTTTACCAACATGTAAAGGGTTACCTTTAATTGGTTATTATCCATAATATATAATTTAACGTAACCTTTGACCTGCTATAGCTATACCTAGACTAATAATCTTATGCTCTTGTGATTGTATCCTTTTAAGTAGTAGTTCCTCTGTGTCTCCTGTATTAACTTGTACTGCAGATTGTATTAATATTTCTCCTGAATCCACTTCTTCTTCAACTATGTGAACTGTACAACCAGTAATTTTAACCTTATTATTTAGAGCATTTTTAACAGCTTCTTTTCCTTTAAAACTAGGCAGCAAAGAAGGATGAATGTTAATTATCTTGTTCTTAAATGAGTCGATTAATATATGTGTAACTATTCTCATCCAGCCAGCCATTATGACTAATTCAACATTATAAGCGTGTAAAAGATTAACTAAATGCTGATCTAAACTCTCCCTATTTATAAAGTCATTGGAGGTTACTACTTTAACTGGTATTAAATGTTTATTAGCTATTTCTATAGCTCCGCAATTTGGATTACTAACTATTAGACATTTAATCTCTGCGTCTAGTCTTTTTGATAAAATATCTTCTATTATTGCTTTTAAGTTACTACCTTTACCAGAGGCTAATACTGCAAGTTTTAGTTTTGGTGTAAATCTTGGTAAGCTTATAATATTAGGACTAGTGATAGATTTGATATTAATAGAATTCATGATATAAAGTGATATTCAAATTTTAAATAAGTTTTATAAAACTTCTGATTGTGATCATTATATCTAGAATAATCATTCATAACCATTTGATTTTGTTTTTTGGATAAATGATTTATTTTTCTACTAGACCATTCATAATAGAAAGAAAATTTGTTGACCACTTAATACCAGCCAGAAATGAACTTCCCAGATTTCAACAATAATAATAAAGACGATCAATGGGAAAGATTCAGTCAGCTACTTTTTTATGACGAAGAAATTGGTTTTTGGCTTGATATAAGCAGAATGAAGTTCTCATCAGAGGATATAGGCAGTTTGCAAGATAACTTCAAAGAAGCTTGCAAATCAATGAAAGCTCTAGAAAAAGGATCGATAGCCAATATTGATGAATCAAGGCAGGTTGGTCATTATTGGCTAAGAAATGCGAGTCTTGCTCCCAGTAAGCAAACTTCTAATTCAATTAGGAATGAAATTAACGATATCAAAACATTTGGCGAAAATATTTTAAATGGGAAGATCACTACTGCTCAGGGGAAGCCCTTCACAGATGTCCTCTGGATTGGTATAGGAGGAAGTGGATTAGGACCACTCCTTATCGTTAATTCTCTTCAAGATAATAATAAGGGACTGAACTTTTCATTCCTCGACAATGTTGATCCAAATGGAATTAATAAGACCTTAAATTCATTTAGAGACAAACTATCTACTACTTTATTTGTTGTCGTTAGTAAATCTGGAGGTACTCCAGAACCTCAAATTGCAATGGACCAAACACGTTTCTTTTTAGATAAGAATGGTCTCGATTGGAGCTCAAGAGCAGTAGCTATAACCATGGAAGGTAGTTCCTTAGATCAAATAGCAGAAAACGAAAAATGGTTAAAAAGATTTGATTTACCTGATTGGGTAGGTGGAAGAACAAGTATTACAGCCTCTGTAGGACTTCTACCACTTGTTCTTATTGGAGAAGATATAGACAGTTTTCTTGATGGAGCCTCGCAAATGGATCAAATAACACGACGAATAGATATTTATAAGAATCCATCTGCATTACTTGCTGCATCATGGTATTTTTCTGGAGCTGGTAAAGGAAAGAGAGATATGGTTGTACTTCCTTATCAGGATAGGCTTCAGGTTTTCAGTAAATATCTTCAACAACTTGTAATGGAATCATTAGGAAAAGAAGAAGATCGTAATGCAAATAAGGTTAACCAAGGTTTAGCTGTATATGGAAATAAAGGATCTACAGATCAACATGCTTATGTACAACAACTAAGGGATGGAATTGATAATTTCTTTGTTACTTTTGTAGAAATACTTGAGGATTGTACAGAAATTCCAAAGATTAATAAAAAATCTCCTGGAGATTATTTATCGGGTTTTTTGCAAGGCACTAGGTTAGCTCTATCAGAAAACGATCGTCAAAGTATAACTATAACCATAAAAAAATTTAATTCCTATACATTGGGTTCCCTAATAGCATTATTTGAACGAGCTGTTGGTATATATGCAGAACTTATTGATATCAATGCATATCATCAACCGGGCGTAGAGGCCGGCAAAAAAGCCGCTTCGAATATATTAAAACTTCAATCAGAAATAGAATTATTACTTGAAGACGGAAAACTTTATTCTATTGAGGGTATTATGAATACTATACCTGGCAGTTCTCAAGAATCAATATATATTATCTTGCGCCATCTTAGTAATAACGATCATACTTATAAATTTGTAGGCAATTTATCAGATCCAAGAGAGTTACAAATAAAGAAAGCGGTTTAAAATACAATATTTATTATTTTACCTTTGACAATTATTATTCTCTTTGGCTCTATTCCATTTAGCCATTTTTGAGTTGTTTCACATGCAAGTGCTTTATTCTTAAGCTCTAGCTCTGAATCTTCGTGATTTACTGATATGTTACCTCTTACTTTTCCATTTATCTGAATTATTAGTTTGTATGAATCTTCCAATAGAGCTTTAGGATCATATGTTGGCCATGAATTCTCATGAACACTTCCCTTACCTTTAAGCTTAATCCAAAACTCCTCTGCTATATGAGGTGCGAATGGTGCTAATAATAATGTTAATTTCTTAAAGGTTTCAGTAACAATATAATCTCCACAATCATCTATATTTTCATAAATAGAGTTACAGAGAATCATTAACTCTGAAATAGCTGTATTAAATTGGAAATCATTAACGAGGTCATTTGTTACTTCTTTAATTGTATTGTTAAGTACTTTTATTAACTTTCTTTCTTTGTCTGATAAATCGTTTAACAAAATTTCTTGTGTACAATTACTTATATTAATATCTTTCGTTTCTATTGAATAAATAACAATCCTCCATAAACGATTCAAAAATCTATATTGTCCTTCTACATCAGATTCGTCCCACTCTAAATCCTTTTCTGGAGGGGCTTTAAATAGAATAAACATTCGAGCTGTATCAGTACCATATTTGTCTATAACAGAGGCTGGATCTACGCCATTATATTTAGATTTTGACATTTTTTCGTATAAAACATCAAGTGGCTCGCCTGTTTCTGGATCCAAAGGAGTATTAATATCATTTATATGGTCTGGTGAAATATATTTTGATGTTTTAGGGTTTTTAAAGGTAACGCCTTGTACCATACCTTGAGTAAGTAGATTGCTGAAAGGTTCTTTTATATTTAGTAAACCACGATTCCTTAAGGCTTTGATCAAAAATCTTGAATAAAGAAGATGTAATATTGCATGTTCTATTCCTCCTACATATTGGTCAACTGGTAACCATTTATCGACCTCTGTTTTTGTAAATGGAAGTTTATTATTTTCTACATCAATATACCTTAAAAAGTACCATGATGAACACATAAAGGTGTCCATTGTATCTGTTTCGAGAATTGAGTCTTTATTGCATTTACTACACTTCATGATTGGAATATTATTCTTGTTTTCTTGACTTTTTCCTATAACTGAGGGGTTGGTTAATTTTACAGGTAATTCTTCTCTTTTAACTGGTACTGATCCACAGTCTGGACAATAAATAATTGGAATAGGACAGCCCCACATTCTTTGACGAGAAATAAGCCAGTCTCTGAGTTTATAAGTTACTTTATTTTTTGCCCAACCTTGCTTGACGCCCAACTTAGTTATCATAAAGCCTGCTTCTTTAGAATTAATACCATTAAATTCACCTGAATTAATCATTATACCTTCTTTAACATATGCACTAGAAGCTTCTAAATCACTTGCTTCCTGAGATGGAGACTTGATTACATATTGGATTGGCAACGAATATTTTTTAGCAAATTTGTAGTCGCGCTTGTCATGTGCTGGAACTCCCATAACAGCTCCTGTAGCGTATGAACTTAGAACATATTCACCTACCCAAATTGGTATTATTTTTTTATTAATGGGGTTTATAGCATGACAACCTAAAAACATTCCTCTTTTGTTATTTCCATCTGAGGTTCGTTCCTGGTCTGTGAGGATTGATATTTCAGTTCTAAATTGTTCTAATTCAGTTATTTTATTTTTATCAATTATTGAATTAATTAGTTCATGGTCAGGAGCAAGTACTAAATATTCTGTTCCATGAAGTGTATCTGGTCTTGTCGTAAATACAGTTATAAAAATGTTATTTTTACCCTTAATATAAAAATCTATTTCTGTACCATTAGATCTACCAATCCAGTTTTGCTGCATCGTTTTAACGTTTTGTGGCCAACCTGAAAGCAATTCAATATCTTCAAGCAATTCATCTGCAAAGTCTGTTATTTTTAAAAACCATTGTTTTAGCTTCTTTTTTTCAACTAAGGCTCCTGATCGCCAAGACCGGCCATTAGCATCAACTTGCTCATTTGCGAGTACTGTCTTATCTATAGGGTCCCAATTTACAGTTGCTGATTTTTGGTAGGCCAATCCAGCTTCGTATAATTCTAGAAAAATATATTGAGTCCACTTATAGTACTCTTCTTTACATGTAGTTACCTCCTTATCCCAATCTATAGATAACCCAAGTCGGTTAAGCTGATTTCTCATATCTTCTATATTTTTGTACGTCCATATGTCTGCAGGTATTCCTCTTTCTATAGCCGCATTTTCTGCTGGAAGACCAAATGCGTCCCATCCCATTGGATGAAGCACTGAATCACCCTTCATTCTGTGAAGTCTTGCTATTACATCTGTAATTACATAATTACGAACATGTCCCATATGAAGTGTTCCAGATGGATAAGGAAACATTGATAAGGCATAAAAGGTCTTTTGAGATTTAGTTGGCTCTTTAGTTTTATATAATCCTTGCTCTTTCCAACTCTGCTGCCATCTTGTCTCAATAGAAAGTGGATCATATGCAGTAGATGGTTGTTTTTCTGGTGTCTGTGAGATTTTAGATGCCACTTATTTTAATTAGTAAATAATAGGGACGCTTTTAGCCCAATCCTAGTGGAAAGCATTTAATATTATTATGTATAGAAGCTTTATATTATCTATATTAAATTTAAAATTCATTTTTAGAAAGCATGCAAATCATAAAATTTAATAAATATCAAGGTTTAGGAAATGATTTTATAATCATTGATGACAGAAAGGACA
Organism: Prochlorococcus marinus subsp. marinus str. CCMP1375; assembly: GCF_000007925.1. Taxonomy (NCBI): domain Bacteria; kingdom Bacillati; phylum Cyanobacteriota; class Cyanophyceae; order Synechococcales; family Prochlorococcaceae; genus Prochlorococcus; species Prochlorococcus marinus. The sequence goes on from NC_005042.1 coordinate 865,396, forward strand.
GTACTGTTAATAATATACTGACAAATGATACTTCGTTGGTTAGAAATATCTGTAATAGAAAATATGGGGTAGGTGCAGATGGAATAATACTAGTACAGAATTCGGAACGTGGCGCAAATACTAAAATGCAAATATTTAATTCTGATGGATCAATCGCTGAAATGTGCGGCAATGGAATAAGATGCTTAATTAAATACTTGTATAACGAATCACAATTAAATGAAGACATTAATTTCATAATTGAAACATTGGCAGGAAATCTAGATTGTTATGTTCTTAATGGTGATCATATAAGAGTTAATATGGGGAGTCCCTCTTTTGAACCTAAAGCAATCCCAACAACATTATCCCCTAATAATTTAAATATTCCAGAAGGCACTGTTACAATTAAGAATGAGAATATAACTATGTATGGAATTGGAATGGGCAATCCTCACATGGTTATTATTTTAAAATCAATTGAGGATCTTCAATTAGAAGAGCTTGGAAGAAATTTTGAAACAGATAATAGGTTCCCAAATAAAACCAATGTACATTTTGTCGAAGTTTTAAATATGAACAAAATATTAGTAAAGGTTTGGGAAAGAGGTTGTGGAGCAACACTTGCTTGCGGAACAGGCGCTTGTGCCTGTTTGGCTGTTACTTCCTTGCTAGGACTTACAAATAATAAATCAGAAGTTGTTTTACCAGGTGGTTCACTCTTTATAGATTGGTTAAATACTTCTGATCCTCTATATATGACTGGTCCAGCAGAATTTGTTTTTTCAGGACAACTTTATATATAAATTATTTATTATGGACAATAATTTAGAATATATTTACCTTGATGGATCTGCTACAAGTCCGCCTCTAGATGACTTGGCTAACAGGATGAAAATAATCCAGGAAGGTGTATGGGGTAATCCATCTAGTCTTCATTATGAAGGTATCAAAGCAGCAGAAATAATTGAAAGTAGTAAGTATGATATAGCAGCAAAATTTAACGTATTACCAGATCAAATAATAATAACTTCTGGAGCAACTGAGTCAATACAAATGATTATAACATCAGCTTCAAGACTATATACACCTGGCAGAATTGTTATTAGTTCTGTAGAACATCCAGCTGTAATTTTTGCAGCTGATTATCTAAAAAATAATGGATGGGATGTTTTATATTGGCCTGTCGATAAATACGGAGTAATAGATATAACTATGATAGATGAATTATTAGCACCCCCAACTAAGATAGTTTCAATTATATGGGGCCAAAATGAGATAGGAACAGTTCAACCAATTACCCAAATAGCTACAGCATGTAAAAAAAAGAACTTATTTTTTCATACTGACGCTACACAAGTTATTTCGCAGGGTTGTTTTAATTTTAACACTCTTGGCATATCTTCATTCTCAGCTTCAGCACATAAATTTAGAGGTCCTAAAGGTGTAGGTCTTCTTATAATTGATAAGGAATATCTCTTTATGTTAAAGAATTTATATGATTTAGGCAATCATATTCCTCTCTTCAACAAGGGTACTTTATCTCCTGCCTTAACCTATGGAATGTCACTAGCCTTAAATGCAATTACTCAGAATTTAATAATTGATCGTAATAAAGTTATATTTGAAAATACAAATACTTCTAATATAACTAAATCTTTATTAGACCAGCTGAAAAATTATGACACTTTAATACTCACAGGTCACCCTCTTATCCGTCTTCCCAATCATCTTTCTTTTGTTGTTAAGGGTAAAAATGGCATACCTTTATCAGGAAGGCAACTAGTAAGAGAACTTTCTAAAAAAGGCATTTGTGTTAGTACGGGTAGTGCCTGCTCATCCAAACATAAAAAGAGCAGCCATGTACTTAAAGCTTTAAATTTACCTGACAACCTATTAAAATCTAGTTTAAGAATAAGCTTAGGTAATTGGTTAAAGGATATAGATCCTCAATCACTTGGTAATATAATTATCTCAACTATAAAAGAAGTCTCACAACACTAAAATAATGGATAATAACAATCATCAAGAGATACTTCCAGAAAATCTTTCTATTTGCGAGGAAGTTATGCAGAATTCACTTTTGAAATATTTACTTAACCCATCTAATAATCGTATATCAATAGACTTAAAATTTGAAGGTTTAAAACTAGATCCAATTGTATTTAGATTAGCAGATAAGTTAAATAATAATAACTTAGAAAATTTAGTTGTTTATTCTGACTTTGGTGGAGCATCCTTAGCAAAACGAGACTATCCGAGTTATACAAGTAAAATTTATGCTACAAAGGAACTATTAAATACAACATCTAAACTAGATAACTCAATAATTATTGCTGTGAGTCCACAACCTTTTGACTATGACGAATTTGAACGCTTTTCTACGTCAACAAATTCAACTATAGTTATGATTAATGGCCGTCTTGAAGAAACTTCTATAGGTGTTGGTCTTGTTGGCAGAGAGAGAAGAATTAAGTTTATTAGATCATGGGAAAAAGTATTTTGGATTGAACCTTTAGTACGAGGAGCATTATATAGGGAATTTCCCTACGATTGGTCATTATTTTCATATTCTAATGATGGTTATAGGTTCTGTAAGAAGTTTCCTCAACGTCCCGAAAAAGATACTATCAATTTAGAGTTAAATTGATTTAAATTATAATGATAAAAAAAAATACAATCCTTCTTGCTCTACTTTTTGTTTTCTCAATAATATTATTTAATAGATATAATGGTTTTATTTTAAGCTTTAAATCATTACTAAAGAGTCAATTTAATCTAGATAATAATAAGTTTACTAAGAAAATACACCAGAAAAATATTTGTTATAATCTTCAAAATCAATTTACTTCAATCTTAGGTGATGAATTGCCTTACTGGAGTATTACCGTATTAAATAGTGATTCAACTGTCATAGCAGAATTAAATGGAAATATATTAAGGATACCAGCATCTAATCAAAAGATATTTAGTTCAGCTTACGCATTAACTAAAAAAGGACCTTATTTCCGACTTTCTACAGATGTATATAAAAATAGTAATGGCTATTATGAAATACTAGGAGCTGGAGATCCAGATATAGACTTAAATAATATTTCAAAAATCTCATCAGTAATAGCAAAAAGACCTTTTTATACCAAAAGTAATACAAAAATAATCTTATATGAGGAAAATAAATCATTATGGTGGCCTAAAACATGGTCTTATCAAGACCGTCTTGAAAGTTATGGAGCACCAATTTCACGATTAGCTATAACTAGTAATGCTAATGAATACTCTGTTACTGAACCGCTTGTAAATTTCTCTAATTACTTATCACTATCTTTATATAAATATAAAATCAAACCTATTATCGAATTTCAACAGCTTGATAAATTTAATAGGAATCATAAGAGACGTTTAATTTATAATATTAAATCAGCCCCTCTTTATATGTTACTTAACCTATCTAATTCAGAGAGTCATAATTTTATAAGTGAAGTGTTAATGCGGTCTACAGCAAATACATGGGTTCCAAAAGACTCATCTTTTAAATTACATAATTGGCTAACCTCTATTGGAGTAAACGAGAAGCATATTGATATTAAGGATGGAAGTGGACTATCTCGCTCCAATCAAACCACAACTAGGGCGCTATCATCAGTGCTATATTATATGAAGAACCATAAATATAGTGATTACTTTGTTTCTTCAATGTCATTATTAGGAATTAGAGGTACCCTTAGAGATCATTATATTATGCCTAGGCCCTTAGGTTACTTTTTAGGGAAATCAGGTACCTTAGAAGGTGTTCGCTCACTATCAGGATATTTATATACAGATAATAAAGTTCGTATTGTAAGTATAATTCAAAATAATGCTAATTATGATGAGACGATTTTTTCAGAATTACTCAGAATGATTTATAATCATGATGAATGCATATAATTATATATCCCCTTGTTTATATATTTTATATAGATCTTTAGCAACAATAGCAGGAACCATATGATCAATATTACCTCCGAACATTGCTACTTCTTTAACTACTGAACTGCTAAGAAAACTATGTCGAGCTTCAGTTGCTAAGAATATTGTTTCTATTGACTTGTCTATGGATCTGTTTGTGTGAGCTATTTGAAGTTCATATTCAAAGTCACTCATGGCTCTTAGACCCCTTAAAATAAAATCTACGTCTAAGCTCTTTGCACATTCAACTGTTAATCCTTTGTAGGAAAGAATTTTGATTTTTGACAGTTCTTTAGTCGACTCTTTTATTTGCTCAATTCTTCTACTCACAGAAAAGGTAGGAGATTTGGTTGAATTTTCAAGAACCGCAATAATGACTTCTTCGTAGAGAACAGAAGCCCTATGAATAAGGTCTAAGTGACCCAGGGTAAGTGGATCAAAACTTCCAGGGTATAGAACTTTCATAATTTAAGTAAAAAGGATGGTCTTATTTTTTGGGGAAGTGATTAGAGTTGTAGAGCTTGTACTCTTTTTATGCCACTTGATTTAGAAGCAAAAAAGGTTCTTCTCAGAAAGATACCTCATGGTCTCTTTATTTGTACGGTCCGTGAAGGAGACGTTATTAATGGCTTCACAGCAAGTTGGGTTACCCAAGGATCATTTGCCCCTCCTTTAGTTGTTATGGCAGTTCGATCGGATGGATCGAGTCATGCCATCATCAAAAGAACAAATAATTTCTGTTTAAATGTTCTTCGATCAGATCAGAAAGATTTAGCAGCAGTTTTCTTTAAACCACAGGAGGGCTTGGGCGGAAGGTTTGAATCTACAACTTATCAATTTGGAGAACTTGGATTGCCTGTTCTTGAAGATGCCATTGGAGGACTGGAATGTTCAGTTGTAGGCGCCGTAGAACATGGAGATCATTCTGTTTTTGTAGCAGAGGTAGTTTCAGCTAAATTAATTAAGGATTCTGAATCACTCAACTTATCTTCAACTGGATGGTCTTACGGAGGTTAAACACATTTGAGATCTTTAAATGACAATTTACCTTTAATATTAGACCCAACTAGATTAAAAACTACTTTAGATAATATTCCAAAAGCACCTGGCTGTTATCTAATGAAAGACAATGAGGATAACATTATTTATATTGGTAAATCAATTAACCTTAACTCTAGAGTAAAATCTTATTTCAGAAGAAGGAATGATAATAATCCCAAAAATAGCTTGATGCTAAAACAAGTAAGTTTAATAGATTTTATAGTTACAGATAATGAGTTAGAGGCTTTAAACTTAGAATCAAACTTAATAAAGTCAAATCAACCTCACTATAATATCTTGTTGAAAGATGATAAGAAGTATCCATATCTATGTATTACATGGAGTGAAGATTATCCTCGCATATTAATTGTTCGAAGAAGAAGAAATAGAGCAGATAAGGACAGATATTATGGTCCATATGTCGATGTTACTTCTCTGAGAAATACTCTTTTCTTAATAAAGAAGATATTCCCATTAAGACAAAGGCAAAGACCATTATATAAGGATAAGACATGTTTAAATTATTCAATTGGTAGATGCCCTGGAGTTTGTCAAAAAATCATATCTTCCTCTGATTATCGAACTGTTATAAAAAAAGTTGAAATGATTATCCAAGGGAGAACTTCTGAATTGAAGAAATTACTTGAAGAGAAAATGCATATTTATTCAAAAGAAATGAAATACGAGGAGGCTCTAAAAATTAAAAATCAATTGTCTGGTTTGAATACATTTTCACAAACTCAAAAGATCACTGAACCTGATTCTTCTATTAATCGAGATGTTATTGCACACGCAAGTAATGATTCTAATACATCAATACAGCTATTTCAAATAAGAGCTGGAAAACTAATTGCCAGATTAGCTTTTACTGCTGATTCAATTAAAACAAATAAAGAAAATATAATTCAAAAGGTGATTGAAGAGCATTATAGTCAATTAGATCCAGTAGTTATTCCAAAAGAAATTTTGTTAGACAATCAAATAGAGAAAATTGAGGTTATATCAGAGTGGCTGAGCGAGATGAAGGGATCTAAAGTTAATATTAAGATACCAAAGATAAGCAAGAAAGCGAATATGGTAAGTCTAGTAAAAAAGAATGCTGAGTTAGAACTTACAAAGTTATCGAAGGGAGTTGAAAAGGCAAATTTAGCTTTAGAAGAATTAGCTGAATTATTAGATTTACCTTTTAAACCACGACGTATAGAAGGGTATGATATTAGCCATATCCAGGGATCAGATGCTGTTGGCTCTCAAGTTGTATTTGTGGAAGGCATGCCAGCTAAGCATCATTATAGGAAGTTTATAATTAAGGATGAGACTATTAAATTAGGTCACAGCGATGATTACTTATCAATTTATGAGTTAATTACCAGGAGGTTCTCTAGATGGTCAAAATATAAAGAAAAGGGAGTAAATCTATCAGATATAAGAAATTATAAATCCAGTATATTAGATCCTTCGACATTAGCAGACTTCCCAGATCTAGTTATGATTGATGGCGGTAAGGGACAATTAAATATTGCATTAAAGGCTCTTGAGAAACTTAATTTATCAGAGGATATAAAATTATGTTCACTAGCTAAAAAGAATGAGGATATTTTCATACCCGGTAATAACAAGCCTCTTAAATGTAATAACGATGATAATGGATTATTGTTACTAAGAAGATTGAGGGATGAAGCTCATAGATTTGCGGTAACTTTTCACAGGAAACGGCGAACATTAGGAATGAGAAGGACAGAACTAACAGAAATACCGGGAATCGGACCTAAAAGAATTAAGGCTTTGCTATTACACTTTAATTCAGTTCAAGCTATAAAAATGGCTAGAAAAGAAGAAATAGCTTCAGCGCCTGGCGTTGGAAGAGAATTAGCAGAACATATATGGAATTACTTCAATAAGTAGTTTGATGATTTTTAATTTTATTAAATCATAAATATTTTCCCTCTAAGAAAGTATAAATAGTGACAATAAAGACTAATATGAGTATCTTATATTCATATATTTACTTGGGATGAGCTTACCAGCAGAGTCTTACTTATGGTTAAAGACACTTCATATTATTGGAGTAGTTGTATGGTTTGCAGGACTTTTTTATCTTGTTCGACTTTTTATCTATCATGTCGAGGCAGATGAGCTTGAGAGTGATATTAAATTTGCCTTTGTTAATCAATATTCATTAATGGAAAGACGCCTCGCAAATATTATTACTACACCAGGAATGATACTAGCAGTATCAATGGCTATAGGTTTACTTATCTATAACCCAAGCTGGCTTGAGCAAACTTGGATGCAGGTTAAACTATTCTTTGTTTTTTTGCTACTCATTTATCATATATTTTGTTACCGATTAATGTCCTCTCTGGCCAAGGGAGAGTGCAAATGGTCAGGTCAACAGCTAAGAATATTAAATGAATTGCCTACATTATTTCTTGTGATAGTTGTAATGTTAGTAGTTTTTAAGAATAATTTCCCTACAAGTGCTGCAACATGGCTTATTGTTTTCTTAGTCATATTCATGGCATTAAGTATTCAATTGTATGCGAGGTTTAGGAGGATTAATAAAGAGAAACAAATATAAGAATATGATTTTAAATAATCATCCTATGTTCGCTACTATTTCATCAATAGATCATAATAGTTGTCCAAGACATATCAATTTTCATTGTCACAGTACACTAAGTGATGGAAGTATGAATCCAATTGATTTAATAGTCCAAGCTTCAAAATTAAAATTGAAACATTTAGCTGTTACAGATCACCATAATATCAACGCATATGCAATTATCTCCGAATGGATAAGTTCAAATCAAAATACAATATCTATTCCAGCATTTTGGAGTGGAATAGAAATAAGTTGTCTTCTTAAAGGCTGTTTAGTTCATATTATTGGCCTAGGCTTTGATACTCATGCAAAGTCACTCTTGCCTTACATCACTGGCGAAGCTCCTAGAGGAACTGATTTACAAGCTGAACAAGTAATTAAAGCAATAAAAGCAGCCAATGGAATTTCTATACTTGCTCATCCAGCCCGCTACAGACTGAATTTTGAAATACTAATAAAAGAAGCTAAGAGCTTAGGCATAAACGGAGTCGAAGTTTGGTATGACTACGACTTTTTGAAAGAATGGAGGTCTACTACCTTAATATGCGATTCAATACTTGCCATTGCTAAAGCTAATAATCTACTAAAGACTTGTGGAACTGATACCCATGGATATTCTCTATTAGGGCGTTGAAATTTCATTGCAACATTTAATAATTACTTTCTTCTATTGTTTTTTCAGCTTCCAACAGTAGTCTCTTTATTTTGTTCAATTCTGATTTTGAAGCAGACCACATCTTTCGATTATATGCTTCTAAGAATCTCTCTGATATATCTCTGAGTACCCAAGGATTCTGTTCGATCAAAAAGTTTTTTGTCGAATCATTGTCTAGCCATTGTTCTCTGATGGATGAGTAGCACCATTTAGGGACTGAGCCTGTTGTGGCGTCATAAGCAAATAGGTAATCTAGACTTGCAGAAAGTTCAAAAGCTCCTTTATAACCATGCTCCTTCATTCCTTCTATCCATTTGTTGTTCAATAATCGACTTCTTACGACTTTATCTATCTCCTTTTCTAATTTATGTATTCTTGGCTTATTTTTACGAGAGTTATCTCCAAAGTAAATATCAGGACATATTCCTGATAATTCTTTCACAGCGGCAGATAATCCCCCATGGAATTGATAATAATCATCTGAATCTAACAAATCATGTTCTCGATTATCTTGACTATGCAGAACAACCTGAATTTTTTTAAGTGATTCTTTTAAACCGTTTAAGTTTAATGTTGGTTCTTTACTATTAGTGTACTCCCATTGGCTAGATTTCAAATAACAATTAGCTAATTCACTGGTTTCCTCCCATATACCTATATTTATCAATTCCTGGAGTCCTGTTCCATATCCCTCAGGAGAAGAACCAAATATCCTAGATATATATTCACCATTTTTGCTAGATTTAAGTAGTGGATTAAGTTCTAATGGTTCATCAATATTTAATATCATATCTAATGCTTTATTAACAAGTTCGATCAGATTAGGAAATGCATCTCTAAATAATCCAGAAATTCTTAAAGTAACATCTACTCTAGGTCTGCCAAGAATTTGTAGAGGTATAACTTCTAAATCGATTAATTTCTTTGTATTGTTATCCCATACCGGTCTAATTCCAAGGAAAGAAAGAAATTGACAAATGTCTTCACCTCCATTTCTCATTGTAGATGTTGCCCAAACAGACATAGCTAAATTAGACATGTGTATACCTTTTTCTAATAAATAAATCTCACAAAGTTGTTCAGCACTTTTTCTACCTAAATCCCATGCTGACTGAGTTGGCAAACATCTTAAATCGACACTATAGAAATTCTTACCAGTCGGTAATACCTCAACATTACCTCTAGTAGGAGAACCAGAAGGCCCGCTAGAAACTCTGAGTCCATTAATGCCTTTAAATAAAGATTTAATCTCATTAGAGGGGGATTTTAGAATTGAGGGTATTAAAGATTCCTTTATTTTATAGATTTCTAAAGGTAGGGGACCTGGGAGTAATAGTGGTCTAAGTTCATTAATTAGATTGTTAGGTATACAATTAATATCTCTCTTATTAAGAGCTTTTCTTAAATAATAACTGACTACAGATTGAGCCTGGTTATTTATCCATGTTATATAATCTCCTTTTATTCTAAATTTTAATTGGTTTAGATCGAATAATCTATTATTATCAACTTCAGAAATACTATCACCTTCATTATCTGCCCATGGATCTATATTGATATTTAATAATCTAGAGAGATATTGAGAAATACCTGATGTATTAAATGTTGGTGCCATAGCAATCGCTAATGTTAATTCCCCTAACTTAGAATCAGAAGGCATTCTACCTAATATGTGAAGCCCAGTTCGAATTTGGGATTCCTTTAGTTCACATAAATATGAATCAAGATTTTCATATATACTATCTACTTTATTGTTCAACTTATCTTTGGTGCTGATTATTGAATCAAAATTCTCTTTTATTATTATCGAATCTAGTTTTTCTTTGACTATTTTATTACGGTCAGAATCTAACAATAAAGTTTCATAATATTCATCCAAAAGATTCTCTAAATCAATTAATTGTTGAGATAAACCAGCTCTTGCTAAAGGAGGAGTTAGATGATCAACAATAATAGAGTGTGTACGCCTTTTTGCTTGTGAACCTTCTCCAGGATCATTAACAATAAAAGGATATAAATATGGTATCGGAGGAATAACGAGTTGAGGAAAGCAACTACTACTTAAACCTACACTTTTACCCGGCAGCCATTCAGCTGTTCCATGTTTACCCATATGAATCATTACATCCGCCTTAAAGAACTTGTATATCCAGAAATATTGTGCAATATATCTGTGAGGTGGAGCTAATGTAGGTGAATGTATGTCATTTATATTGTCCTCTGTATAACCCCTTGAAGGTTGAATTAAAATAGCTATATTTCCGAAACGTATACCATTTACAGGAAATCCTTTTTTTTCCAGGTCAATTGACAATGAGGGCTTGTTCCAATTAAGTTTTATTTTTTGCTTAGCAGTAAGCGAAAAAGTAGACCAAAATTTTAAGTATTGATCCAATGAGATATATTCTAAAGGTTCATTGTTTGAAGATTCTAATGAATTTGTTCTACCATTGATAATAAGCTTCATCAGTTGCTTACTATTTGAAGGAATTGGTTTGTTACCTAAATAGTATCCATTTAATTTAAGCTGTTCTAGCAAAACTACAATACTTTCTGGAGAGTCGAGTCCTACTCCGTTAGCTATTCTTCCATCTTTAATTGGATAATTAGATAAATTTATTATAATTTTTACTTCTTGCTTATCTTTTTTTTGTAATGACACCCATGATTTTGTATAGTCAGCAATCCATTTTATATTTTCCTTATCAGGATTAATTCGATATACAGGAGAATACAAATTTAAATTCTGTTCGACTACTTTTTTAAAACCTCCTATTTTAGTAGTAATTCTGCCATCTAGTTCCGGCATCACTACCTGTAAAGATAAATCTAATGGGTCCAAGCCTCTAGATGAATCTTTCCATTCTTTCTTTTGTTTATTGCTTGAAAGAATTTGTATAACTGGTACACCTAATAAATCCCAGATTTGCTTACCTTCTGAAGCCTGATCAAAATTAACAGAAGCAAAACTAGTTGTAGTAAGCACGCACCTTACATTCTCCTCTTTATATATATCTAGAACTTTACTTTGTACATGTTTCTTCTTAAGGCTACTTACCCACAAAGGCCGAGGATTTAAACCTTTTTGTCGGAGAATTTTAATTATACTAATTGCTAAATTACTATCTCCAGAATTCAAGATAGAACTATATAATATTAAGCCTATCTTTGGCCCTTTAACATCTGTCCATTCCCATCGACACGGGTCATCAATATTAGCTATTTTAATATTCTTAAAATTAACTATTTCGCAAGTCAATATTTTAGATATGATCGCTAGGAAGGTTTTCATATTAGAGAAGCCTCCTATTCGCAGGAGCTTTCCTAATTTCAAAGAAAGCGGAAAAGTAATATTACCGATACTATTTAATTCCGTTTCTTGTTCTTCTACCCCAGATAAAATTATTAAATGTCTATTCTTATCTTCTTTGCTCCAGTAATATAATTGTTCGAAGCCATAAGACCAATCTGATCGTCTACCTAGATACCTAACAACAATTATCTGTGCTTTTGACCCTGTTGTTGTTAAATAATGATCAACCTGCGCATTATGCAATAAGAAATCTATCTTTAGAGCTCTAATTTTGTCTTTTAGCGCATGATTTTTGTTCTCGTTTAGTATATAAGAAAGTGTAGATATATCTGAGGCTGCAGATGTTAGGAAAAGAACTGGGGCCTGAGGTTGCTCAAGGAGTGCTAAATTTTCAGTAGATTCTTCACTTGGAAGATTTGCTATTCGATGCATTAGCCTATTATCTAGCTAACTAGTCACTAGAAGCGTGAAAAGACAGAAAATGTTGATCTATAGCCAACAAAGCAATGCATGATTTTCTCCCATATGCATGGTTTAAAGGTAAATGTGTTCCTTTTGACGAAGCAAAAATATCTATAGCAACTCATGCACTTCATTATGGAACAGCAGCTTTTGGAGGTATGAGAGCTATACCCGATCCAAGTGATAATGGTAATTTTTTACTCTTCAGAGCTGATAAGCATGCAAAAAGGCTCAGCCAAAGTGCAAAACTTCTACTTACAGAACTCAGTGAGCGCTATATTTTACAGAGCATAGAAACTTGGCTCAAAGCCAATAAACCTAGTAAACCAATTTATATAAGACCTTTTGTTTATACCAGTGATTTAGGCATTGCTCCAAGGCTACATAATATAGAAACTGACTTTTTCATATACGGACTGGAATTAGGTGATTACTTATCTCCCGAAGGCGTTTCATGTCGCATAAGTAGCTGGAAACGGCAAGAAGATTGTTCTCTCCCACTAAGGGGAAAGATTAGTGGTGCCTATATAACAAGCTCACTTGCTAAAACAGAGGCCGTTTTAACAGGCTTTGATGAAGCTTTATTATTAAATTCACAAGGCAAAGTAAGTGAAGCTAGTGGTATGAACCTATTCATTGTCAGAGATGGAAATCTAATTACTCCGGGGACCGACCAAGATATTCTAGAAGGAATAACTAGAGCTAGTGTTATAGAAATAGCTAATTATCTAGGAATTAATGTCATTGAAAGGCCAGTGGATAAAACAGAGTTGTTTATAGCAGATGAAGTATTCCTTACTGGAACAGCGGCTAAGATAACACCAATCAAACAGATTGAATCTACCCTATTAAATACAGAACTGCCTATAATGAATAAACTAAGGGATTATCTAATTTCAATAACAGAAAATAAGGAAGATAAATTTAGTAACTGGATAACCTCCATAAAAATAAGTTAATTATCTACATTTAATTTATAAATTATCATAATGATAGATTTTAAATCATATATTAATTCCTCTAAATCTAGTGTACTGGTTTTTGATGGGGCAATGGGCACGTCACTTCAATCCCTTAATTTAACAGCGGATGATTTTGGAGGTACCTTACTCGAGGGATGCAATGAAAACCTGGTTTTAACGAATCCACAAGCTGTAAGGAATGTACATAGAAGTTATTTAGAAGTGGGATGCGATGTAATTGAAACTAATACTTTCGGAGCAACATCTATAGTACTTGAGGAATATAATCTTCAAGATAAAACATATGAGATTAATCTTGAAGCTGCAAGACTGGCAAAAGGTATTGTCAAGGAATTTTCAACTGATGACAAACCTAGATTTGTTGCAGGATCAGTTGGTCCTACAACGAAACTACCTACATTAGGTCATATTAGCTTTGATAAACTTTCTTCTTCTTATCAAGAACAGATTGAAGCATTAATTGATGGTGAAGTAGATCTAATATTGTTAGAAACCTGTCAAGATGTTTTACAAATTAAATCGGCATTAGTTGGAATTAACAACGCTTTTGAGATTAAAGATAAATATTTACCTATTATGGTATCTGTGACAATGGAAACGACAGGTACAATGCTCTTAGGAACAGATATTTCAGCTGTAGTAAATATACTTGCACCTTTTAATATTGATATTTTAGGACTTAATTGTGCAACTGGACCTCATGAAATGAAAAGGCATATTGAATATTTATCTGAATACTCACCTTTCTTGATATCCTGCATACCTAATGCAGGATTGCCTGAAAACATTGGTGGTAAGGCTCACTATAGACTAACTCCTATTGAATTAAAAATGCAATTAAGCCATTTCATAAATGATCTGGGAGTAAAAGTCATAGGAGGTTGTTGTGGGACAGGTCCAACACATATAGAGCAATTAGTGAAATTATCTCAAGAAGTAATAGATACAATAGAGCAAAAAGAATTTAAAAAGAATACGGATTATGGCGTTTCATCTCTGTATGAAATGACTTCATACAATCAGGATCAATCAATATTAATTATAGGAGAACGTCTAAATGCTAGCGGTTCAAGAAAAGTTAGAGAATTACTTAATGAAAACAATTGGGATGGATTGATTGCTGTAGCTAAAGATCAACTGAAGGAGCAGGCGCATGTTTTAGATGTAAATGTAGACTATGTTGGTAGAGATGGAGTTGAAGATATGAGCAAGGTTGTTTCACAATTAGTAACCAATATAAATCTACCTTTGATGTTAGATTCTACTGATTATACTAAAATGGAAAGTGGTTTAAAAAATGCAGGTGGTAAATGTATTTTAAACTCTACAAATTATGAGGATGGTCCAGAGCGTTTCTATAAAGTTCTTGATTTATGTAAAAAATATGGATCCGCTGTTGTTATTGGAACAATAGATGAAAACGGTATGGCACGAACCTCAGATTTGAAGATAAAAATAGCAGAAAGATCCTTCAACGATGCAACAAAATATGGAATAGCAGAGTTTGATATTTTTTACGATCCTTTAGTATTGCCTATATCAACTGGTTTGGAAGAAGATAGAAATAATGCGAGTGAAACAATTAAGGCAATCTCAATTTTAAGAAAGAGATTTCCACATGTACATATAACTCTTGGCATTTCTAATGTTAGTTTTGGACTTAACCCAGCTGCTAGAATTACTTTAAACTCTGTATTTTTGGAGGAATGTATAGTAGCTGGATTAGACTCTGCAATTATTTCACCAGCTAAGATTTTACCCACGCAAAAAATTAAACCAGAACATCGAAAAGTATGTATCGATTTGATATATGATAAGAGATTATATAAAGATGACATATGTATTTATGATCCACTAACAGAACTTACATCTTTGTTTTCTGATGTTACATCTCAAAGTCTAAAGCAAAGAACTGATGAGCTTAAATCATTACCATTAGAAGAGAGACTTAAAAAGCACATAATAGATGGTGAAAAGAATGACCTCAGAGAACATTTATTAGTTGCTCTTGATGATTACAAGGCTTTGGATATAATTAATAACTTTTTGTTAGATGGCATGAAGGTAGTTGGAGAATTATTTGGTTCAGGGAAAATGCAACTTCCTTTTGTTCTTCAATCTGCAGAAACTATGAAATATGCTGTTTCCGTTCTCGAGCCTTACATGGAGACAAATGAGTCTGTTCAATCAAAGGGTAAATTTATAATTGCTACTGTAAAAGGAGATGTACATGATATTGGAAAGAACTTAGTTGATATCATATTAACTAATAATGGCTATGATGTTATCAATTTAGGTATCAAACAAGACATATCTGAAATTATAAATGCACAAAAGAAATTCCAAGCAGACTGCATAGCTATGAGTGGGCTACTGGTCAAATCTACAGCATTTATGAAGGACAATTTACAAGAGCTTAATAACAACTTAATATCCATACCTGTAATTCTTGGAGGAGCCGCGCTAACACCTAAATTTGTCAATCAAGATTGCAATAATGTTTACAAAGGTCAAGTTATTTATGGCAAGGATGCTTTTACAGACTTAACTTTTATGGACGCTTATATGAAGGCTAAAAGTAACGCTAAATGGGACAATTATAAGGGCTTTTTAGATCATAATCCAACAGGAATACAATTATTTGAAAAATCCAATTGTTCAATATCAGAAGCTGCTGAAAAGTCGTCACCTACAAAAACTAACTCCATTAAGTTATCTACATCTAAATCGCCTGTTATCAAAGAGGAAATATCTATATCACCACCATTTATAGGCTCTAAAATTGTACATGATGATAATATTAATTTAGATAATCTTATGTTTTACCTAGATAAAAGAGCTTTGTTTGCCGGACAATGGCAATTCAAGAAAACTAAAGATCAAACTAAGGAAAGCTACCAGGAATTTATTGATACAGAGGCTACTTCTATTCTTAACCATTGGATAAATAGAATAAAAGAAGATAATTTGATTTCACCAGCTTTTGTATACGGTTACTTTCCTTGTGGATCAAATGGAAATAATTTAGAGATATTTGATTTTGATGGTAAGAAAAGAATAGGATGTTTTACCTTTCCCAGACAAAAAGCAAATAACAAGTATTGCATTTCTGATTTCTACAACCCCTTGAAGGAGAATTCTCCAGTTGATTATATACCTATGCAAGCTGTGACTATGGGCAATGTTAGCTCTGAATTCGCGCAAGTATTATTTGCTGAGGACAGGTATTCAGATTATTTATATTTCCATGGATTGACAGTTCAATTGGCTGAAGCGTTAGCCGAATACTCTCATGCCAATATCAGACAAGAATGTGGATTCGTTATTAATGAACCAGACAATATAAGAGATATTCTTGCTCAGAGATATCAAGGTTGCAGGTATTCATTTGGTTATCCAGCATGTCCAAATGTAAGCGACTCTAAGAAACAATTAGATTGGCTGCAGGCTAGTAGAATTGGAATTTCTATGGATGAGTCAGATCAACTAATTCCTGAACAAAGTACAACAGCTATTATTTCATTACATTCTCAAGCAAAGTATTTTAGTGCCTGACACAGCTAAAACTATTGGCTGCAAAGGATCTCAAGCATTTGGATAATATCATTTTGAAAGGAACTCATTTCTTCAGCATCGCTAAGATCTATCCCTTCGCCTGCTGCATTCTGGATCAATTCATGAAAATGAAATTCACCTTCGCCATTTGCTAGAAATTCAATTGCAGAGCTTTCGCCACTTTCTCGGAAAGCGTCGCATAAGGCGATGAAGGATGCGTCTTCAGAGAACTCCCAATCCATTGAGGAGGTATTACTGATTGATTTTTAAACCTTCACCCCCCTATCACGTCAACCTTTTTTTAGAAGAATCAGTCAGGAATTTGCATTTCAACATAAAGTAAAAGCGTATGATTTAATGATAAGTGTTGCAGTGGAATAGATTTGGGCGAATAGGTCTCCCAAGATGAAATCAATTTTTTTTGTTTGTTAAATAATGTCTATTGGATCTATAACTCTGTAAGAGTCAAACTAAAGGTGGGAACTATTAGATTATTTAAAACATCTCCAGAAGTCGTCCTCAGCCCCTAAAGGCCCTTACTAAGGCTGCTTAATGCTTTTTGTAAGAATAGCTCTTTGGGGATACCTCAGCTCCTGGCTGGCTATAGAAGTGAGCTGTTTAGGCAATGTATGGCCTTAAATTAGATAAAGTTCCAGTAAGCCAAATCACAGATTTATATATAATTGCAAATGATATTCATAATTATCAAACGAAATTTGTTAATATGATATAAATAAAATAAATTTTTTAACATTAATCTACTATCAGAATAATAAAGTGAATCAAGAGAATTACTGGATAAAGTCCCTAAGCTTAAGTAAGAATGCACTAGAAAATTCTTCATTAAAACCCATAAATACTAATCTCGAATATTTATCAACTGCTACTAATTTAATATTTGAATATAGAAGAGTTAGTTCAATAAATTTTAAATTTTCTACAACCTTTGGGCCTAAGGAGAATCCATTTAGACCATGGGATAAACGACTTCAAATAGATACAATAGGAAATAATCACATATTAATACTAAATAAATATCCAGTTCAGATAGGTCATATGTTATTAATAACAAGAAAATGGTATCCACAGGATGGCTGGCTAAATCAAACAGATTGGGAAGCTCTAAAAGCAGTCGAAAAGGATACTTCAGGCTTATGGTTTTTTAATAGTGGTCCAAAAGCAGGTGCCAGTCAAAATCATAGACACTTACAGCTTTTGAGGAGAAAAATATTAGATATATCATGTCCACTAGAGAGTTGGTATGAAGGAAATCAAAATATAAATCTATGTGAAAGTAGTCTACTAAGAAGAAATATATGTTCTGCTAAACGATCAATCAAGAATGAGACTGCTTATGATTTGCACAATACTTATATTAGGCTTTGCGATCGGATAGGGTTAGGTGCTCCAGATGATTCGACTAAACCAAATTACCCATACAATTTATTAATCTCTCCCAATTGGATAGGAATAATACGTAGGTCAAAGGAATATGCATATGGTTTTAGTCTAAATGCATTAGCATTTGCTGGATATCTTCTTGGAACAAATAAATCTAATAATGATTGGTTAAATAAGAATGGTCCTATCAAATTACTTGAAGAGGTAGTAGCTGATTAGTTTATTGAATCAGCCGACAACTCATTATCTCGATTTATTTGCTCTTCTAAGGTCTTAATAGAAGCTGTTAACGCTGAGATTCGACGTTCTAAAGCATCTCTGTAGAAAACCATTAGTTCTAATTTTCTCTTATGTATTTTCTGACGTCTTTGAGCAGATGAATCATTTGAATTGCAAAAGTCAGTGATAAACATAATGATTTTTCTTTAATAATAGAGATATTTATTGAACAAAGCGAGTTGAGAACGATATTGATCATAAAAACACAACAAAGGGATTTTGAAGAACCTATAAAACATATCCATCTAGTACTCTTTCAATATGTAAAAAGAAAATAATGGAGTTGAACAAAGGGATTTAGCGAATTAGCCTTAAATAAGTCGGTTCGTTTCAGTGCCATCATCTGACAAAGAAGGATCAAAACGAATATCAGTTGATTTACCAGTTGAGTTAATAGAACGTTTTGATGAATTAAAAACTCAATGGGGACTACGAAGGCGTGGAGCTGTATTAGAGAGACTTTTAGACACATTATTTAATGATAATGATGATATTAATAATCACACTACTAATGAATTATTTACCAAGGGTGTATATCAGCAGGAATTAATTGAGTCTAATAATAGCGCAGAGCAAACAACTGAGTATATAGAGGACAATTCCATAGTTTTAATTAATGCAGATATAATAGAGAAAAAAGATTTGGGTAATAATCCAAGTATCAATTATACTAATGATGAACAAAAATTGCAGGAAAAACCATCCCCTAAATTATCAAATATCAATTTACCTGGATTTGTAAGTAGCAGAGCTCAAAAACTAAAAAAGAGTCTAGGAAGGTCTAAAAACATAGATAATAATTATGATTCAATTATACATACAATTAAAGAAACTGAAGTCGAATTATGTATTAAAGAGTCTCTTTCCCACTGGATTTCATTATATGGTAACAAACCAAGAGAGGAGGTAATTGAGGCAGCGATGATATGGTTTGCCAGAGAAATCTGGCCGTATTTAGATAATACTCAGAATCTACCTTTTACTTGGCATGCAGCCAGTGAAATGATTACTAAAATGTGCCCATTTTGGAAAAAAGAAAATCCATCTTTTGAAATAATAATTGTTATGGCAGGCGTACTAGAAGATCCATTTGCTACTCACACTTTAGTAAATAGGATCCCAACACTGATTAGACGGTTTGTTAATAGTTTTAAGCGAAGAACTAATGTAACCTCTTTCCAAACTTTAGAGTCAACGATGACTATAACTGGGGCTCTAAAATTGTTAGGTTTGCCAACAACAGCAGGAAAATCAGTTTCACTTTCTACAGTCAGAGATGCTTATAAAACAAAGGCACTACAAAATCATCCTGATTCTGGAGGTTCAACAGAAATTATGCGCAAGATCAATGAAGCTTATCAACTATTAAAAGATTTATATAAGAAAAAACCAACTTAGTGTCTAATCAATCTAGATTGAGACTTATTACAAGTCTTACTATTAGTCTCATAGGGGATCAATGAGCATTATTCCAATAGGATTTATTATTCCGAGAATTTGGTTACTCGATTTTGGTTTTTATGAGAAAAGTATTGAAAAGTGAGTCTCAGATCTCATTGGTCTACTTAGAGTCCAATTGCAGGACTAACAATGAGTCTAATATAAGACAAGCAATTTAGATTTTTTCTTTAATTTTAAATGTTTTTGCCTATAAGAAGCTCATGCCATTAAAAAGTGGAGAGTTTTAATCGTAAATTAACTATTTCGCGTTCGACCTCTGTCCATACAGATGTTAGCATTGAAAAAACCAATCATAGACTTGCTTTAGAGATATGCGTAACTGTCATTACTGCAGTTACGCAAACACCACCAGTTCTCTTTTGTATTTTTCCTTCCTCCACTTACCTATTAGGTCTTCGACTTTTTATGTCACATGTATTAGATGGGACTCATAGGAAGACTCATAAATAGACTCAGCTAAGACAACTGGTACTTTCACAATCCTTTAGTTATGAGCCCTGCCTACTGATCCGTCAAATGTTATACAGCCTGGCGAAACCTGCCATGTAACCTGTGCTGATATTGATACTTCAGGGAGAGGAATTTGTCGTCACAACAATTTTGTTCTTGTAGTTGCTGGTTTGTTACCAGGAGAGGAAGCTCTAGTTAAATGTGAATACATGAAGAAAAACTTTTGCTTAGCCTCTCTTATCAAGATTATAAAGAAATCACCATTAAGAGTTAATCCTAAATGTTCCTTTTATTCAGACTGTGGAGGATGTTCAATGCAAGAAATAGAACCCCACTATCAATTTGCAATCAAAAAGAAATTGCTAATAAATGCTTTAAGTAGGATTGGCAAATTAAACGATTTTCCTGAACCAATTTCTATTACGCCTAGCCAATTCTTTCACTACAGGAATAAATCGACCTTTCCTGTCTACAATGAAAGCTACGGAAATACAATCATTGGCTATTACCAGCGAAATAGTCACAAGATTGTAGATATAGATAATTGCCCTGTCTTAGATCATAAAATAAATAAGGCCCTATCAGATATAAGACTAATTCTAAAGGATAATCACATTAATGCGGATCATGACATCAGACGAAAAGGTGGATTACGACATATTTCTATTAGATCTGGTATTAATACAAATGAAGTTTTAATCACTTTTGTTTCAAATTTTTCTATAAAAAAATTGCTATTTCCAATAACAAATAAATTGAATGGAAGTGAATCAAATGTAGTAGGGATTTTAAATAATATTCAACCAAAACCTAATAACAAAATATTTGGAGCAACTACAGAAATCTTAACTGGAAGAGATTATATTTACGATAAATTTTGTCATATGGATATTCTAATAGGAAGCACATCATTCTTCCAGGTAAATTTAGTAGAAGCTGAAAAGGCTATTAATTGTATTCGTAATATAATTTCTAATACTAATAAAATAGTTCGTATTATAGATGCTTATTCAGGTATAGGAACTATGTCAATTCCATTAGCTAGTGATGGCTACAGGGTAATCGGGATTGAAATTAATAATGAGGCACATGAAATAGCTATAAGAAATGCTGAAATTAATAATATAAAAACCATAACTTTTGAAAACCAAGATGTAACTAAATATTTGCCTAAAATCCTTTTACCTAATGACTTCTTGATTCTTGATCCTCCCAGAAAAGGGCTTGATCCTTCTCTTATAGATGTTATTACAAAACTGATGCCTATTCATATATGTTATTTAAGCTGTAATCCAGCTACGTTAGCAAGAGACTTATCACTTATATTGCGTGAACATAAATATTCTATTATATCAATAACTGCATTTGATTTTTTCCCTCAAACAACACATTTAGAAACATTAGTATATTTAAAAAGATTAACTTCTTAATTCAGCTGAAAATTCTACCTTTAACTTTTCTCTAATTTTATCATGAATAGGGGAAACTTCCTCTTCCTTTAGGGTATCTTTGTTCTTTCTATATCTTATTCTAAAAGCCTGACTTACTTTACCCTTTGGAATGTTATCTCCTTCATAACGATCGATCAAATAAGCATCTTCGACGAGAGGACGGCCCGTTTTTATTATTAAGTTAGAAATATCTAATGATTGTATATTATTATCTACTAATAGTGCTATATCTCTTTCCATTGAAGGTACAGTTGGGAATTGTTTAAAACTTATATTTAACTTATTTTTACGGGTAGAAGACTGTAGAATTAAATTGAAATTTAACTCAAAAATATAAATAGGGTAATCAATATTTAAATCAGATAATTTAGAAGGGTGTAATTCTCCAAAAAAACCTAATTCTTTACCTTCAAGTTTTAACATGGAGGACTTACCAGGATGCAATAATTGGTTTTCATCTAACTTTTCATCTGTGATATTTATATTTAAACTATTTAGTGCTGAGTGTAAAATACCTCTACTTTGAAAATAGTCTAACGATGAATTCTTAGTCTCAGTTTGCCATTGACCAATTGATTTATTACCAACTAAAGCTCCACATAATAAGCTTGTTTCATTGATTCTTCCTGAATCAATATTATAAATCTTTCCTATTTCATAAATCCAACATCCTTTTTGCTCATAAGCCATATTTCTCTGACAGATATTCAAATGTTCTTGCCATAGGTTTGTTCGTAAATGGCTAGTTTCACTTAACAGAGGATTAGATATTGCTACTTGATTTTTACTATATTGGTCTTTTGCTACAAGCGACAAAGTAACTACTTCTTGAAAACCAACAGAAGTTAATGATTCTCTAACCTTTCTCTCAATTTTCTGTTTAGGTGTCAAACCTCCTGGTCTTAATGGATTTGGTAAATTAGAGTCAAATCTGTCATAACCAATTAAACGAGAAATCTCTTCAATTAAATCAATCTCTCTCTTCAAATCTAATTTTCGATTAGCAGGTACCTCTACAAGCCAACCCTTAACATCTTTTTGTAACTTACAACCTAAAGATATGAGAGATTGCTCTATCTCATGATCATCAATATTTCTTAGTGTATTTATTTGTGATTCACCTGATTTATCAATATTGTTTGAATTGTCACCTGCGTTAATATTTGTTTTATGTTCTACTACTTTCCCTAAGGTTTTGTTTATTTTTTCTCTTCTAAGTAATAATAGTTGTTCTTCTATTACTAATTCTCTGTTTATCCATTTTTCTAGAATCTGACAATCAAATGTTTTAGTAAGAAGATTGAGGCATCGTTCAACTGAGCTTATTGTTATTTCGGGTGAGATCCCCTTTTCAAACCTAGTACTAGATTCAGTACGTTTACCTATCTCCCTAGAAGAAATTCTTACAGAGCTAGGAGAGAAAAGTGCAGCTTCTAACCATATCTTTCTAGTTTCCTTATTCACACAAGAATTCTTACCTCCTATTATTCCGGCTATAGCGATAATGATATTGGAGCAAGTTATAACATCTACTTTAGAAGAAAGTGAATAATCAATCCCATCTATTCCTATTAAATTTTCACCTGTCTTTGCTTTTCTAATACCAAAATCATTTATTGTAACCTCTTTTCCAGTTAACTCACAAAGCAGATCAGCGTCAAATGCATGAAGGGGTTGACCTTGTTCTAGCATTGTATAATTAGTTAAATCTACAATTGCATTTATAGAATTAATACCAGCATTCCTTAATCTAGATTTTACTTCTTCTGACGAATCGTTATTTCCATTAAGATTATCAATAAGATTTAACGAGTATACTTCATTGCGAGAGGCAAATTTCTTTGATTCAACATTATGGTCAAATTCCTTGTAATCTTTATGTAATAAATCAATCGCAGGTAATTTAAGTTTTGTGTTATTTATAGCTGATACCTCTCTAGCAATGCCGACCATAGATAACCCATCAGGTCTATTAGCGGTAATAGCTAAATCAAATATTATTTCGTCTAATCCCAATTGTTTTTTAGGGCATACTCCAATCTTTGGTATTGCAATATTCATTTCCTCAAGTATTGCTATTCCATCGTTATTAGGAGGCAAGCCCAATTCTGATAAGGAACAGATCATACCTTGACTAATTTGACCTCTTAAATGACTAGTCTTTATAGTTAAATCAATATCTTTAAGGTAAGTCCCTTCAGTAGCAACTAGAACATGTATACCTGATCGAATGTTTTTTGCTCCACAGACAATCTGTATAGCTTCGGATTTTCCAATATCAACCTTGCAAACGCTTAATTTGTCAGCATTTGGATGCGGAGATATATCGATAACGTAACCAGTAACAATACCTTCAAGAGAAGCTGACAAGTCAATTAGCTCTTCCACCTCAAAGCCAGCCATAGAAAGAGAATCAGCAAGTTCCTCGACATCACAATGGATATCTACAAGTTCGTTCAACCAAGATAGCGAAACCTTCATTTTGATTTTCTGTTATTCATTGATCCTACGGTTTAAAAGTATTGGTTTTAAAAATACACTTCAGCTTGTAGGATATAGGTTCTACAAAGTATCGTAAAAACGATACTACGTTCTTATGGCTAAAAAAGGGACCAGGATAGTTGTAACCTTGGAATGTACGGAGTGTCGTTCCGCACCAGCGTCTGAGAAACGCTCTCCTGGTGTCTCTAGATACACTACCGAAAAAAACCGAAGGAATACCTCAGATAGGCTAGAACTTAAAAAGTTCTGTCCACAGCTAAACAAAATGACAATCCATAAAGAGATCAAATAGGTCATTATCATTAAACAATTCATCTAAATTAGAAATGCCAAATTCACTTTTTAAAAAAAAGCTTTCACCAATAAAGCCAGGTGATCCTATTGATTATAAAGATGTAGAAACTCTCAAGAAATTCATTACAGAAAGGGGGAAAATTCTACCTAGAAGACTCACCGGATTAACTGCAAAACAACAAAGGGACCTAACTACTGCAGTTAAACGAGCTCGTATAATTGCTCTTTTGCCCTTTGTAAATCCTGAAGGATAAACAAAATTAATCACTAATTAAATAGTTTATTGCTTTATAATTTCAATAAATAATGGTACATAAAAGAGCATTTACTAGAAAATGCTTAATAGAAAGTAAATCAATCTTAGGCCGTGACATTATAAGTAACAAGGATCATCATAAATATAAGGATATTACTAACCTAAAAACCTATACCATAGACGACCCCAATACTATAGAAATAGACGATGCTATCTCATTAGAAAAAAGAGGAGATAAATGTTTTCTATGGATACATATTGCTAATCCAGCAGAAACTATCAGTTTAAATAGCGCATTGGCTCAAGAAGCTATGATTAGGTCAAGTACTATTTATCTAGCAGAATCGATAAGTTATATGTTTCCTAAGGAACTTATTCGGGAAAAAATAAGTTTAGTTCAAGGGAAAGAATCGCTTGCTATTAGTCTAAAATTAGAGTTAAGTGATAAAGGTGATATTAATAGTTTCTCAATAGAAAGAACAAAGATTAAACCAGATTATAAGCTTAGTTATGAAGAGGCTAACGAAATTCTAGATTATCAACCTAAGGAAGAAACTGAATTGATTATATTTTATAATCTTATAAACCAGCATTACAATAATAGAATTAAACAAGGAGCAATAATTATAGAAGAGTCTGAAGGCATAATATTTAAGAAGGATAACTACTATCAACATAAAATAAGAAAAATGAGTCCATCAAGAAGACTTATTAGTGAGTCAATGATAATTTACGGAGAACTAATTGCAGAATATTGCTTTTCAAAGAAAATAGTTATTTTTTATAGAAATCAATCTCCAGCTACATTAGTGGATATAAAAAAGCTTAAATTCTTTAATAATAATCATGTAAAGAATTATATTTTAAAAAGTAGTTTAGGGAAATCTAATATTGAAATAAAACCTAAAAAGCATTATAGCCTTGCTTTAAATAAATATTCTCAGGCTACCTCACCTTTAAGAAGGTATTGTGATTTTATAAATCAACACCAATTGTTATCATATTTCAATAATAAGAAGCAATTGTCCGAGGTTGAAATGCTTTCAATCCTAGATAAAGTTAAGTTATCTCAAACACAAAACATACAGTTAACAAGAGCAAATAAAAGAAATTCTATATTATCTTATTTAGAGCATACAAAGAAAAAAAAATGGAATGTGATCTTTATGAGATGGATGGTCAAAAAAGAAAAGCTAGCATTACTTTACTTTTCAGATATTTATCTTGACATAGTATGTTCTCTAAATGGTTATGATCAGGACTTACTTGGCTATGAGTTCATAATTCATTTAGACCAACTAGATTCTGGTCTAGATATAATTAAAGTAACTGCTATAAACTATAATTGAAATAATTTTAGTTTGATAAATACAATATAAAACGGTACTATAGGCATATATTCAATTTGAAAATGTGACTATTACAATCACAACTCCTCTATATTATGTAAATGATAAACCACATCTAGGTAGCACTTATACAACGATTGCATGCGATGCATTTGCAAGATATAAAAAACTTAATGGCAATAACGTTGTTTTTATTACTGGTGTTGATGAGCACGGCCAGAAAATTGAAAGGACAGCAAAGGCTAACAATATTAGTCCTTCTGATCATTGCAGCAAAATAGCAAGTCAATATGAGATGCTTTGGAAAAAGTGGTCTATATCTAACGATAAGTTCATTCGAACAACATCATCACAACACAAAACATTAGTTGAGAAATTCTTTCACCGAGTCGATCAAAATGGAGATATTAGATTAGGGCGACAGCAGGGATGGTATTGCGTTGGCTGCGAGGAATATAAGGATGATCCACCAGGGGCAAAAGATCCAATTTGTTCAACACATAAGATGCCACTTGAATGGCGAGACGAAGAGAACCTCTTTTTTTGTCTGTCAAAATATCAAACAAAAATTGAAAACCTTATCTCACAACCAAACTTTGTCCAACCAATATCACGTAGAAATGAAATTATCAATTTCGTTTCTAAAGGGCTTAAGGATTTTTCAATCTCTCGAGTAAATATAAGCTGGGGTATCCCAGTACCAGGATTTAAAGGACATACTTTCTATGTATGGTTTGATGCACTTTTAGGATATTTGTCAGGCTTACAAACAAAAGGAGAAGTAGAACTAGATGAACTCAATAACTATGGATGGCCAGCAGATGTTCATGTGATTGGAAAAGATATTTTAAGATTCCATGCTGTCTACTGGCCAGCAATGCTTATGTCAGCAGGTTTGGACCTACCTCACAGGGTTTTTGGACATGGTTTCCTAACCAGAGAAGGTAATAAAATGGGAAAATCCCTTGGAAATGTACTTGACCCTGAATTACTCCTCGATAAATATGGGGAGGATCCCGTAAGATGGTACTTATTAAGTGATATTAAATTTGGACAAGATGGTGATTTTCAGGAAAAGAGATTTATAGATCTAACAAATAATGATCTAGCAAATACTATAGGCAATTTATTAAATAGAACTTCTTCTATGTCAAGAAAGTGGTTTAGCAATTGTGTTCCAAATATTCACAAGGAAAATGAAAATAATGAACTTAAGCTTCTTGCCTCTAAAACAATTAGCGATGTAATTAATTATTATGAGCAATTATCATTCAAAGAAGCATGCAAGGCAATTCTAGATTTGGCCTCTTCTTCTAATTTATATTTAAATGATAATGAACCTTGGAAGCTTATAAAGCAAAACTCCGAAAGAGAACTAGTTTCTTATCATTTATACAATGTTTTAGAAAGCTGTCGTATTGTTGCAACTCTAATAGCCCCAGTGCTTCCTAACTTAAGCAGAAAGATACTTAATCAATTAGGTTTTTTTGATAGTCTTCAGTCCTGGGAGCACCAACTTGTTTGGGGTGTATTAGAAAAGGGTCAGGAATTACCAGAACCATCGCCAATAATTCCTAGATTAGAATGAGCTATGTATAGCATTATATTTAAATTATTTATAGCTCTAGG
Source organism: Prochlorococcus marinus subsp. marinus str. CCMP1375 (assembly GCF_000007925.1). NCBI lineage: Bacteria > Bacillati > Cyanobacteriota > Cyanophyceae > Synechococcales > Prochlorococcaceae > Prochlorococcus > Prochlorococcus marinus. The sequence continues at coordinate 893,009 of NC_005042.1, forward strand.
ATTAGTTGGTTGTTCTTCCGAACAATCTAAGGTTAAGCAGCCATCATTCAAATTTACCAATATAAACCTTGAGCAATTAGATAATAATGGTAATAAACAGTTTTCATTTACTACAAAGAAAGCAGAAATAGTTGAAATTTCTAAATCTCTAACGGCTAAAGAACCAGTACTCATATTCTATCAAGGTAATAAGCCATATTATAAAATTCAATCAAATAAAGCTTCACTAATTAATAATGGACAATTAATTACACTAAAAAATAAAGTGACTATGCAATCTATTAATAATACGAATTTAAATTTATTAACTGATCTTATAAAATGGGATAAAGATAATTCCAGGGCAGAACTATCTGGATCGATCATCTCACGCATTAATGGTTCTATGTTTAGATCAAGTAAGGCAGTTTACGACCATACTAATAATACTATTGAGTTTATCGGTATAAAGAAATTTACTTTTAGCGATAAATCATTGTCTAAAACAATAAAAGTTAAAGCGGATAAAGCAATTTGGTATGCAAATCAAAATAGATTGTATTTTAGTTCGAACGATTCTCAAGTAAGAACTTCAATAGACTTTTCAGATATCTTAAAGAATTTATAACATTTTACTTATCTTTTTAGACCAACCATCTATCCATACCTCGTCTGATTTAGTGAAGCATCTTTCAGACCATCCTCCGACAATTAACCAGCTGTTCGACTTTATTGGGAAAACCATAATAGAGGGCAAGTCCTTAATGATACTATCAAATTCTACTTTTCCTGGATAAAACTTTGTATTTACCAGTGAAATATACTTTCCTTTCTTTGTTGAGCTAAGGCAAATTGTTCCAGGAGAAAATTCAGTTTCGCTTAAAAGTCCTCTTTTTAAAATTGTTTGATTATTATTGTAAATCAGAACTGTACATGAAGCTGTTGCTGTAAGTATCATCTGAGTTCCCCAGGCCAATTCATTCCTAACTTCGAAAGACAAATCTTCATTAATAATAAAACCCTCAAAACCTACCAAGTTACTATTAGATTTCTTAATTGGATTTTCATCTAATTGAAGAAAACCAACTAAAATAATAGAAATCGATGTTAATGCTGCGATAATTTCTGCTCTTTGCAAGGTTGGAGTTACTTCGTGAATACTAAGGTTGTTTATTAATGTTAGAACTATCATTAATAAACCTATAGAGAAGGCTATCGTGGAAGACTTACGCATATAGAATTAAACTAATTCAAATAGAATGAAAAATAACCAGTTAAAAATTAGGTAGCAATAAGGTGGAATTACTATACATAATTAATAAATATAGACAAAATTCAAAAATAATGCCAATATAGAGATCATTACTAATATTAACTGTGATAAAAAAATCTACTTTTTTAATCATCATATCCTTCTTCCTAGCAATGTCTCTCTCCTTTGCTAATCCAGCTTTAGCATCAAATGCTAGTAACAGTTTAATTACTCATATGCAGCAAACACTTAGCTTTTCTGTGCTTAATTATGAACCAAAGGATCCAAGTACATTACAAGAACCTATTACAGACCCTAATTTCAATGTAATGCGAAAGCAAGAATTAGGTAAGGCAAAGGCAATTCCTTTAGTTGTTGGTATATTAATAATTGCAGTCGCAGCTCCAATTGCTACCTGGCTATACTTTTCTAAGTAGGATTAATACCTTTGTATGATCAACAAACGTAATAAGAATAACTTAATATTAGTTTCAGGGCCAATAAAAAGTGGTAAAAGCAGATGGGCCGAAAAACTAATATTTAAAGAAAAGAATGTAACATATATTGCTACACATGAGGTAATCTATGATAATAAAGACTGGATAGAAAGAATAAGATTACATAAACAAAGAAGACCATCACATTGGCAATTAATTGAGACTTCAGACATATCATCATCACTAAAATCTATCGATAAGGGAAATTCTATATTAATAGATTCACTAGGAGGAGTAGTTTCCAAATATCTAAATTACGACAGCGTAAAATGGAACACTTACTCAAGCTTAATTATAGAAAAACTTACAAAATTTGAAGGAGTGATTGTTATAGTTGCTGAAGAAATTGGTTGGGGAGTATCCCCTTATACAGAATCAGGTAATATTTTTAGAGACCGTTTGAGTGAATTAACAGAAAAATTAGATACTTATGCAAAACAAAGTTGGCTGGTAATTCATGGACGAGCAATAAATATCTCAATTAATAGTTCTCGTATATAATTAATGGACAAGAAGATCATAAATAAATTAAGCATTGCTCTTTATGAGCCTAGAATTCCTCAGAACACAGGAAATATAGGCAGAACATGCCTAGCATTTGACTTTGATTTACACTTAATATTACCACTAGGGTTTGAAATAAATAATAAACGACTCAAGAGAGCAGGTTTAGATTACTGGAAGTATATTAACCTAGAATTACATGAATCTTTTGCTCACTATAGTAAATTTATAAATCCTTCAAGGATTATAGGATTTAGCAAAGAAGGGGGTATTCCACTAAGTAAGATAGAGTTTCAGAGTAACGATAGTTTATTATTTGGAAGAGAAGATCTAGGATTACCTTCACATGTGAAGAACAAATGTGATTTTATGGCAACAATACCAATGCCAGGTAAATCAAATTCTAAAAATGATAATGGAGTTAGAAGTTTAAATTTATCTGTAGCATGTGGGATAGCATCCTTCTGCAGCTTTAATTGTCTTAATCATGTAGAACATTAGTTTGCCTAACATCGTTCTAAAAATATTTATAATAATGTTTATTGATTATTTACCGTTAAACTCGTTGGTAATTCAATTGAATTAAGTTTCCATTTAAATAAATTATATCGTATCCAATGGGCCTTTATTTCTTGATTAGAATTCTTTACTTTGCTACTTAATACAAATTTATTAATATTAGAGTAATAGAGTTTAATATCAGCCTTGTCTTTTTGATTTAATTTACTTTCATAATTGTTCTTTTTGTTGTGTAATTTATTAGAACTCTTTGTTTTTGTTAATTTTCCTTGATTAAGCAATAGGCTAAGCCCCCTAGGAGTAATTGTTGCTGTAACTGTAGACTCAACTACACTCTTAATAATCGGGTTTAGTACCATTATCTTTATATCTGCAAAAGGACTATCAGCTAATTTACTATTTGTTCTTTTCTGAAGTTCTGGGACTAATTGATTGGTTAAACTTATCCTTAGTGAATTATAGTCTATAAATTTACTTGCTTTTTCTGTATCATTCTTGTCTATAGCTTGTTTAAAATTAAATATAGCTAAATATGGAGTTAGGTAAATATATGAACCAGAAATTAAAGGAAATAGTAATAATAGAGGCGAAGCTAGGAAAGGAATTTTATTATTTTTCATTAAAGTAGAATATAAGTATATTCATAGAATAAGATAAAATTCGTTAATATGCAATTAGTTTTTTTTAAGATAATATCAACTTTAAGAGAATGATACCTGATAATTTAGAAATACTAATAATAAGCGAATAAAAAAGGATGTATTTATATTTAGGTTATAATTATTGGCTTTAAACATACAATAACCAATAAATAGCAATTTCTGCTCTAATCAATGATGTACATTTGTGGGGTACTATTGTATAAGAATTTAATATTTGTAGGGCGACGCTCTGTCGGACAACATCTGTTATTGTACTATTTTGATCATTTAACTCTTTTGGATTATGATTGAAAATCGAGTCAGTGTAGCTCAGCTGGTTAGAGCACAGCATTCATAACGCTGAGGTCGAGAGTTCAAGTCTCTCCACTGACATATCAATTAGTCTAATCAAAGCAATAAATTAAAAATATAATTAGTTGACATTTAAATTTAAAACAACAAATATTATTTATATAATTTATAGCCATTGAAATAATAGTAACATGTGAATAAAGTAATAATTCTTTTATAGATTAATATTGTTCAAATTTATAGCTACTTAATAACAAGAAAAGCTATCTCTTAGTACTGGCTATATTTCTATCTCTTTTTGTTGTAACTCTATTTATAGGATGTTTTATTAACTCATTTTTTAAATATGAAAGTATTTTTGTGTGTGATGTTGAATTGAATTTTTTAAGTATCGACATGTTCCATTTTGCTTGTTTCATTCTATAAGAGCCTTAATAAATATTCTCACTACACTCACAATAGTTGTAAATGTATGTTAAATTGGAAAAGGTTTGTAAAATATAACAAGCCTAATAAAATTATTCAATTTATTTTTCCAGTTGATTATGACAGAAGGATGTTTAAGAGTCGGCCAAATGGCACCCAACTTCACTGCAGAAGCTGTTGTAGACCAAGAATTTAAGCAGATTTCACTCACTGATTACAGAGGTAAGTGGGTTGTACTTTTTTTCTATCCCCTTGATTTTACCTTTGTATGTCCGACAGAAATAACCGCTTTTAGCGACCGATTCTCAGATTTTTCCTCAAAAAGCACAGAAATACTTGGTGTGTCAGTTGATAGCAAACATTGTCATCTTGCGTGGATACAAACTCCACGCAACAGGGGTGGAATTGGAGATATAACTTATCCACTTGTTTCTGATCTTAAACGTGAAATAGCTACTGCTTATAATGTGCTTAATGATGATGGCGAGGCCGATAGAGGCCTATTCCTAATAAATCCAGAAGGTATTATTATGCATTGCACTATAAACAAGGCTCCAGTAGGAAGAAATGTAGATGAAACATTGAGAATACTTCAAGGGTATCAATATGTAGCGTCTAATCCTGACAAAGTTTGTCCAGCCAACTGGAATCCTGGAGATAAAACAATGCTTGAGGATCCAAAAGGAAGTAAGGAGTATTTCGCTAGTCTATAAGTACATAAAAAACTAATTCATATATAAGTATTTAGGAAGTCAAGCAGTTATTCCCACTAGGAAAGTAATACAACAAATATATATAGATATTGCTGATAATATATGGCGAAAATGTGTAATTGAAAGTTTTCTACATTGAAAATCACTTAAGCAAGTATTTGCTATTAGATAATTAAGCAAACCACACAACACAGTAAAGCTAATAAAGACTAATATATGAGTTGATGGTAATATGATATTGGCATTATATTGAATCAGATATTTGGAATAAATATTATTTATTTGATCAATTTCTATATTACTAATATTATACGAGAATGGTATATAAAATATTAGCGTTCCTAATAAAAATAACGAATGTACAGAACGCCGCACCAATATATATATTATTAGAACTATATACGGTATTAGAAATAGATATGATTTAAATTGCTGGAAGTAAAGTGTACTGTTCGCTATAGATATATTACTTTCTATTTCTATAAAACTCTGAATGAAGAATCTAATTAAAAATATTAGAGCACTATATGCAGCGATAATTGAGACGATTAAGGAGATTAAATACTTTCTATTCTTGATTTTATTTTTATGTTCATTTTTAGTTTGAGAATGTACTGGTATACAAATTTCATTCCAACTTCTAAGCCATTCAATAGCCATGTAAACCGGAATAAGAGCTGCAAAATAAGATAATAATTGATAAATAATACTATAACTTGTTATTATATTTGATTGATATGTATCAAGTAGATTTAATTCTAATAATAGTCTACCTACAATAAAAAATATGATAAATGAACCTAAATGAAATAATGCTCTAGGTCCCCGAAGTCTTTTATTTATTATTTTTTCAATTATAAATTTCATCAATTATAGGCCATTATCTGAAAGAATTTCGTTAAATCTCTTAGAGGATATAGACTCCTCATAAATCAACTCATTGACAATTTGATCTGCAACTTTCCTTTGAGGATTAAGTTTTTCTAAAGCTATTGACATAGCTCTTTTAAGTAAAAGTCTTACTTGTCCGTCAATAGCCTTTGTTGTTTTATTAGCATAAATAGACTTCGATCGTAATAACTCCCTTCCCAAATAATTAGGAACACTATTGGTAGGAATTGATATCAAGCCAAGGCTTGAGAAGCCATATTGCATAACCATTTCACGAGCAATAATAGTTGCTTGTTTTAAATTATTACATGAAATCTGTGTTAATTCCGATTCGCCAAAAACAATTGTTTCCATAGCCCTTCCTCCTAGGGCTACAATTAGCTTTGAAAATAAATATTTTTTATGAGCTATACCACTGTCAAGATTTTCATCTGATGGAATTAACCGCGTAAAACCTCCTATATCATTTGGTCTTCTTAGAATAGTTATTTTATCTACCTTATCTGTACATTTTGTTAAGTAGGCCAATAATGCTTTACCAGCTTCATTGTAAGCAATTATTTTTTGGTGAATATAGCTATTACCATGATTTGTAAGTTGTCCAATTGTAATTTTATCTATGGATTTGTTTAATTGTCTTGTTCCGATTGAGGATTGATTATCTCTTGCCGCAATAATAGCTGCTTCATTTAATAAATTACAAAGTTCGGCTCCAGAAAAACCCACTGTCTTATTAGCCCAATCATTTAAATCAACCTCTTCTGATAAAGGTTTGGACAGTGAATGTATCGACAGTATTTGCAATCTACCTTTCCTGTCTGGAAGATTGACATTAATCACTCGATCAAATCGTCCTGGTCTTATTAAGGCTTGGTCCAGAATATCTGCCCTATTAGTAGCTGCTATAACAATAATTCCAGAATTATCTGTGAATCCATCCATTTCTGTGAGTAATTGATTTAAGGTTTGTTCTCTTTCGTCATTACCTCCTCCAAGGCCTATTCCCCTTTGTCTTCCAATTGCATCAATTTCATCTATAAAAATGATGCAGGGCTTTTTCTCCTTCGCCTGTGCAAAAACACTTCTAACTCTTGTTGCCCCTATTCCTACAAATAGTTCAACAAATTCGGAAGCAGTAGTTGAAATGAAAGGGACATTTGCTTCTCCTGCTATTGCTTTAGCTAAAAGAGTTTTGCCAGTTCCAGGAGGGCCAACTAAAAGAAAACCTTTAGGTAATCTTGCGCCCATTTTGGTATATATCTCTGGATTAGACAAAAAGGAAACGATTTCTCTTACTTCATCTACTGCTTCTGGTATTCCAGCTACATCTTGAAATTTAGTATCTATACTTGATGGGTCATTTATTTTTGTATTCCCTGCAAAAAAGGAAAGATTTTTTCCAAGCAAACCTAGTGATTTTTTTAATATAAAACTACAGAAAATAAGAAATATGATAAAAGTTGAAATTGAGGCAGTTATTGATGCTGCTGCTTCTTCTGATGAAATATCCTTTACAACCAGATCTGTCGCTGAAAGCTCAGCGGTACGTAATATTAATTGATCATTAGGAAAGATTGAAACTATAAATGATTCTCCATTTTTATAAATAGCTTTAACTTGTCTTCGTGCTGGGATAAGAACTAACGATTGAACCTCTCCGGTTTGAATATCGTTAAGAAGCTGGCTATAGCTAGGAGTCTTAGAATTATTCTCTGATATAAAGCTTGAGGCCACGGTGAATTGAATAAGCTTGTGGTTTTCTCATTATTAACTTAATGAAAATAATAAAAATCCATAGTATAAATAGTTATCTGCAAAATAACTACAATTTGACGAAATGGCTAATAAAGCACGATAATAAAAATACAAAAAGATTTTTTAATGGCAGTTCCAAAGAAAAAGACTTCTAAAGGCAAACGGAATCAAAGACATGCTGTCTGGAAGGCTAAAGCTGGGGATGCAGCTCAAAAGGCTCTTTCTCTAGGCAAATCAATCTTAAGTGGCCGAGCCCAGGGCTTTGTATACCCCATTCAAGAAGAGGATAGTGAGGAATAGATATAAAGGAATTATGAACCAAGTTTGAATGCTTCTAGTACAACTGCATAGGTGATACCAATTCTAATGTTATCTAAAATCAATAAATAAGATTCTTTTTGATTATTTAATAGAGCCCTTCTTAATCTGACAGAAATTTCAACTAAAATAACTAGTGGAATAACTACTAAAGATCTTTGTGTAAATAAAACTAAAAAGTAGGTTGTTAATATTGACGCTAAATAATAACCAACAAGTAATGATATTAATCCTATCGACCTAACTTTCCAGGGACCAAATAATGCTTTTGAAATAAATCCTGTTATATATTTAATAAAGGAATTGTAGTTTGTATTATAGATCTTCATCATATTTTGCCATTAAGTATGGAGTAAAGACAAGAATAATTAATCATAGATTCTTTAGTATGTCCATAAAATATTTTGGATGACATGTGATTGTCTCCAAGGTGATCTACCACTAAATCAGCATGTGGAGTTGATCTAGGGGCGGACTTTATCCAAGGGGATAATGTCATAATACACTTTAATTGAGCTGATTTAGCAGCCTGACAACCAATTATAGAGTCCTCTATAGCTAATGAATTTTGTGGCAAGGAATTACTTCTTTTTAATGCCAAATCATAAGCTTCAGAGTCAGGTTTATGGCAATTAACATCTTCTCCAGAAATAATTCCGGAAAATAAGAGTTTATGATTTGGAAAATATCTATTAAGTATTGCATTGACAGCTAAAATGCTTGATGTCGTAACAATCCATTGCTTAACATTTTTAGAATAGAGTTCATTTATTAATCGACTAACTCCTATTCGTAAATCTAATTTACCAGCACTTACTAATGAATTATAGTGAAATTGTTTTCTTTTATGTATTAGCTTAGCCTGTTCAAGGGATAAATATGTATTAATTTCTTCAAAATATTTAATTATTCTGCTAAGACCTCCTCCTATCGATAATAGCCTTATATATAGCTCTTCATCCCAGTTCCACATTAATGAATATTCTGAGAATGCTAAATTGAATGCTATCCTATGGCCAGACATCTCTGTATTGGCTATTGTTCCATCAAGATCCCAAAAAACGGTATTTAAGGCTTCCATTAGTAAATGATTTTATATAATTCTACTAAAATTATTTTATCTTAACAGGAAATAATATTGTCAAACCTTACCTGGGAAATACCAAAACATATAGATTTTCACTCTATAGAATATGATTATTTAGGAACAATTATAAAAGAGATACTTTACCGCAGAGGTTTTCAGAGCAAGTCAGATATTCAGAACTTTATTGAGCCAAGCAAACCACCAAACGCTCTCTTCCATTTTCCATTTCTAAACATAGCTTCAGAGCGAGTAATAAGTGCGATAAAAAATCATGAAGAAATAGCAATTTGTGGTGATTACGATGCTGATGGAATGACAAGTACAGCATTACTTATAGATGTACTAACTAAATTAAATGCAAAACCTATACCGTTGATTCCTTCTAGGCAAGATGATGGTTATGGACTAAATAAAGCTATAATAGATAAGATAGTAGCCTTAAATATAAATTTACTAATTACAGTAGATAATGGTGTATCAGCAATAGAAGAACTTAAGTACGCCAAAAGTCTTGGTATAGATGTCATAGTTACAGATCACCACAAAATAAATCATCAACTTAATGACGCATTTGCTCTGATACATCCTGAGACTACACCTGAGAAATCACCTTACAGATCAATTGCAGGAGTAGGTGTTACGTATATACTGGCTGAAGATATAGCAAAAAAGTTAAATAAGGAAGAAATTCTAAATTTATCGAAAGACTTATTATGTATAGGAACGATTGCTGATATGTCTAAATTAGAAGGTGCTAATAGATATTGGTTAAAACATTGGATATATAAACTTAAGGATTCAACAAGTTTAGGTTTACAAGCAATCTACAAAAATAGCAAACTAAATAATCTGCAAATAAAAACTAATGACATTAGCTTCAAAATAGCTCCCCGAATTAATTCAATAGGACGAATCGATGACCCAAAATTGATTCTTGATTTGTTAATAGAAAAAGATCAATCAAAGGTTGATCACATGGCAAATAGGTGTGAGGAGATTAATAGGCTTAGGAAAAAACTTTGCTTAATTGTAGAAAAAGAAGCCTTGAATATTCTTGAAAAGAAAGATGCCCAAATAGATTCTTTTATTTTACTTGCTCAAGGTCATTGGAATCATGGGGTAATAGGCATAGTCGCTTCAAGAATTATGAATAAATATTTAAGGCCTACAGCTATCCTTTCAAGTGAAGGAGAAGGGCTATTAAGGGCATCAGTTAGATCACCAAAAAACTTTCATGTCACTGAAGCACTTGGGAAATGCTCAGATTTGTTAGAGAAATATGGAGGTCATGCTGCTGCAGCTGGTTTTACTGTCAAAGCTTCTAATCTAATGGCGCTCGAAAAAAAACTAAATTCAATAGCTGAAACCTGGTTGAGCCAAAACGAAGTAGCCAAAATCTCGCCAGAAGCACGTATAGATTTCTCACAAATTAATGATGAATTATTAGGTGATCTGAAGAAACTAGAGCCTTTTGGTATTGGTAATCAAAAGCCATTATTTTGGACTAACTCATGTGAAGTAACTAAATATAGAATTGGATATTTTGGAGAGTTAAGAATTAGCCTTAAGAATGCAGATATTAGCTTTGATGCAATCAAATGGGAATTCTCTAAAAAAGATATTAATTTGCCCAAAACAATAAATATAGCCTTTAATATTGATATTTCAACTAAGCAAGATAAAGATATAGTTTGTTTAAACATAGTTGACTTTGTCCCTGATTTTAAAATTAAGAAATTTAGATTAAATCAAAGGATATATTCTTGTGAGGAAAATGTAAATAAAACAATCAGTATTTATAACAAGGATAATCAAAAGATTCTTTGTGATATTCAATCAAAAAGTAAATTCATCGATTGTATTAAGGATTTGCATCCCTACACAATAGTCATCATAAAGGAGGCAATGACTGTCCTTGGGATCAAACTCTAAATAATATAGTGAATTGCTTTTCTATTGAGTACTTAACTTACTTAAGCTCCTCTTCTATAAAAGACTAAAGCAATAATGGCTGGCCCAGCGAGAGCTACTGCTACAAGAGGAAGAAGGTTGCCCATTTTACGTACGAAATTTGTTTTTGTATTATAAATCTCAGATGGATCAATTAAGATGAAATGTATTTTTTGTAATTTCTCTGTCATCTACAGATAAAATTTAATTTATTGATTAGCCATGGCTAGACCTTTAAAATGGAGTTGTATAGAGCAGTGTGGGGCATGTTGCAAGCTCTCCCCTGAAAGTAGAACCGAAGCGATGGAGGTACTAAATAATGAAGAGCAAGAATTGTACTTATCACTTGTTGGTATAGATGGATGGTGTAAGTTCTACGACAAGGCACGGAGAAAATGTACTGTTTACAAAACTAGGCCTAGCTTTTGCGATGTAAAAAATTTATGTACAACTTTCAAAATCTCAGAGTCAAACACCGAGTCTTTTGCAATTAAGTGCTGTAAAGAACAAATAAAACATATCCATGGAGCAAGAAGCAGAGAGATGAAAAGGTTTATTTCTAATATTAAACAAGTAAAATAATATTATTATGACTGCAAAGGATTTACTAAATATTACCAAGGAAAACTCAGAAAACGGTTTTTACCAAACGTTAGTAACCACATTTACAGCAGTATTTCTAGCTGAACTTGGAGACAAGACACAAATAGCTACATTCATGTTATCAGCTGAGACTGGACGACCATTTATTGTATTTATAGCAGCGGCTACAGCTCTAATATTATCAAGTCTTATGGGAGTTGCAATAGGATCTGTATTGTCTAAAAGGATCAATCCAAGAACCCTAAACACAGTTGCCGGATTTCTAATGATTACAATAAGCTTATTTATGCTATTTGAAATAATAGAAGGCAATAATATTCTTACTAATATACTAAAATGATATCTGCAATCTTTATCTCTACCTTCTTGACTATATTCCTAGCGGAATTAGGAGATAAAACTCAAATAGCGACTTTGGCAATTAGTGGGACTAGCAAAAGACCATTAGCTGTATTTATTGGCTCATCAAGCGCACTAGTTTTAGCAAGTTTTCTTGGAGTGGCTTTAGGAGGTTCAATATCGAACGTCATTCCTACTTATATATTGCAAATAACTGCTTCTATAGGGTTTTTCATAATAGGCCTAAGCCTTCTCATATCAACCAAAGAAACTACTTAAGAGGACAACTCCAAGGTTGAGGCTTGACTAAAACGAAATAGGTGAGAAATTAAAAAATCTAGTGTCTTAGAATATAATTTTAAGCAACTGTACTTAATAAATTCAATTAAGAGTACAGGATTTCCTAATTATGTTTACGGTAGCCAAAATACTAGAACTGCTACCCCAAGAAGGGAGTCTAGAAATTAAGACTCTTGAAAAGATGCTGAAATTATCTCGCAAGATAGAACGCACAAGACTTGAAATTGCCATAAAAGCTCTAGCAAAACTAGGAATAATAGAGCAAAAGAATGACCATCATATTCAAAAAGGAAACATTGAAAATACAATTCCTGCGACAATCAGATGCAGCAGTAAAGGATATTGCTTTGCAGTTAGAGAAGATGGAGAAGAAGATATTTATATAAGAGAGAAATTCCTAAATCATGCATGGCATGGCGATAAAGTATTAGTACGAATAAGCAGAGAAGGTATACGCAGAAGATCACCAGAAGGTGAAGTATTATGCATATTAGAGAGAACCAAAACAAATATCTTAGGAACAATCAATGAAAATAACAATGAAATTATAGGAAAGCCATTAGATGAAAGGATTTTATCTTCTATAAATTTACCATTAGAAAATAGTAGATTTATTGATAAAGATGAAAAAATAAATATTGTAGATATAAAAATTAACAGATATCCTATTGGTCAATTACCAGCAACTGGAGAAATAGTTAGGAAATTAAGTTTAAATAACGGCCCAGAAGGAGACTTGGAGATTATTAAAACAAAATACAACTTATTAGATAGTTCTGTAGCACCTAATGTAGCGTTAAAGAAACCTTTGCAGAAGAACAGAAATAACCTAGAAAGTCAACCTTGCATACTTTTTAAGAGCTGGTCTTCTAAGAATTGCCCATTACTTCCAGCACTATATTCCGAGCCAAGTAATGGAGGCATGACATTGTGGATTCATATACCTACTATTGGTGAAAGATTAAATTACGGTAGCAAGTTAGACGAATGGATCAGAAATAGATCGAATTCAATTTGTTTTGGTGAAGAATGGCAATGTTTTTTAGGCGATAAGCTTAATAAAGAAGCTGGATTCGAAATTGGCAAATCAAACTCTGCAATAACATTAGAACTATTTATAGATAAAAATGGAAAATGTCAATCCTGGGAATTTTATTTAAGTACTATAAAGCCAGTAGCTAAGGTCTCACAAAAGAATTTAGATGATATTCTCAAGAGAAAGAAAAGATCACGTATTGTACCTGCTAGTTTAAAGTTATTAAAAGATTATATAAATAATATTGAGGACCTATTATATATCTCCAAAATAATAAATGAGAATTTGATCAAGGCAGGATTAATTCAATTAGATTTACCTGTTCCTGTAATAGAAAATTTAGAAGATTTAGATAAAACTGTTCCAGGGGGAGAATTTAATGGATGGTCTGACACTTATAAAGACAAAGATCCACAATCTATTATCTCAGTCTTTACAAAGTATGCAAATATCATATTAAAAGATCATTTTATTTCTTATAACATTAGTTTTATAGCACTTAAATTTAAACAACCAGATAATATACAATTAAATGACGTAATCAAATCTGCATTAGTATTAGATACGAAAATAAATGTTAATGAAGAAGGCATTATTAGTTTTAAAGATCTTATTCTCAGCCTTAAGGAATCTCCTAATAAAAGGTTAATAGAGAAAATAATTAGCAATACTATTTTAGATAAATATTATTCAATACCAACTAGTAATTCAGATGATTTAGGTTTATCTAAAGAAGATTCAACTAATTTAATCAGTGCAGATATTGAGGCACCATGGTCATCTCCTGGAATGAATTATGCTGATGTGATTAACCAATTCATTCTTTTAAAGCTTCTTAATGAAGGTAAATCATATAAAAGTAAAAGAAAAGGTAGCGACCAATCTCTTGGTTCAATTAATATTAACCAAGACAATAACTGGGAAATCTTTGATATAAATGCTAAGGAATACTTAGCTAAGGTTTGTAGCAAAACAAACCTTAGGACATTAAATACCAAGAAAAAACAAACTAAGTCATTTAGGAATGGATTGATTTCAATGATTCAATTAAGATCAGTAGAAAAGAGTATAGGTAAAATAATACAAGGAACTATAACTGGCGTTCAGAGCTATGGTTTTTTTGTAGAGATAGATCCTTCAATGTCAGAAGGACTTGTTCATGTAAGTACATTAGAAGATGACTGGTATGAATACAGGTCAAGGCAAAATCTATTAATAGGAAGGAAGAATAAGAAAACCTTCCAGATTGGAGATAAGGTTAATGTAAGTATTGAAAAAGTTGATTTACTTCGCAACCAAATAGATTTGAATGTAAAAATTGAAGATGGCAATTCAGAAATAGAATCCTCTCAAACTGTTACTACCAATCATACAAAGTAAATAAAAGCATATGTCTTCAATAGTATTAGCAATTACAGGAGCCTCTGCTCAAATTCTAGCCGAGAGGTCTATAGATCTTCTGCTTAGGTGCAATCAGAAATTAGATGTAATTATTAGTAAGGGAGCATATGAGGTATGGAAGTCAGAGATGAATGTCAATATTCCAGCAGAAGGAGCCAAGCAAGCTACTTTTTGGAGAAATCGATTAAAAAACAATCAAGGGGAAATAATATGCCATAAATGGAATGATAACTCAGCAACAATAGCAAGTGGTAGTTTTAGAACTAAAGGCATGGTTATTGTTCCTTGCTCAATGGGAACAATAGGTAGAATAGCTTCAGGTAGTTCAATAAATTTAATAGAAAGGTGTGCAGATGTTCATTTAAAAGAAGGAAGGCCGTTAATTATTTCGCCTAGAGAAAGTCCATTCAACCTTATTCATCTCAGGAATATGACAACACTTTGTGAGGCAGGAGCTAAAATTATTCCTTGTATTCCTGCCTGGTATTCAAAACCTAAGGATTTAGAAGAAGTTATAGATTTTATGGTTGTCAGATTATACGATTTATTTGATTTAAATATGAAAGATATCAACAGATGGAAAGGTAACTAAAAATGAATTCCAATAAGAAACTATTTATTCTATTAGCTTTATCACCTTTTCTAATATCACTTTATATAGCAACCTTAAATTTTAATAAAACAACTAAGCTTAGAATTTTGATATGGGAAACATCAGAGCAAAATATGGCAACACTTTTAGCTTTAGGTTCAAGCCTAGGTTTCACATTATCATCATTAAATATACTAATCTCTAGCAAACAATATATACCACTAAAAAGAAAAGTTACTAAAAAGTCAAGGCCTTATTTAGAAAATGATCAATATAATCCAGAAGATCAATATAATCCAGAAGATCAATACAAATCAGATCGATATAGTCAAGATGATCGTTTTTCTATTGAAGAGCCTAACTATATAGAACGCGGAATTAGAGACCCTCAACCAACAATTTCAGTCCCATACAGAATAATATCTAATAAGACCGATAGTTCATATCAGAATCAGGAAAATGAATATACTCAATATCATCAGTCAAAGTATCAAGATCAGGAGAACGATTACCCTGGGAATGATCAGTCAAAATATTATAATAAGAATTTAGAGACAGAAAGCCAGGACCCCGTAAAAATTGCAAATGAAGATTGGAATTCTACTGAATACCAAAACTGGTAGTTGCTATAAGCATAGATAATGCTATGACTATCTGATCTATATTTAAATCAACCAAAAACATCCCTTGGAAAATAATCAAGACCTATCAGCAAATAATCCCCCCTTAAGCCCTGAGGCAAGGAAATCCTCTCAGTTAGAAGGAGAAAAGTCGCTCATTAAGAAAAAACCGCCAAAATTAGAGGAAAAGCCCTTTGAAGAATTCGTAAATAAGCATCTAATTCCAGAAATAAGCAACTCATTAAGTTCTAAAGGTATCTCATTAGAATCAATTATATTAAAAAAGGATCAAAGGCCTGTAGTCGGAGGAGAATGCTGGATTGTCTATGGAGAATTATTAAATGGCAAAAGATTTTGGATTACATTTAATTCTGACGATATTAAATCGACTAAAAATATTTGTCTTGCAGAATCTTCCTCAGAAGCAGCTCTTTTAGAATCTTTTCTTATTGATGAGAAAAAAATAACTCTTCAATTATTAACCTCTAGGTTCATGCAAAGACTTAATGGGCAAAAATGGCTTGGAGATAACTGAGCAAATACATTCACTAACTCCTTACACAGGCTATGGTTTTCGCTAATTCTTAGCTTTTAAATTGTCTTTTTATACACGCTACATGAAGTTTTTTCAAAAAAACGCCTTTAAGACTTATTATTGACTTCTGAATTGAAGAAGAAATGACCACTACAACTTCAGGTGCACCTGCTTCATTGGGACGTAATGAACTACCACCACATTTAGATGAAAATCTTTTAACACCTCGCTTCTACACAACAGAGTTCGAAAAGGCAGCAAAAACAGACCTTGAGATTGCCAGGAAGGACTTTGAAGCGATGTTCAAGGAAATGGAAGCTGATTACAACCTTAAACATTTTGATAGAAAAGCTTCTCTTGAAAGGCTTGACGAACTATCTCCTGAAGACAAAGCAGTTTATGAAAGTTATTTGGTTCGCTCAGTTGTCTCAGAATTCTCTGGATTTTTACTCTTTAAGGAAATCTCTAATAGATTTAAAAAAGCTGGCAGGCAAGAGTTAGGCCAATTCTTTACATTCCTTGCCAGAGATGAAGCCCGACATGCTGGATTTCTTGGAAGAGCATTAAAAACAGAGGGTATCAATGTAGATCTACCAAATTTGCCAAAGAAGAGAGCAGCAACATTCTTCCCTTTAAGCTGGGTACTTTATTCCTTATACTTATCTGAAAAAATTGGATATTGGAGATATATATTAATCAACAGACACCTAAAAGCTAATCCTGACAAGGTTTGTGCACCTTTGTTTGACTTTTTTGAACCATGGTGCCAAGACGAAAATAGACATGGAGATTGTATAAATTTGATGATGCGCTGTTGGCCTGGGATGACTAAGGGTTTTAGAGGAAAATTACTAAGCAGATTTTTCCTCTGGACTGTTTTTCTAACTCACACATTAACGGTATGCGAAAGAGGGGAATTCTATGAACTTCTTGGTATAGATCCAGTTTTGTTTGATGAAGAAGTAATTATTCAAACCAACAATACCTCAAAGAATGCATTCCCATGGGTTTACAAATTTGAGGACGGAAAATTCCTAAGCATGAGAATAGATATATTAAACGCATTCAAGAAATGGAGAAATCAAAATGGTATTAAAAAGCCTTTGGCACTTGGTAAATTCGTTTTATTAATTCTGAAGCAATTTACTCTCCCAATGGAAAAAACAGATGCAGTACGATATGGCTAGAACCAATCACATATCAAAGGGATTGCCTGTCCTATTTTTTATAGAACCTAAATATCTTCCAAACTGTAATTCATAAACTTCATCTTCGTCTTGCGTTTCTAGATCTGCTGGACCTGTAACTTTTGCAATACAAAGGAGTCCATAACCATTTTCTTGCATCTGTTTAGAGAGACCAATACCATCATGCTGATCGATGGTGCCAGAAAGTATTCGAACAGCACATGTTGTACAACATCCATTTCTACAAGAAAAAGGTAGTACTTCGCCATCTTCTTCAAATTTACGAAGTATGCTTTCTCCCTCGGGAATTTCCTTTGAGATTATTCTATTTTGGTCCCGTAATCGTACGGTTATTTTATGAGATTTCATGTTTAAGGATTGTTGATAGAGCCTAGTCAGGGATACTTATATCCTTAATTGGCGCTGCAGGAGGCAGATCCATTGCATCTTGCTTCAATATCTCTAAATCTATATCCATAATAGATAGTTCTCCTCCGAATCTCAATTTTAGCCAGTCAATTGCCGTCTTATCTGCTGCAACAACAGCCTCAAATTCTGTGGATGCAATGTTTAATCTCTTGACCAGATCAGCTGAAAGATACCAAAAAGCGACGTCTTGTCCTCTTTTATTTCTTCGCTCTGATATTGTTTCGCGTAATTGACCGTTCCCACAAAGCTGACCAATGGGCGCTAGCAATACGTAGAGTTTTTGCTGATCTGTCATATTAAGAAAATGCTATCAATTATCTAAAAAGATAATAGAGCTATAACAACAAGAAGAATAAATGAAAGGGTCTCTCAACTTAAGTAACAGTTGGCATTTATAAAGCGTAATATGAAAGTGTAATAGAGGTGAAAGTGGCATTAACAAAAGCACGATTTAGTGAAAACTTTCTTAAAACCGACCAAATAGACGATCATCTCAAGAGAAATCTAGAGGAACTATTAGCTTATGGAATATCAGCAGGCGCAGATTTTGTCGAGATATTCATCGAAAATATAGACAGTATTGCCTTTCTTGCAGAGCAAGATACCGTCACAAGTGTTAATCCATCCATAGGGAAAGGTGTGGGCATTAGAGTCTTTCTTGGAAATAAAGATGGATTTGTTTCTACAAATGATTTTTCAGAGCAGGGTTTAAAATTTGCGCTCGACCAAGCTTTGGGAATGCTTGGTTTAGAAAGAAATTCAATATCAAAATACTCATTTAATGGGTTAAATGTAATTAATGACTATGGCAAAGCAAAATCAGGATATTTATCTCTATGTCCTTCTCTTAAAGAAAGTACAAATAAAGTTCTTGAAGCTACAAGTTTGCTACAAAAACATGGTCCTCATATAAGTGTTAGGAGAGGAAGTTATTCCAAAACATTTCAAGAAGTCATAGTTGCTTCTAGTGACGGTACTTATGGCAGAGATCTACGTTTATATCAGTCAATTGGTTTAAATGTACTTGCATTAGACAAGCAATATCGCTCTAGCATTGGAAGAAGAATTGGTTCAGCAGGAAAACCCAATACCTTACTAGATTGGGATGCTGAAGCTACTGCTAAGGAGATTAATGAAAGTGCAGAAAAAATGTTGTATGCGAAATATGTAAGTGCTGGTCAAATGCCAGCAGTACTAGCAAACAAATTTGGTGGTGTGATTTTTCACGAAGCATGTGGTCATTTATTAGAAACCACTCAAATTGAAAGAGGGACAACACCTTTCGAACAAAAGTTAAATCAACAAATAGCTAATAAAGCCGTAACAGCTGTAGATGAAGGGCTTACCGATGGTGCCTTTGGTTCAATATCCATGGATGATGAGGGCATGGAAACACAGAAAACAGTGCTTATAGAAAACGGAATTTTAAAACAATTTCTAAGTGATAGAGCTGGAGAATTACGGACAGGTCATAACAGAACTGGTAGTGGTAGGAGGCAAAGCTATGCATTTGCAGCTGCAAGTCGAATGCGAAACACTTATATAGAAAAAGGCCCTTATGATCCTAATGAGCTTATTGAAAGTATTGATAATGGTATATATTGTAAATCCATGGGAGGAGGAAGTGTAGGTGCAACAGGGCAATTCAATTTTTCTGTAGAAGAGGGTTATTTAATTAAAAATGGGAAATTAACAGATCCAGTAAAAGGAGCCACGTTAATAGGAGAAGCAAAAGAAGTTATGCCACGAATTTCTATGTGCGCTAATGACCTTGACCTGGCTGCTGGTTTTTGCGGCTCAATTAGCGGCAATATAAATGTAACTGTAGGACAACCACATATAAAAGTAGATTCAATAACAGTTGGAGGTAGATAACTATGACTATGAGTAATAATGAATCACTTATAAGTGAACAAAATCTAAGGGACAAACTTACAAAATTATCTAATGAAATTAAAATAAAAAAATGGGATTTGGGAGCCTCAATTGGTAAAGACACTTCTGTTCAAATCGACAAAGGAGAGCCAAAACAAATCAAAGCTTCTCAAAAGAGTTCTATAACAATACGAGTTTGGAACAAAGAAAATGCTGTAGGGATAACAAGTACATCAGATCTATCGGAAGCAGGCCTTAGAAAAGCATTAAATAGTGCCTTCTCAGCAAGTGAATTTGCTAATAAGCTTGAATCTCCAAATTTTTCTAAATTGTCACAAAATGCACTCCCCAATTTGCAAAGGCCAATAGGTCAATCACTAGGAGTAAAAAAACTTTTAGCATATCTAATAGAAGCGGAATCTAAACTGCTTGATAAACACAACTCAATAAAAAGTATTCCTTACAATGGATTCGCAGAATCAAAATACGAAAGAGTTTATATAAATAGTGATGGAGCATTTAGGCATATGGAAAGCACACAAGCGAGCTTATATCTATATGCAAGAGCAGAAGAAGAAGGAAGGAAGCCAAGAAGCTCAGGATCAATTAAACTAGCCTATGCAGCCGATGATATTAATATAGAAGAATGTATAAATGAAGCAGCTGAAAAGACATTAAGACATTTAAACTATCAACCTATAAAGACAAACAAATATCTTATTTGTTTTAAGCCTGAGGCTTTTTTAGACCTACTGACATCCTTTAGTAATATATATAATGCTAGATCTATAATTGATGGAATAAGTCTTTCAAATAAAAACTCTATAGGGGAACAAATATCATCTAATATAATGTCATTAAGTGATGAAGGATTACACAAAGATAATTTTGGGGCATGTACATTTGACGGAGAAGGAACTCCAACGCAAAATATAACACTTATTGATTCCGGCATCCTTAAAAACCTTATTCATTCGGAGGCTACAGCAAGAATATTCGGATGTAATCCAACAGGACATGCGGGCATAGGAGCAAAAGTTTCAGTATCACCTGATTGGCCCGTTATTTATAAGACAAAGGGAGAAACAGCAAAGTATCCTGATTTGCAATTCCAACATACAAAAGAGGAATTTGTTCTTGTTGAAAATCTACACGCATTGCACGCAGGAATAAAATCTAGTCAAGGATCATTTTCTCTGCCCTTTGATGGCTGGCTAGTAAAAAATGGAGAGCAAATATCGATTGAATCTGCAACCATAGCAGGTGATATAAAGAATTTGCTTAAAAATATTATTCAAATAGAAGATGATAATCAATCTACTCATCAAGGAGTATGTCCTCATATTTGGGTAGATGAGTTGGCTGTAACTGGTGATGCATGAATATTATTTTTTGGGGAACACCTATTTTCTGCGTACCAATCCTAGAGAAGTTGCTTAAAAGTAACCACAATGTTTTAGCAGTAATAACACAGCCAGATAGACGAAGGGGAAGAGGGAATAAGGTTTTACCTTCTCCTATTAAACAAAAAGCCCTTGAGGAAAATCTACCCATTTATACTCCTGTAAATATCACAAAAGAAAAGGATATACAAGCGAAAATAAAGCAATACAATGCAGATATATTTGTTGTAGTAGCTTTCGGTCAAATACTTCCAAAATCTGTTCTAAAACTTCCCAAATATGGATGCTGGAACATTCATGCGTCACTATTGCCAAGGTGGAGAGGGGCAGCACCCATACAATGGAGCATACTTAGCGGAGATAGTGAAACAGGCGTTGGGTTAATGGCTATGGAGGAAGGTCTTGATACTGGAGCAGTTCTATTAGAAAAGAAATTAAAATTAAAACTACTAGAAAATGCAGAACAGCTAAGCCAAAGGCTAAAAGATTTGTCTTGTAACTTAATTATAGAAGGAATAGAAATACTAGAGAAAGTAAGAGAGCAAAGTCAATCATTAAGTAAGTTAAATCTGACAAAACAGGAAGATATTAATAGAACTTATTCATACGCTCGATTACTCATGAAAGAAGATTATCTAATAAACTGGAATGACTCAGGCTATAATATACATAAACAAATACTTGGTTTATATCCAAATTGTTATACATACATAAATTCTAAAAGGTTGAAAGTACTAGAATCAATACCAATTAATAACAAGTATGATGAGTTCCTAGATTTTAGATATAAAGATATAATCTTAAAAAGCCAATCTATCATAAATAATAATGGCCTTATAATCGATATTATAGAAAATATAGGCATCATAGTACAAACAAAAGATGTACCATTATTAATAACGAAAGTGAAGTTAGAAGGGAAAAAGGAATCTAGTCAAAACGCATTAATACAGCAATTAACATTAACTAATAGTCAAAATAAATTAGGAGAATAGTTACTCATTCTCATTTGAGTTTAAAGGTACTCTTTTCGAGAAACCCCATAGGAATACAAATCCCAATAGTATATAGAATATATATTCAGGTATAACGATATTAGGAAATGTGACTTCAAAAAGTAATTTTATAGCTACTAGAGCTACAGCAAAATATCCTGCATTCTCTAATTGAACAAAAATGTCCAACCATCGAATAAATAAATCCGCTGTAAACCTTAATGCGATAACACCTATTAAAGCACCTATGATTACAAGTAAAATTTGATCACTAATTGCCACTGCTGCAGTTACACTATCGATGGAAAAAGCCAGATCTGTTGCGATTAGTAGAAAAGTAATTTTAATAAATGAAGATTTATTGTTATTTGATATGGAGCTTGATTCATCATTAGTAGGATTATTTATTGTAAATTTGGTTAGGACAATTGAAATTAAGTAAACAGATGCTGCAATTTGAATTATTGGATATTTAATAATAATATTAGCTGCAAGTATTAAGAGAATGCGAAAAATTAAAGATATTGCTATTCCTATATTTAAAGACTTTTGTTGTAATTCAATGCTATCTAATCGCTTAGTAATAGAAGCAAGAGCTACTGCATTATCAGCTGAAAGGATGAGCTCTAGTAAAACTAGAAAAGGTAAAAGTGTCGCAAATTCTGACCATTGGTCAATTCCATTAAGTAGAGGGGTTAGGTAATCTAAAGAGGCTGTATCCATAGAAATGCTGACTTATGGTGATTATTTGACGTAATTAGAACGAAAAGCTTAGATTATCTAGCTACCATTAATAGTGATAGGCAATAGCATAAGATGCAAATTAATTCCGAGCTGTGTCACGTAGATGATGAGAAGATTATAGTTAGGATAACAGCTTTAGAAAATCAGATACAACTAGGTAGTGCACTAGGGCAGGGCAGCAATGTACATGAAGCAGAAGAAAGTGCAATACAACAATTACTAACAAGGCTAAAGGAATACCAAAAGATTCAGTCATCGATTAATAGCAATGAAGCAGAAAAAAGCTTGTCAGTACAAAACAGTTACACTAAGGAAATAGAGTTTAGAAAATCAACCAAGGAAGACTCTAAAAGCATTAAAAGTGATAATTATTTGGATATAGTTGATGACAAAAAGGTTCCAAATGATTGGAGTGAAGAGATATCTAAGATAGATATTGAAATAGAAAGGCTCGGATGGAATAAAGAAGATGAAAATGAATTTATGAAAATCACCATTGGCCAGTCAAATAGAAATAGAATAAAATCCTATGAAGATATATTATTTTTTATTGAACTACTTCAAAAAATGAAAAAAGGAGAGGATATGAAAAATATAAACATAAACTATTTAAAAGAGAAGTTAATCAGTGAATCGAATGATATATTACGGAGCCTTAACTGGTCTAATGAAACTGCTAGAGAATATTTTGTAGATAAATTCAAAGTAAATAGCCGATCAGAATTAGGAATCTACGAATTGCTGAAGTTCGTTTCTATGTTAGGGAAAGAACTAAAGAGCTAGATTTTACATTCAATATGATAATATTAAATTTAATCTAATAATGTTGTAAAAAGTGTAAATCTCAATGGCATTAAAATCTTTAATAACTAATGTCGTAGAATCAGCCTTAACAGAAGAGATCGTAAAGAGAGTAGTAAAGAAAGGTAAATTATCAATCAATGGAGGCAGCACCTCAGCTAAAGCCATAACAATATCGTCTCTAGCTCTAAAATCAAATAAACCAGTATTAGTAATAGTACCGACATTAGAAGAAGCCAGCAGATGGAATTCTATTATGCAAATACTTGGCTGGAATAAAGTACTTTTATATCCATCAAGTGAGGTGTCACCCTATGAATCAATTGAAATTTCTAAAGAAATTGAATGGGCTCAACTTTCTGTTCTAAGTGAATTGTTAGCAAATGATTATAGAGACCCAATGGCTATCATTTGTACTGAAAGGGCTCTGCAACCACATCTTCCACGACCAGAATTAATGCTAGAGAATAGCGTTAGTATAATAAAAGGTAATGAATTAAATTTAGATAATCTTAGTAGAAATCTAATTAAAATAGGTTATGAAAAAACAACCACAACAGAACAAGAAGGTACCTGGAGCAGAAGAGGAGATATAATAGATATTTTTGCGGTAAATAATGAACTTCCAATAAGAATTGAATTATTTGGTGATAATATAGATAAGATTAGAGAATTTGATCCAATAAATCAACGTTCATTAGATGAAATCAATAACATAAGAATATCGCCAGTAAGTATTAATAAAATTACATTTAATAATTTGAGCAACAACGAACTAAAGAGAAAAGATAATAATATAAAGCATGAAATAGAAGGAACGATAGAAGAATTACTAGAAATAACTCAAGCAAAAGATTCTACATTGATGAATTATATACACAAAGATAGTCTAATATGTATAGATGAAAAAAAACAATGCGTATCCCACAATGAAAATTGGATTAATCATTTAAGGATAACGTTTAACGAGTTAATGAGAGATAATACACTTAAAGATAATAACAGTATAAATATCCTTAATTATAATGATAAGAATCAAATAAATAGCTTACTCGAAGATTTTAAAATAATAGAGATGTCAAATGACAGTATTTCCATTAATCAAGATGAAAGCTTCCACTTGAATTCTTCTAAAATAGTTACATATCCCAATCAATTTAGTAAAATAAGTGAATTAATTAGAGAATTTCAGAAAAAGAAATATTCTATTTGGTTACTCTCAGCTCAACCAAGTAGGGCTTCTGCACTATTAGAAGAACATGAATGCATAACGAAGTTTGTTCAAAATAACCTAGATATCAGTCATATAAATTCTCTAATAGAATTTAAAACCCCAGTATCCTTAAAATTACATGGAAACATAGATATTGAAGGAGTAGATCTTTCACAATGGAAGGTGTTATTACTAACTGACAAGGAATTATTTGGACAACAAATAGTCTCTTCTACAGGTTTTATAAGAAAACGTAGATCATCATCTAGTAGAAGTGTAAATCCAAATAAATTAAAAAGTGGAGATTACGTAGTTCATAGGAACCATGGAGTAGGAAAATTTCTAAAAATTGAAAAATTCATCGTCAATAATGAAAGTAGAGATTATCTACTTGTTCAGTATTCAGACGGGACCTTGCGTGTAGCGGCAGATCAGTTATCTTCCTTAGGCAGATATAGAAATTCAAGTGATAAATCTCCCCGAATAAATAAATTAGGAGGCAATACCTGGACTAAAGCAAAAGAAAGAGCTAAAAAGTCAATCTCAAGAGTAGCTATAGATTTAATTAAGCTGTACGCTGAAAGATCTAATTCACAAGGGTTTTCTTTTCCAAAAGATGGCCCATGGCAGAGAGAATTAGAAGAAGCTTTTCCTTACGAAGCTACTCCAGATCAGATAAAAGCAGTTTCAGAAATAAAAAGTGATATGGAAAAAAGTTTTCCTATGGATAGGTTGGTATGTGGAGATGTGGGTTTTGGAAAAACAGAAGTTGCAATTAGAGCCTTATTTAAAGCAATTACAGCAGGAAAACAAGTCGCTATACTCGCACCAACAACTGTGTTAGCTCAGCAACATTGGAGGACTCTTACAGATAGGTTTGCTCCCTATCCAATAAAAGTTTCTCTATTAAACAGATTTAAATCATCATCGGAAAAAAAGGAAATTGCAAAAAGTCTTAAAAATGGAACTATCGATGCGATAGTAGGTACACATTTATTACTATCGAAAAATATAGAATATAAGGATCTTGGCCTATTGGTAGTCGACGAAGAACAACGCTTTGGTGTTAACCAAAAGGAGAAGATAAAATCACTTAAAAAAAATATAGATGTACTTACTCTTACTGCTACTCCAATTCCACGAACCTTATATATGAGTTTATCCGGTGTTAGAGAAATGAGCTTGATTACAACTCCACCACCACAAAGAAGAGCAATTAAAACACACCTAGTCTCTAAAGAAAATGAAATCATTAGAAGTGCTATATGCCAAGAAATTGGAAGAGGTGGTCAAATATTTTACGTGGTTCCACGAATTGAAGGTATAGAAGAAGTAGCTACTGAAATCAAGCAAATGGTTCCGAATATTAAACTAATTATCGCTCATGGACAAATGAATGAAGGTGAACTTGAGAATGCAATGATTGCTTTTAATGCTGGAGAGGCAGATTTGATGCTTTGCACAACAATTATTGAAAGTGGTTTAGACATCCCACGAGTAAATACAATATTAATTGAGGACGCTCACAAATTCGGTTTATCTCAGTTATATCAATTACGAGGCAGAGTAGGTAGAAGTGGAGTACAAGCACATGCTTGGCTATTTTTCCCTCAAGACAAAGAAGTAACTAATAATGCAAGCCAAAGGTTAAAGGCAATCCAAGAATTTAGTGAATTAGGAAGTGGCTATCAATTGGCTATGAGAGACATGGAAATTAGAGGAGTAGGAAATTTAATTGGTATTCAACAAAGTGGGCAAATGGAAATTATTGGCTTTGATCTTTATATGGAAATACTTCATGAATCAATAGCTGAAATACAAGGTCAAACCATTCCTGTTGTGGAAGAAACAAAGGTAGATCTTCCAATTACTGCATTTATACCAAACACCTGGATTAAGAGTAATGAAGAGAAATTAACCGCCTATAAACAAGCATCAGAATGCTCAACAATAGATAAATTACTTGAATTGACAGCCATCTGGATTGACAGATATGGAGTCCTTCCAGCACCTGTAGAGGCATTAATATTAATCATGAAACTCAAAATTAAATCAAAAGCATGCGGTTTTTCCAGAATTAGACTGAATAAACCTAATATTGTATTAGAAACAATGATGAATGAATCTACCTTTAGTAGTTTAAGGGATGGTCTAGAAGGGCACCTTCACGGAAGAGTAATATATAAAGCTGGGCAATCCTTTTCAGAAGTAACCTTAAGAGGATTAGGAATATTGCCATTGGAGTCTCATTTGGAAACAATTATAGAATGGCTTGAAAATATGAGTAATCAACTACCTTATATAGACAGCTCTATTACAAATATTATACGAGATAAATTAACATAATCTTTATTTAAATAGATTAAAACCATCAATATAATTTACGTAATATTCTAAATATTTAGAATATATAAGTAATTGATCTATCAAATACAACAACTATAATCATCATTAACTAGGCTTAGAGATGGGGTTTTCCACATTTCCACAAGCTACACATCAAAGGTGAAAACCAATCTCCTGCTATGCCAATGACATAAGTGGTTTAATTACAGGTTGATGCCTGTTGAGCAGACTGTAGTGATAGCAAAGAGAGAAGTCGGAAAGAAGAACGAATCTTACATCGAATTATTAGTACGAGCTACATCCTGGCTTTACACTTCTTAGTTTAAAACTGTTTTATGTGGAAAAGTATTAATTCATCTACGAATAAGCAGAAAAGAATTTCATTTTCATGTGATTTGCATTTCAAAAATATATTATTAATATATAAGCTAATTAATTAATTCTGTTGAAACCTTTTAGATATAAGAATTAAATTGTCTTATAAATAATAAAATTAAATTTTAAAAAGGATAATGAAATCTGAATATATAATTATGAGTATGCCTTAAAGCAGAGCATGGATTAATTGATCCGTTTGAAACTAATATTCATTTAGAGACTAGTCACTATTCCTTTAGAATAAAGCCCTTGTCTAGTAGTTCTTGATATAGATAACGTGCTTGAAAGGTGAATACTTGCTCTTCCTTCTCACCCCTTCTGATGTGAAAATAGTTGTGATCTAGTTGATTTCTACTAAAACTCACCTCAATAATCCCTTTTTGCATGATCCATTCTGGATCATTGGTATGAGTTTGATTTGGCCCACCATCCCATGGGGCAACTTCAGCATATTTAACTTTTTTCATTGACAAAATTCTATCTATACTAAATATATAACAAAGCTATCATTTAAGCCAAAATCATTTATGGATTAACCATAAATCCAGAGATTTTCTTCTAGAGCATTAAACACTCATATTAAGCAAAGGAGGAATAAGCCACTTCTAGTTATTAATACTTAGTCGACATGCTAGTAAATAACGAGCTGGGGCTTGCAAATTTAGCTTTTGGCTGCATAGTTAAAGAAAGAATCAATTAAATGACTACACTAGAGAAAATTGAATATGCTGAAACTAGAATCAAAGAGCTCCAGCTCTTAATAAATCACTGGAGGCTAACCGAATTAGAAAATTCAGATACTGTTATGAGAGTTCTTTCTACTAGCAGAACAGCGGAAAATAATAGTGACTGTATTGCTGCTTAATATATAATTCTAATATCCTTAAATTGCAGATGATTAAAGATAAGCTGAGTTGTTCTGAGAAAATAAGAATTTATTTATATCCATCTTTAACAATATTTGCTATGGCATTCTTTACTACATTATTTTTTCCCATATCTGAAGAATTTAAAAATAAAACAAAATGTACATTATTAGCGAACAAGCATTTAGTTAAAACTATGTCTGAACTTCGCGTAATAAACTCCGGTCTAACTAGACAGGAGATAGGATTTGTTCGCGCATATCAAATGTGTAATAGCCCAATTGATATTTAATTATATAGATGATTAATGACTCTTCAAAGCTAAAGAAAGGTCAAAAACTTAAGGTTGACCTTGATAAGTTAAACGATCGTTTACCCAAAAACGTTCTTAATCTGCTAAAAAATGAGCCCATAGGATTATTAGTGGGATATAAAATGGTAGATGGTAATCAGTTTGGACTAGTACTTCAATTAAAATCTGGACTTAATCAATGGTTTTTTGAAGATGAGCTATGCGAAATTGAAGATGATTAAATTTAAAGACACTCATCAATACGAATAGATAGTTTATGTATAATCTCTTTATGAATAATGAAGCAAAGCATTGGAAAATATGGCTGGATAAATTTCTGGTTTACAACCTTTTTCTTGTAATTATATTTTGTTTATTCTTTATTCTAACTATCTGTGCAAACATCTTCGGTTATAATCTTCCTTATCAGATATTTCAGCGTATCTGGTTACCTTTAATTATCCCATCAATTTCTATATTTTTTACAGCTGTACTATTCCAAGAATTGTATAACTACCTTAACAAAGAAAGTTAATTATGTTGATAGAAGTTTTTACTCATAGTACACCTTTTATTATATTTATACTTATACTAATATCCATATTTTTTGGTATTAAATCTAAAAGCAAGAACAATAAGTAATGATCAATTAACTAATAAATATCCAGATATTCAAAGTATATTTAATTTAGATTCTATGCAACTAACATATCTTCTAAATCAAGCTCCTGCATTAAAGGTATAAGTGCATCTAACAAATCTTCTTCGGATTCGAAACCTAAATCCTCGACAGAATCATTTCCTAATGAAGCCTTGTCTTCAAATTGCTGATGCATAATATTAATGCGTTGATTTTAAAATAGAATATTAATTCAGTTTTTAACTTATATATATTGATATCCAAACGAATTATTTGTGAAAAAGTCAACTCTAAATGAAAGTTACGTTGAACTATCAGAGGTATGACTGTTGTTGACCTCTATCGTACCAATTTTCTAAATGTTTCAATTAGGAATTGAAGAAATTCATCAAATGAATACTTATTAATCGCTTTAGGAGGTAGCTGTGATCTGGTTATTGCTAAAATTAGGGCCCCTGTTAAGCCAGTATTCATGAAAAATGCTTGAGGTTGAAATGGTTTTAAATGAAAGATAATGGTGGTTGGAACAAGAAAAATCAATAAAAAAATAGCCCCTATTTTCTGATCTTTTCCAAAGACAAGCGCTAAACTGCCTGATATGAGTAAAAAGATAGCAGCCACTAAGAGTATATTTGCCTGAGTTTCAGGAATTCCTTTTTGAATTATTGTATTTAAGACAACTGGGTAATTAAGAAATTTTGAAGGTATTGCAACTACAAATGTTGAGGCTAAAAAAACTCTACCTAAAAAATCAAGAACTCTGCTAGAGAAATAGTGCATTAAATAGTAATAAACTTGGCAGATTAATCTAATTTTAGGGTAATTAGATCAAAATCAAAAATCTCATAATGTGATAGATGCATAATTTATAAACTGGTGAAGGGATACTTAAATAGGTATTATTGACTGTTGAATTGCTAACGTGAAATTCATTCTTTAATATAGAATAAAAGAAATAAGCTAATTACACTTGTTTTCCACATACCTTTTTCAATTAATAAGTAGATGAGGTGGCCCCCAAACAAAGCATGGACTTCTAGTACGTCAATAGATGGCTACCGTCATTTTGAAGTTATAGATTACGGAGGAAAAGGCGAGGAGCGTTGGGTAACATTGGTTGCAATACTAGACAAAAATATAAAGTTTAACGTTAATTGGACTGATTTGAAAACATATGCAAAGTGGACTGTTGGCTGGGTTCAGCTTCCAAAAGATGAATAAATCATTCTCCAATGAAAATCGAATTTAAAGAAGATTACTGAATAATATTAAACTTTATGCTCAAATTTAAATATATAAACTAAGGGATAAATGATTAAGGTAAAAAGATAAAAAAATAGACCCTAGAAATAGGGCCTATTAGCTTATCTAGAGATTTCAGATTGAATACCTTTTACCTCTATAAGTAAGGAGCACATGCTTCTTTTCAACTACTGCTTTGTGTTGAGTGTACTTTTGACCTCTGTAGGTTAGTGACATTGTTGTCTCCGGGTTAGCTCAAGTCCCCGTTCCATGGCTTGAGTCGAACTGCGGCTCTAATAAGAGTTGAACGTTTTAGTAGCTGTTGCTACAAAATCACAATAGCATAAACAAATGTGCTTTATCAAAAGCCCGACATGCTAGGAAATTAATTAAACGACGAGTTAGTAAAAGTATCTTTTGTGCCTTTGCATTATGTTTTTTGACAAAAAAAAGACTCTGCGTAATACGCGGAGCCTGGGTGATGGGGAACCTTCTTTCTAGGCGATATTATTTATTAAATCAAGTCCTATAGATGGTGATACAAAATGCTGTAGTCACACCATATCTAGTGGAAAGCTTTTGCAATAATACATTTGTCCTATTAAGACTGAGGTTTAGATGGTCAGCAAGTTGCCAAAAGACAGGTATCTAATACTTATGAGGGTGAAATGGAAAGTTTTTGGATTTGAAAGGAATTATTTTTAAGTGAGTTGATTTAATGAGCGTCTTGCCAAGAATTTAAAATTAGACTTTATCTATATCTATAAAAAACTATAGAACCATTTTGCCGTGTGACCTAAGCGTTCGACCTGGATAAGCCAGAAGAGGAGTCAAAGTAATGATCCATTTCCAGTTGCATGACTGGTTTACTTCACGATAACAACAGTCTCCTCAAGTCGAAAAAGAGTCAGATCAGAGCACTTAAAAGGTCATCACCAACAAAACAGTTCTCTTGCATATTATTCAAAAGTTCTACGTCATTGGCCAAATAGATCGTATTTGATTAAGCACTTGCAATGCTTCATTCCTTCGCTGCTTTATATCAATAGAGCTTAACAACTTGGTCACATGTCCTAATTTTCTACCAGGAATATTATTTTCTTTGTTGTACCAATGAAGATTAACCCCGTTAATTTTCTTGAGTAATTGCAATCGTCTTTCAACTATGTTTTCTGAATCCTTAAAACCTAATAGATTAACCATTATTGCCCCTGGAGCAATTAATTCAGTAGATTTTACTGGCTTCCTTGCTGCTATAGCTATTTGATGCTCAAACTGGCTACTCGCGCATGCTTCTATGGATAAATGAGCTGAGTTATGAGTCCTTGGAGCTATTTCATTGACAAGCAAACCATCATTGCCATAGAAGAATTCAATAGCTAATACTCCCGTATAATTTAATTCTCGAACTAATGAAATTGCAATATTGTTAGCCATAGCAATGACTGGGTGAATAACATCTGCAGGCGCTAAAACCCAATTACAAATTTGATTGGTTTGAAATGTTTCAACCAAAGGAAATGTTCTAACTTCTCCAAATAAATCTCTTGAAACAACCAATGACAACTCCTTATCATAGTTAATCCATTTCTCTAAAAACCATTGCTTTGGGTTAACTTGCTGAAGAAGAGTTTTTAGATCACTAAAGTCGTTTATAACCATTGTTCCTTTTCCGTCATAACCTCCAAAAGAAGATTTTGCCATAAGAGGAAATTTCCAATTAGCTTCTAGTTTTAGATCACTAATTTTGAAAGAGGATAAAGACAGCCATTCTGGACCGGGAATATTCAATTTCTTTAAAAGTTTGCGTTGAGACAGCTTATTTATAAGGGGTGACATCGCTGAAAGTTTTGGAATAAAGGTGACACCAGAATCCTCTAAGAGAGACAAGCCTTCTATATCTACCCATTCATTCTCAAAAGTTATGCAGCTAGTTTTCTGAGCCAGTTGCCTAGTTCCGTTAATATCGTTTGTATCTGACAAAACAAGTCCATTTGCATTCTGAACAGCAGGGTCGTTTTCAGACCTTGTCTGGACAATCAAATCGACTCCCAGCTTCTTTCCTGCCTTAGCTAACATTTGAGCAAGTTGGCCTCCACCAACCACTCCTATACAGAAATTCTGATGGTCGTTATTTTCCAATGAATAAAGTCCTCTGCATTGAGCTTAAATAACAGTCCCCCATAAAAGTTGGGGAAAATTCTTTAAATTCATTATTTAATTTGTGAACCAAGACAACTGCCGCATTAAAGTCAACTTAAAAAACAATCCATATGAGGTTGTAGTAGGTTCGGAAATCTTGTATACAATTGGAGAAGAACTACTTCGAATAAATATAAGAACAGGCGAGAAAATTCTCATAGTTACAAACCCTGATGTATCAAAACCTTATAGTAGAAGATTTATAACAAGCCTTAAAGAAGCTGGTTATGATGCCAATCTTTTAATATTAGAAGCGGGTGAAAATAAAAAAAATTATGAAAGCATAGCTCTTATACACAATGCTGCTTATGAGCATCAACTTGACAGAGGTTCACTGATTATTGCATTGGGGGGTGGTGTGATCGGAGATATGGCAGGTTTTGCAGCAGCTACATGGCTAAGAGGTATTGATTTTGTACAAGTACCAACAACATTGCTTGCAATGGTAGATGCTTCAGTCGGAGGCAAAACTGGGGTGAATCATCCAAAGGGTAAAAACTTGATAGGAGCTTTCCACCAACCTAAATTAGTCTTAATTGATATTAATACTCTAAAAACACTTCCTCAAAGGGAATTCCGTTCAGGAATGGCTGAAATAATTAAATATGGTGTAATAAAAGACCTTGAATTATTTAATAAACTAGAGAATGAAGAAGATCTAAGTAATATATATTCAATAAAAGAATGTGTATTATTAGAACTAATAAAAATATCAGTATCAATCAAAGCTAGGATTGTAGAAAAAGACGAAAAAGAATCTGGATTGAGAGCAATACTTAATTATGGACATACTTTTGGTCATGTTATAGAAACACTTTGTGGTTATGGGCATTGGTTACACGGAGAAGCTGTGTCAATGGGAATGGTTTTAATTGGTCAATTAGCACTAAGAAAGAATTTGTGGAATGTGGATGATGCGCTTAGGCAAGAAAAGTTACTAACTAAAGCAGGTCTGCCAATAAGCTGGCCTAAAATAAACAATGAAGACGTATTAAGAACATTGAAAGGAGATAAGAAGGTAGATAAAGGTAATATTAGATTAATAGTTCCTTTAGGAATAGGGATGGTTGAAATTTTAAATGATGTTAGCGAAAATGAAATTAAATCTCTTTTGGAAAGTATTTAAATGCTAATCATTAGGTTCTTTAAGAAATCTAGATTGCAAGATATCTGAATTAGCAGAAGATGATTTATTAAATAATATCCAACGAAAATCACCCAAACAGGATGGATCTATTAATCTTAAAAGATTTTCTCTCTTCGTTAAAGCTTCTCCAAGCTTACTATTTGGTATTTGTTTTAGATCATTTAGTTTATCAGCAAGACCTAAAGCTAAAAGTGAAAGGCCTTGCTTTCTTTCACCTACAAAATTCCAGTTATTTTTTATCGCTAATAAATAAATTATTTCTAGACATAAGTGAGAAGTAATATCAGTAGTTCCAATTTTTTCCAGGATGTTGGAATTTGAAACTTGAGAAGAATAAGAAATTATAGTTCCTTCCGATCGTGATTTTGAATAATACCTATTAGCTTCAAGCGCATAATCAATAATTAATAGGGGACCTTCTGTTAAACATAAAGAAGTTTCCTTGAACCAATTATTTAAACAAGAATGCCATTCTGTAGACCAACCTTCTTCAGAATTTTGAGGGGGGATAGAAATATCAATTTTATTACTTATATCAATTATTGAATTTTTAATTGAATCTGATAAAGGGAGGTTAGTAAATTCAATGTAATGTTTATTATTTAAAGTGCTCAGTTTAACGCCTTGCATAAAAAGTTTATTGTTATTTGAAACAACTCTATCGACTGGCAAAGCGTCTAATATTTCATGAGCAATCATAATTCCCTTAACAGGAACATCTGATAGTTCTTTCATTGACATCCAACAAATAGGAATATCTTTAAATGGGGCCAACCTCCTTTTCTGACGATCTTTCATACCCTCATTAATTTCGATTAGAATTAATTTGATTTTTTTAAAAAGGGAAGGTGATTTTTTTTGTAAAGCTTCGATCAAATGGAAAAGCAAGTCTCCTTCACCAGGTCCAATATCTATTATTGAAATTACTTCACTAGTTACATCTGTATGCAAAAGTGCTTCTACCCAATCCACAACCTGTGATGCTAATAAATCACAAAACTCAGGCCCTAAAGAAGGTGATGTAACGAAGTCACCTTTAGGCCCAATCCTTAGTTTTCCAGTTGCATAAGATCCGTTTTTCATATCATTTAGAGCCAAGTCCATAAAATCAAAGAAGCTTATGACACCTCCTCTATCAGAAATATGAGCGGCCATCCAATCAGGACAAGGTACAGGCAAGTGTTCCATCAGCGAGTATGGTTTTAATTACAAAAAAACATGAGCCAAAGGCTAATAGGTTCTATGAGAAGCATTTTATTTGCACTGTTAATTTGTTTTTCATTATCTTTACCAGCAACTGCCTATGAAAATGCAGATTTATTACCAGATCATCAAACTCCTGTAATTGATCTTGCAAAATCTCTCAGTGAAGTAAAAAGAATTAATCTAGAGAAGTCTCTTAATGAATATGAAAATAAAACAGGTTGGAAGATCAGAGTGCTTACTCAATACGAAAAGAGTCCTGGGATTGCAGTAAAAAAATTCTGGGATTTAGACGAAAGAAGCCTTGTATTAGTTGCAGATCCTAGAGGGGGTAACCTTTTGAACTTCAATGTAGGAGAAGCATACTTCGCGCTTATGCCCAGAATTTTCTGGGTCGAACTGCAAACAAGATATGGTAATCAATTCTATGTGCGAGATAATGGAGAAGAAATGTCAATAATCGATTCCATAAATTCTGTGAAAGAATGTCTTAATAGGGGTGGATGCGATGTGGTTCCAGGACTACCTAAGGAACAATGGGTTTGGACATTATGTACTTCTATTCTAGGTGGTGTAATTGCAGGGGTTGCTGCAGTGCCAAGAAAGGAGGATGAATTAATTGCTTGGAAGTGGCTTCTATTAATGTCTCCATTATGGATAATGTTATTTGGAGTATTTGGAATAGCGCCTGTAATAACAAGGACTAATGATCTACTCCCACTATCAAGAAATATTTTCTCCTTCATAGCATTTTTTATTTTTGGTTTTATTTTTTCCAAAAGAGTTACAAGTACAAGTAATAGTTAAGAACTTTTCAAGCAATAGCAAACTCTAATCGATGATTATTTTAAAGAAAAGAGAAATAAATATACTTAATCTCTAATAGTTTGAATCAGCTAGAATCTACTATAGACAGTATCCTTAAAGGCTAAAGAGTGATCATTTCGAAACCATCTATGAGAAGCATTGATTAGTTTACCTTTCGAAAATTCTACCCATGAAAAATGACATAATTCAACCCCATTAGCATCTCTACCTCTTCGTGGAACACATGCAGTATTTAGATAAACAGTATCCCTTAAATTATCAACATGACACGTTTTCCTTTGGCCCTTTCCTCTCTTTAATTGATGGTGCATATGACCAAAAACAACTAAATCAACATCTCTAGATTTCCGTATTTGGTCAATAGATAATTCCAAGTCTTTGTCTCCCCAATCAACAGAAGGAGTCTTCCAATCTCTTCCACAAGGACTGGTAACATCTGACCCTAAGCCAGTAGGTCCAGAATGCGCCAAAATGATGAGAGGCAAATCTTTGGGGACATCAGAAGCAGCTTTGACAATTCGTCGAACTGATTCGTCAAGACTTACATGTCCAAACACAGCTTTCATTTGGGGTGAAAGATAATATCCACCTCCTGCACTGCAAGGTCTTGCTCCTACAACAGAAACTAAAGGGTTATTCCAATTACTTTTATCCCAAGCACAATTTTTGTTAGCTAGTAATGAAATTTGGGCCTTTAATTTAGAACCATCAAGATCCTTCCCTCTATCATGATTCCCAAGAATTACGGCTGTAGGAATTGGAAGACTACTAATTAACTTAACCAGCTTTAAATCTGCATCTCCAAGATCTCCAACAAACAAGACTCCGTCAGGATTCAAATGCATTAACAAATCGTTGTCCTCCTGTAGCCAAGAGCCATGGAGATCTCCTGCTATAGCAATACGAGAAAATGACAGAGGGAAATTGGATAAGAACCTCTATACTGCCTCAAATTGCTAAAAAGAAACTGTCTACAGTTTATTCAACTCAACAGACGGTATTACCGGATCCCCTAACTAGGGATGAAGTCAAAAACCAAATTAGATTGCTCTGTAAAGAAAAAAACGCTGTAATTCTCGCTCATTACTACCAAGACGATTTAATTCAAGACATAGCCCATTTCATAGGCGATTCATTAGAACTTTCACGCAAGGCTGCTGAAACAGAGGCAGAAGTGATTTTATTCTGTGGTGTTCATTTCATGGCAGAGACAGCAAAGATAATTTGTCCTGATAAAAAGGTAATAATTCCTGATATGGACGCTGGATGTTCTTTAGCAGACGAATGTCCTGAAGAAGACTTTAAAAAATTTATAAATAAATACCCTGATCATTATGTAATTAGCTATATAAATTGTTCAGCAGCTGTTAAAGCACAAAGTGATTTGATATGTACAAGCAGTAATGCTGTTGATTTAGTTAAAAGAATACCTCTAAACATACCAATCATATTTGCCCCAGATAAGAATTTAGGTAGGTGGGTAGAGAAGCAAAGTGGTCGTAAAATGAAACTATGGCAAGGTTCTTGTATGGTTCATGAAACATTTAGCGAAGAAAGTGTTATAAAATTGAAATTGCAGCACCCTAAAGCAGAAATAATTGCTCATCCAGAATGTACAGATCAACTTTTAGATTATTCAGACTTCATAGGTTCAACTAGTAAATTGTTATCACATGTTCAAATATCTCCGGCTGAAGAATTTATTGTGTTAACAGAACCAGGTATTATTCATCAAATGAGAATTAAAGAGCCGAAAAAGAAATTTTTTGAGGTTCTAGGGCTAGATGGATGTAGTTGTAACTCTTGCCCTTATATGCGACTAAATACAGCAGAGAAGGTAATTAAATCATTGAAGGAATTAACTCCCGAAATAATTTTAGATGAAGAAGTGCAAAATAAAGCATTAAGACCAATTAAGAAAATGTTGTCATTAAGTAAGTAGTTTATTTAGAGGATATGGCAACTTCAAAGTTAGAGCTATTAGGCAAATAAGCTTTTTTATCTTGAAACTTTTTTAATAGTCTAATTAAAGCCGATTCAGCTACTGAATATTGACTATCCTTTTCTGTACCAAGATCAATGCTAGAAAATCTATTACCTTTTATAGATTTCAATTCCACTTCAATATCAGGAACGATTCCGTATTTATGAATATCAGTACCGCGAGGAGTAAGGTACTTAGCGACAGTAACAGTTAATCCTGAACCATCAACCAATGGTCTAACTGATTGAACAAGACCCTTACCAAATGTCTTTTTACCAATTAAAATTCCTCTTTTATTATCTTGGATAGCTCCTGACAAGATTTCACTTGCGCTTGCTGAACCTTCATTAACTAAAATAGCAATAGGCTTATGTGTCAAAGCATTTCCTCTGGCTCTTCTAACATCAGTAATCCCATCCTTTGTTTTAGTACTTACAATTACTCCTTTATCTAACAATTGCCTCGAGATATCTATACTTGCCT
The DNA here is from genome assembly GCF_000007925.1 of Prochlorococcus marinus subsp. marinus str. CCMP1375. Classification (NCBI taxonomy): domain Bacteria; kingdom Bacillati; phylum Cyanobacteriota; class Cyanophyceae; order Synechococcales; family Prochlorococcaceae; genus Prochlorococcus; species Prochlorococcus marinus. Next base: position 931,537 of record NC_005042.1, read on the forward strand.
CCAGTAATCCACCCGGGTTCCCTCTTACATCAATAATATAAGCATCAGGATCATTCCTTTCCAATGAGATTAATGCTTTTCGCATTTCCTTAGCTGCATTTGCACTAAACTGTTTTAAGCGTATATATCCAAAATGATTGCCAGAGCTTGATTTATTGATCCTACTTACGACAGTACGAATTTCAATTCTGGCCCTGACTAAAGTTAATTTAAAAAATTGATTATCTCTTGAAATTCCTAATTTAACTTCGGTACCTTTTTTACCCCTTATCAACTTAACAACATTTTCTATACTCATACCTTTTGTTAAAGTTCCATCTATAGATATAATTTTATCTTTTGCCTTTATGCCAGCTTGAAAGGCAGGTGTACCTTCAATAGGAGAAATAACTAGTACATCATTATTTTTCTCATCAATAGATATTTGTATTCCAATACCTGTAAGTTCTCCAGAAGTATCTATTCTCATCTCATTAAATTCCTTAGGTTCTAAAAATCGCGTATAAGGATCTTCCAAACTCGATAACATGACGCGAATTGACTCATAAGCTTGTGAATAATTATCGTATTTATTAGATAGCATTTTTCTTCTTACCTTAAACCATTCTTTTTGATCATATTTTCCTGTTGAATCCATGTAATCTCGGTATATTATTTGCCAGACCTGATCCATAACCTCCTTAGGACTATCTTCAATTAAAGAATGTATTTTCTGCGGAGCTGATAGAGCTGGTGAAATAATGATGAAAAATGATAAAATCAAATTCCTCAAATTCTTATTACTATTATTAGGACAGTTTTTAAAGGTTAAATTAAACATTAATTTGACTTATAGAGTTATTAATTAGATAGATTCAATAATTCATAACATTCTATGGATCGATCCATTTTCCATCACTTTTAATTAATTCTACCAATGCTGAAACTCCTTCATCCTCTGGGACTTTCCTAATTTCTTCCCTACCTCTATACAAAGCTATTATACCTTTACCCTTGCCTACATATCCATAATCTGCATCTGCCATCTCACCAGGGCCATTAACAATACAACCCATTACAGCTATATCAAGACCAGTTAAATGGCTAGTGGCATCTCTAACTTTGGCTACAACTTCTTCAAGATTGAATAAAGTTCTTCCACAACTTGGACAACTTATATATTCAACCATTGTCTTTCTCAATCCTACTGTTTGTAAAATTGAATAAGCTACAGGAATTTCCTTTTCAGGTGCTTCAGTGAGAGAAACCCTAATAGTATCTCCTAAGCCTTCTGTTAATAAAGTTCCAATCCCAACTGTACTTTTTATGCGACCATAATCTCCGTCACCAGCCTCTGTAACACCTAGATGAAGAGGATAATTAAACCCTTCTTTATCCATAGCATCTGCCATTAATCTATAAGCTGCAAGCATTACAGGAGGTCGTGATGCTTTCATTGAAATCACAATGTTATGAAAGTCCAAAGAATCACAAATTCGAACAAATTCCATTGCAGATTCAACCATCCCTAGAGGAGTATCTCCATATTGAAAAAGCATCCTTTCTGCGAGTGACCCATGATTCACTCCTATCCTTAATGCTTTGTTTTGTGCTTTTAAAGTATTAACTATAGGTTCAAAGTTATTAATTATTTTCTCTTTAATGGCACTGATTTCACTATTAGAAAATTCTGTGCGAGAAGGGTCCGGGTTTGAAAAAACAAAAAGTCCTGGGTTTATTCTGACTTTATCAACATGTTTTGCTACCTCTAAGGCAATTTTCATACCGTTATGATGAACATCCGCAACCAAAGGTACTGGAAGATAATTTTGTTCTAATCGTCGTTTTATTTCCCCAACAGCTTTTGCATGAGAGAGAGATGGGACAGTTAATCTAACAATCTCACATCCGATTTCATGTAACCTTCTTATAGCTGAAGTCGACGCCTCTATGTCCAGAGTGTCTTCATTGATCATTGACTGCACAGCTACAGGATAATCACTACCAATACCTATATTGCCAACCATCACAGAGCGTGTTTTCCTACGCTGAATCTGCGTGCTATAGCGACGCGAGAGGGTGTCAATGTTGATGTTCTGAGTATTTTCTATAGTCATAATTTAGTGACTCATTGGAATTTTAAAACTTGTAGTTTTAGGAACGAATTGAAGTTCAACAAGCTTTCTGTTTACCTCGCGCAAATCCAAACAAGTCAAATTGTATGGTCCTCCTATGGTTTTGGAGGGATTTCTTAAAAGGTAGGATGGGTGAAAAATTGGCATTGCATAGATTCCATTCCAATTGTGCCACGTTCCTCTTAAATCAGAAATTTTTGACTTAATTCCAAGTATTGCACGTAAGGCTGAAGAACCAATTAAAACAATAATCAATGGATCAACTAATTTTATTTGTTGGTAAAGCCATGGAATATGATTTTGTATCTCTTGTCTTGTAGGAGTTCTATTATTGGGTGGTCTGGATTTTAGTAAATTACATATAAATACATCTTTTTCATAATCAAAGCCCTCATTTTCAAGAAGTATATTTAATAATTTTCCAGATCTACCTACGAAAGGGATACCTGTTTCATCTTCCTTTGCTCCTGGAGCCTCACCGATTAGCATTAAATTGGAGGTTGGATCTCCTCTACTAACAACAATCCGGCAGGTATCTTTATCTAAACCACAAGAATGACAGCGCGTATCATGTAGAGAATTTGATAAATTCATATTGCTAAGAATTAATAATAGAATCTATTTCCCCTGAAAATTATTGACAGGTACAAAAAGCAAAAACTTATTGTCATCTAAGTCTAAAAACCAAGCCTCAGCGCCAAATTTCTCAAGTCTTGGTCCTTCTAATAATTCCGCTCCATATGAAATGACTTTTTCTTTCCAATTTTCGAGTACTGCCAGAGGGTCTGAAGATGACTTTTTTTGAAAGCAAATTGAAACAGGCGGAATCGATTTTCTTGAAAAATTCATTTTAGTAGATGGCTTAAAGAACTTGATAGGGGAAAACTCCTCATTCTTAAGATCAAAATCATTATTTGTAATTCCATCAGAAACACTGCATTCCATCACTAGCGAATAAAACTTTGCTAACCTTCCTGGATTGGAAGAAGCAATTAAAAGACCAGCTTTAGTAAAATCCATGTTTCATTTATATAATTCGTAAGGTATTAAAAACACTAACAAAGTCATGGCCTGATGTTTAGAAAACAACCCAGAATCAACAATTGAACAAAATGTCAAACCTCGATGTAATTTCAGAAAGAGCTCTAAGTTTAAAGCCATCATTAACTCTAGAGATCAGCTCACTTGCTCAATCCTTAAAACAGAAAGGGAGGGACATATGTAGTCTAAGTGCTGGTGAACCAGATTTTGACACCCCAAATTTCATTGTAGAGGCAGCGAAAAAGGCACTTGACGATGGAATAACTAAATATGGACCTGCTGGTGGAGACCCATCACTCAGGGAGGAAGTCGCAAAAAAATTAACCGAAATAAATGATGTTCCTACAAGTCCAGAAAATGTACTAATAACTAATGGTGGGAAACAGGCAATTTTTAATCTTTTACAAGTAATAATCAACCCTGGAGATGAAGTGTTAATTCCTTCTCCATATTGGCTAAGTTATCCTGAGATTACAAAAATTGCTGGTGGAATACCAATAACAATAAATTCTTCAAAAGGAAATTCATTTTCTCTAGATATCGAAGAAATTGAGAAGAATATTAATCATAAAACTAAATTGTTGATATTAAATTCGCCTTGTAATCCTACTGGCAGAATAATACAAGAGAGTGAACTGCAATCAATAGCAAACTTATTAAGGAAACACCCAAATATTTATGTTATGAGTGATGAGATATATGAATTCCTAATCACAGATAAAGAAGTTCATATTAGTCTTGCATCAATAGCACCAGACTTAAAAGATAAAATATTTATTGTAAATGGATTTGCAAAAGCATGGGCAATGACTGGATGGAGAGTTGGATATCTACAAGGGTCAAGCAAGATTATTAAAAAAGCGATTGCTTTGCAAAGTCAAAGTACAAGTAACGTGTGTAGCTTTGCACAAAGAGGAGCACTAGCAGCTATAAAAGGAGCACCAAAGGGCATTGATTATATGATTCAAAGTTATAACGAAAGACGAAAACTATTAACAGAAGAACTAAGACAGATATCTAGTCTTTCATTAGAGGCTCAATCAGGAGCATTTTATGCTTTCCCTAAACTGTCGGATGAATTACCCGATTCATTATCTTTCTGCAAAATAGCTCTAGAAAAAGAAGGGCTTGCAATTGTTCCAGGGATTGCTTTTGGTAATGATCGCTGCATTCGACTATCTTGTTCTGTTAATACTGAGACACTAAATGATGGGATAACTAGATTAAATAGAATAATTAAAGATATTACTTAATTAATAGTGTTCCTTCTATGAAATTTGTACTAAAAAATAAAGCAACTGCTCTCTTGCTAATTTTATTTAGTATCTTCTCAATTGACCAAGATAAATTATCTAGCGAACAACTCTTCATCAGTGCTATACCAGATCAATATCCAGAAAAACTTAATCGCTTATATTCACTTTTAGCAAAAGAATTGAGTGATCAACTAAATGTAGAAGTTGTATACAAGCCAGTAATCAACTACCAAGCAGCAGTAAGCGCCTTTAGAACAGGCGATTTGGATTTGGTGTGGTTTGGAGGCTTAACCGGAGTTCAAGCAAGACTTCAAAGACCTGGGTCAATCGTCATAGCTCAAAGAGATATAGATGCTAAGTTTCATAGTGTATTTATAGCTAATACAAACTCTGGAATAAAACCAATATCTAATATTTATGAGCTAAGACAATTAAAAGGTAGACGTTTTACATTTGGTTCCGAAAGTTCAACCTCTGGAAGGTTGATGCCTCAGCATTACTTAACTAAGGCCAATGTCAAAACAACTGATTTCAAGGGTGGAAGAGCTGGGTATAGCGGGAGTCATGATGCGACTATAGTGCTAGTACAAAGTGGTTCATACGAGGCAGGGGTTCTAAACGAACAAGTATGGAAAGAGAATGTAAGCAATGGAAAAGCTGATTTAAAGAAAGTTAAAACTATATGGAAAACTCCAGCATACGCAGATTACCACTGGCTGGCTCAACCTAATCTGGATAATAAATTTAGGCCAGGCTTTACTAAATCATTAACAGAGAAAATTCTTAATCTCAATAATCAACAACCAATACAACAAGAAATCCTAAAGTTATTTAATGCAACTAAATTTGTAAAGGCATATGCCTACCAATACAAAGATATTGAATCTATAGGGAGAGAACTTGGAAAGATCAGATGAACACTATACTTGCACTCAAGAATGTTGATGTTGGAATAGAAGAAAAAGAAAGACTTCTCACCATCAACCTTTCAATAAATCATGGTGATAAAATTGCATTGATAGGCAAGAGTGGCTCTGGCAAATCAACTCTAATAAAAGTAGCAAATGGAACATTAACTCCAAGCAAGGGAGAAGTACTCTTTAAAGGAACTGATATTACAAAATTAAATCGTACTCAAAGAAGTCAAATAGCTACACTATGGCAAGATCTAAGGCTAATAGACGAAATTTCAGTAGGACAAAACATAAATACAGGTGCTCTTGGTAGACATAGCTTGTTCTGGTCAATCTCAAATCTAGTTGGATTAATAGAAATCCAAAAATGTATTGCATGCTTAGAAGCTTCACAATTATCAACCAAATTTATCAACAAAAGAGTATCAACACTATCTTCTGGACAACGAAGACGCGTCGCTATTGCGAGACTTTTGCGTCAAGAATCAGAATTAGTTCTAGCAGATGAGCCATTAGCAGATTTAGATCCAAATCTTTCAGAAATTATTCTTAATGTGCTATTAAAAAAACGAACCTCTTTCGAGATCAAAGTAGCTGATACATGCATAATCAGCATACATCAGCCAAATCTAATTAAACATTTTAATCGTGTTGTTGGAATTAAAGAAGGGAGGATAATAATGGATTGTGCTTGTAGCAATATCACTTCTAAACATCTCAATAGATTATACGATTAATAAAATTGCAGAAAATACAATTAACAACTCCAGTATTAACTATTCTGCCAGCGATAGCAATTTTTCCTGTAACACTTCAACTTGTAAGCAACCTACATATCGGAGGTATTAATACCCTATTTCTTTTTTGCATTTCTGCATTTAGGCCTTCTTTTAATTACCAGGTGTTAAAGAGTAGTTGGCATGGATTACAAATAACATTTTCATTAGCTGTTATTTCCTGGGGTATTAGTCTTTTAATTGGACTTATTTTAGGGCTAATATCCTCTACTACATTTTATAAAATAATTGAGTTACCAAAATTTTTAGGAACGATAACAAAAAGGGCATTAGCTATACCTAGGGCTACACATGAATTGATATGGGGTCTGCTTCTTCTACAACTGTTTGGGCTAGCACCTTGGATAGCAATAGTTGCCTTGTCTATTCCTTATGCATCATTAATGTCAAGAGTGTTTTCAGAGCAAATTGACAGAATTGGATTTGAAAAGATAAATGCAATAAAACAAAATGGTGCTAGTGGATTAAGTGTATTAGTAACAGCGCTTTTACCAAAAATCATACCTATTATTGAGACTTATGGTGCATATAGACTTGAATGTGCTATTCGAGGAGCTACACTTCTTGGTGTTTTTGGTTTGGGCGGAATAGGGACTGAATTGCAGCTAAGTATAATTTCACTTAATTTTCCAGAGATGTGGACATCGCTTTGGATGCTTTTTATCGCTTTATTTATTCTTGAGAAATTAATAAAAGCCATTCAAATATCACAATTCTACCTAAATAATATTGGGAGATATATTTTAATAAGCCTCTTTATAATATGTCTGTCAATTACTATTAGTATATTAAGAGCAGATAGCCTGGGTCTAAATATTTTTAGTTCATTTGAATTTCATAGTATAGGTAGAGTAAGTATAGAAAAATTCTCTTTAGCACTTCGAAGCATTGATTGGACAAAACTAATATTAGACACATTGGTTTTAACTTTATTATCGTCAGGAATTGCTATAGGCTTACCACCTCTACTTTTGATGATATTTCCAGAAAACTTTGTACAAAGTATTATTAGTGCAATATGGATTGTATGTAGAATTATTCCTTCACCATTGTCAGTATTACTAATACTTTTGTGCTGTACACCAAGTATATCTGTAGCAGCTCTTGCTTTGGGGCTACAAAACATGGCGGTGTTAGGGAAAATATTAAAAGAGAATATTGATTCACAATCTAAAGAATTATTTAATTCGATCAAATCTACTGGCACAAGTAAGCAAATAGCCTGGTTATATGGGAAGCTTTCTCCTCAAAGTAATAGTTACCTTACATACTCTACATATAGAGTTGATGTAATCTTAAGAGAAACTATTGCGGTTGGGGTAATAGGAGGTGTAGGTTTAGGGTGGCAACTAAAAGAGTCGCTAAGTTCTTTTGCATGGGAAGAGGTTGTACTTATTTGCACAGCCTTTATTACAATTACATTATCAAGTGAGATATTCACAGAATCATTACACAAAAAGCTTAATTCTATTGATGACTTAACTCAAGCAAATCCAACCCAAACCTTTACTAAATAATGAATTATAAACCTAAGCAATTGATAATAATAGGTGATAGCTCTGTATACGGATGGGGGGATTCTGAAGCGGGTGGATGGAGCACGAGACTAAGTCGTCATTGGATTAATTCAGGTAAGAACGCTGTTATCTATTCATTAGGAATAAGAGGGGATGGGCTTGAAGATGTTGCTCAACGTTGGTATAGAGAGTGGCGATGTAGAGGAGAGCTTAGAAGAAATTTTCCTGAAGGCTTGTTACTTTCAGTAGGCCTTAATGATACTGCAAGAATAGGTAGAGAAGATGGGCGACCTCAACTTTCAGTGGATGCCTTCAGATTTGGATTCGAAAGATTGCTCAAACAAATGAAAAAGGAAGCCCAAGTAATGGTAATAGGGCTGACACCTGTAAATGAAAACAAAATGCCATTTGCAAAATGTCTATGGTATTCAAATAAATCATGTTCTTTATACGAAAGTTTAATAGAAGAAAGCTGTTTAGAGTTGGACGTCCCTTTTCTAGCAACCTATAAAAACATGAGGGATGAGCTGCTATGGAAAGAATGGATAACGGCTGATGGGATTCATCTAAATTCAGAAGGTCATAAATGGCTCTTCAAACGCCTAAGGGAATGGGCTCCTTTAACAACATGGGTGGATTTATGATCTAATAAATCTCTACCTCTTATAGAAAATGAAATCAGTAATCTTAGCTGGTTGTTAAAAATATCAACGCCAACCAAATTGAAAGAATAGAAGCAAAACTAGTTTGAAGAAAGTTAACGACTTCATTTGTAAGCCATTTAAATTTATCTTGGTATATGGCTCCAAATAGACTCTCAGCTATAGTTGCAACAAAACCGCTTAGCAATACGATTAAAAAAGCTGAAAAGGAATTGACAAATGAAAATACATACATCACTAAAGTCATCACAAAGCTACCCACCAAGCTAGCCACTGTCCCTTCAAAGCTTATTGCTCCATCTGTGCCTGCTTTCACAGGCTTTAAACTAGTAATTAAAAAAGTTTTACGTCCCCATCTTTTACCAATCTCACTACCAAATGTATCTGCTAATTTCGATGAGAAGCTTGATGCGAAAGCTATCAAAATAATATATTGGTATTGACTGAAACTACTAAATAGTTTAAAAAGCAAAGCCAATATTGCACCAGTTGCCGCAGATCCCCAGACATTCTCTGGCCCTCGTCTACCATCTCTCCCTTCAGCAATACCTCTTGCCTTTTTATACGAATATCCAATTTTTGTAACTAGAGATCCAAGCACAAGGTATATAACAACTGTCATCCATCCTGTCCAACCTAAGCAACCCCAAAGAATCGTTCCAAGGATGCCTGCATGTACCCATCCTATTCTAGTAAGCAGTGGATAACGTTGGGCAAAAGCAATAAGTAAAAAATTTAGGGAAAAAGCCGTTAACCAATCAACGAGTACATCATTTACAAACATATATCCAAATTTAGAAAATACATTAAAAATTTTAAGTTGATTCAAAAAGAATTCAACGATCGTCTCCAAGATGACATTATTTGTGTAGCAACAATTGCAGCAGTAGTGTTTTTAAGTATCGTGTCTGCAAGTAAAACATTGGCACATTCTTTTTCCCTGGCAAGAAAGATTTCATGGTTTGACCAACCTCCTTCAGGTCCTATTGCAATACATATTTGATTAAGGTCGTCTTTTATATCGTTCAACAATGATTCAAAAGGTATTGCATTATCTATTCTTGTCGTCCCTAAAGCCATTAAAGTACTTTTCCGATATATATCGATCCATTCATTAAAACAAATAATTTCTTTGAGCTTTGGTTTCCAAAGTTGTTCAGATTGCTCAACCGCCTCATTAATAATAGAATCCCATCGTTTGACGCGTTCAGATTGGAAATTACGAACTACAGATCGGTCAGAGATGATAGGTTGCAAAACATCTATTCCAATTTCAGTAGACATTCTCAAAATATCATCAAAATCTTGCTTAGGAACAACTACAGCCAAGCAAATCAAAGGATTCTTTTTAGATTCGGTTACTTCTGGATTTGATAAATCAGAGTGCAATTTTATAAGATCTTCTTTTATAAAATCCGCAGTCCAAAGATGTCCAACTCCATCAACGATATTTATATGATCTCCATACCTTAATCTAAGTACACGAGCCAAGTAATGGCTCTCTTGTCCGGTTAAATCAATAATATTGTTATTCAAACTGGATTTATTTATACGCAGCGGATCAATTAAAAGACGTCTCAATTCAGCCATTAGATTTACTTGCTGAAGGGAAAATAGCATCTGGATGATCTTCTACATCCCAATCCTCATTAACACCTCCTATCAAAATCTCCTCTAACTTGAGTAAGTCGCCATCAATTTGACTTAAGGTGTTTATTAGTACATCAATTGCTAATGCATCTGATGTACCTAGATCTACCCAGCATCGAGCCCATACATTTTGATATTCTAATTGTCCTAGATTATGCATTAAGGCAGGAAGGTTTGATGACTGCTCATCATTGTCATAACTCATCCAACTTAAATCTGCTCCTGCCTGATGAGCTTGTAAATTTCCTGAATTAAAGCCGCCAAGTCTACCAATAACATACCAACTATCAAAGATTCCATCTAGATAATTCATTTCTCCTTGACTTGGGACTTGTGAGAAACGAAGCCATATCCAACAATTAAATGGGTCAATTTCTCGAAAACGTACTTCCATGGCAATTTATAGACAATTGTTATCGTGAGTGAGTAATTTTAAATGATATCTACTAAAAGATTTAGGAGGAACATTATGATTGTTTTATTTATAGGCATTTCAGTGACAAATGCTTGAATTAAAAGACATTCATTATCATCCGGCAACTTCTGAGACCCCTGTCCTTAAGGAAATAGTCATCCTTGAGAAGAAATTAAAACCTATTATTATTTCAGGCCCAAGTGGTAGTGGAAAAACTAGTCTTATAGAAGTTATTAGTGGATTAACAAAACCAAGCAAAGGACTAATAGCTTGGAAAAATCAAACTCTCTCTGAACATCAAAGAAGAGCAATCTCTGGCGTAGTTTTTCAATTCCCTGAAAGGCATTTTATAGGATTAACGATCGCTCAAGAACTTAAACTAGGCCATAGACGACTACCTAGAGTTATACAATCTGAAGTTTTAAAGAAAGTTGGATTGGATAATATAAAAATGAATGTGTTACCAGAAAACCTAAGTGGCGGGCAACAAAGACGATTGGCTATAGCTGTACAGCTAATACGAGAACCAAAGATCCTCTTACTTGATGAGCCTACAGCTGGACTTGATTGGTCTGTTCGAGATGAAATTCTCCAACTGATCAAAGAACTATCAAACCAGCGTCTAATAGTTATAGTTACACATGAGCCCGAGCTTTTTATAGAAATGGATACATATAATTATCAACTCTCACAAGGAACTCTAAGTAAAATACTATAGTTAATGTATGGCTGATTCACTTGTTAGAGCAACAGCAGCAAATGGATCAATTGCACTTGTAGCAGTATTAACAACAGAGTCCACAAAAGAAGCAAGGAGGAGACATTCCCTATCTTATTTAACGACAATCATGCTCAGTAGAGCAATGAGTGCTGGCTTATTGCTAGCAAGTTCTATGAAGGTTAAACAAGGTCGCGTAACAATAAAAATCCAATCTGATGGCCCTTTGCAGGGACTAAACGTTGATGCTGGAAGAGATGGAACAGTCCGAGGCTATGTTGGGAACCCAAGTCTTGAGCTTGACCTAATTAAAACCTCACAGGGGAATCACTATTTCGACTTTAAAAAAGCCACAGGTAAAGGATATCTACATGTCACTAGGGATATTGGGAAAGGGGAACCATTCACAAGTACCGTAGAAATAGAAGGTGGTGGAATAGGAGAAGATATAGCATCATATTTACTTCATTCAGAACAAGTCCAATCGGCGGTTTTTGTTGGAGAAATTATCGAAGACCAGGAGTTTATTTGCTCAGGAGCTTTAATAGCGCAAATTCTTCCAAGTGCAGTTGAAAATAAAACTCTTATAAATTTGCTAGATGAAGAATGCAAGAAGATCACTGGATTTAGTCAACATCTTCTTGCTAGCAAAGACAACCTTCCAAGCCTATTTAGTCATTTATTTCCTAATTTAAATCCAAAGATTATTAAAACTATGGACAACAATCAGAGTATAAGTTTTAAGTGTCGTTGTTCTCGTGATCGCAGTATTTCTGCTCTAAAGTTATTAGGGAAAGAAGAACTAATAGAAATAATGAACGAAGACAAGAAATCTGAATTGACATGTAATTTCTGTAATGAAATATATAATGTGAATGAACAAGAGTTAAAAACTATAATTGGCGAATTCTAAAATGTAATATCTATCCTAAAAGCAGAGCTCCAATCCATAACATTAAAAGCGCTGGTAACGCTTCTAACTTATTTATAGAAATCAATAATGTCTGATCGCTAATTCCAGTAAGGTTACTCACAATAAGTCCGCCAAGAATATATCCAATAGACAAGAACACAACACTCCACCCAAGTGACTGAAGTGTTTTACGACCACGTTTAATTTGACTAACGAAAAGACCTATTGTGGACAAGGAAAGAATTAATTGAATATTACTATCAGGTGCTACTAATAGAAGAACAATTACTAATAAACCAAGGGAAACCCTAATTGTTAGGCCTTCACCTTCTGGCAAATTAAAATTAGGTTGTGTGTTATTTGTACTTTTGCCATTGGTCGATGATTTTAATGCATTGAATCTCGTAAGCAATGCACTCCCAAAAAGAGGTTTGCCTGAGTTGGCTCCGTTTTTCTCCTTTTGAGATGCATTAACAGCTTCACTACTAACATTGCCTAAGCGTCTTGCTTTTAAACTATTCATAAGCAATGCGTCATAACAAGATTCAATTTTTGCCTTCAATAGAAGATCTTCTCCTGCTTGTGAAAGTTTTCTATCCCTAGCCTCTTGAATTTCTTCAAAACTAGAATCTGGTGATACACCAAGAAGAGAATAAGGATCATTTCCCCCTTCTTGGCTGCTCAAATCTGTATCAGACACAATTAGCATTTTATTGCTTTCCCTAAGCGTAGGCGAAATATAGTCAATGAAGATAAAATGACATTAAAGAGTTATAGGGTTTACTCCACTAACAACCGGTGCAACTGCACTTAACTCCAATGAAGGATGATCTTGCTCTAGCTGATTTAGATTCCATTGATTCTTGAATAGCAAGACTGGTCTTTGCCAAGAATCTTGAACGGTCTTGCAATTAAAAATCCTTCCAATTTGTTCAAGAGAAGTCCAACCTCCTTTAACCCATCTAGCGACCTGATAACCCATTGGATCAACTATGGTTTCAACTGAATACTCATTCTCCAAACGATGCTGGACAACCTCTAATTGCAATTGTCCTACAGCTGCCAATATCGGGTCCCGCTTGCTTTGATCCGTGTCATAAAGAATTTGAACAGCACCTTCTTCTCTTAATTCATTAACTCCTTTTCGAAAATTTTTGAAAGCCGAAGGATTTGGATTACGTAACCAGCAAAAGATTTCCGGACTAAAGCAAGGTATACCCTCATACTCAACATGCTTACCTGTGTACAAGGTGTCGCCTATAGCAAACATTCCTGGATTATTTAAACCTATTACATCCCCTGGATATGCATCCTCAACTACTGATCTATCTTGGGCAAATATTTTTTGCGGTCGTGACAAACGAATATTTTTACCTGAGCGAGCATGACTGACAGTCATATCTTTTTGAAATCGTCCACTACAGACTCGTACAAATGCAACTCGATCTCTATGACGTGGGTCCATATTGGCTTGCAATTTAAAAACAAACCCTGTAAATGTTTCTCTCATTGGATCAACTGGACCATCGGTTGTATTTCTAGCAACAGGACCTTGAGCCATATCTAGAAAACTATCAAGAAAAGGTCTAACTCCAAAATTTGTCATTGCAGAACCAAAAAAAACAGGTGTCAGTTCACCTTCTCTAACAAGTTCTAAATCCAAAGCTGACCCTGCAGCTTCCAAAAGATCAAGTTCCTCTATCGCTTTCTCTAGAAGCTCCTTCTCAACAAATTCGCTTAATTTAGGATCATTGATTTTTAATCTGCGTTCTATAGATTGCTTACCTCTCTCCCCTCTAGCAAATAAAATGACATCTCTACTATCACGTTGGATAACTCCTCTAAATAAGTCTCCACTTCCAATAGGCCAATTAACAGCAAAAGTTGAAAGGTTTAATTCAGATTCTATTTCGTCAAGGAGAGAAAGAGGCTCTTGACCTGGTCTATCCATTTTATTTATGAAAGTAAAAATTGGAATATTTCTTAGTCGACAAACTTCAAAGAGCTTTCTTGTTTGAGGCTCCAAACCTTTAGCAGCATCTTCAAGCATCACTGCATTATCTGCAGCTGCCAATGTTCTATAAGTATCTTCTGAAAAATCCTGGTGACCAGGTGTATCAAGTAAATTTACAGTTATATCCTTATATTCAAATTGCAAAACAGTTGAAGTAATCGATATACCTCTTTGTTTTTCTAATTCCATCCAATCAGAAGTAACCTTTCGTTGTTCACCTCTTGCTTTTACTGCTCCAGCCTGCTGAATAGCTCCTCCATACAAAAGGAGTTTTTCTGTAAGAGTTGTTTTCCCTGCATCTGGATGAGAGATGATTGCGAAATTACGCCTCTGATTGACAGCTTCTTGTAATGAATGCTGAAAATTTTCATCATCATTTATTTGAGGTGCGTTATTTCCTGTAGAGATTGATTTCATTTAGGCATTCTCCTCAGAAGAATGTTCTGGCTTCAAATGAGAGGTTTGCAATAAAAACGTTCCTCTACGAAATTTGACTTCTGCTAAATCCTTAGGAAGCAACGCTGTGATTATTCCAAGTTCATCTGAAGCAACAAGATCTGGAGGGCGAAGCATCGGCATGGGATCATTGGTCTTTAAATATGATTGAGATACTTTTAAAGAAACCTTCTCTCCGATTTTGAATTTCATAAAAGTTCTTTCCCTAACTTAGTGTCCCAATAATGGTAGTTCAAGCATCCTTAAACATTGAACTACTTTACCTACACGTAAAATCATTCCCAATGACAAAGATACTTTTAAGATTGTGTGTATATATGTTCTATGAATAATCCATTGCGAAACTTAGCCCTTTTAGGCTCGTCTCTTACAAGTCTTCTAATGATACTTATAGGAGGGATGCTTCCATCAGCAATATTGGGTCTAAGTGAGAATTTTAGTTTTCATATTGTTGATTTGCCAAGCTCTTGGCAGATACCTGCTCTATTACTATCAGGAATGGTCTATGGACCTTCATCTGGAATTATTGCTGTATTTGCTTATCTAACAATAGGGCTCTTTTACTTACCTGTATTTCATGGAGGAGGAAGTATTGGATACATTGCGACACCTGACTTTGGATACCTGGTAGGATTTATTCCAGCAGTATGGATAACTGGAAGAATAGTTCAAACAGCCAAGAGGAAAACATTATTAGCACTATTTATATCTGCAGTGTGTGGATTGACAATTATTCATTCAATTGGAATAATAAACATAATATTTGGCTCTTTAGTATCACGCTGGCAGCAAGGTGTAGTAGAACTTCTACTTACTTATAGTATATCTACATTCCCAATTCAAATTCTACTTTGTCCAGCGATAGTATTAATTGCAAAGTCTTTACGAAAAATACAATTATTAGAATGAACCGGTATTTATTCAAAAGTATAAATATATTTCACTTCTCATTTATATTAATATTAATTGATCAAGCTACAAAATACTTATTTTCTATAAATATAAATCAAGATTCCTTTGATTTGATACCAGGAGTAATTAGATTTTATGTAGTAAAAAACTATGGTGCGGCTTTTAGCATTTTCAGCAATTTTCCGTTAACACTTTCTTTCCTAAGCCTATTTGTCTCATTAGCTTTAATTATATTGATTTGTAAGAAGACATATTTTGATTTCAATCAAGCAATAGCATTTTCAATGCTATTAGGGGGCACAGTCGGAAATGGATTAGATAGATGGAGACTAGGATATGTTGTTGATTTTATTCAGATAGTTCCTTTTAATTTTCCTGTTTTCAATTTTGCCGATATTGCTATTAATATAGCTGTACTCTTTTTATTACTAGAATACGTAATCCCTAAAAAATATAAGGTATAAAGGAGTTAAATATGAATTCAAATCTTATTATTGGCCTCATTAAGCAATGACTAGAAAAGTAAGATTATTTACTATTCTCCTTTTAATACCTATTGTTGGTATTTTGTCAGGTTTGATAGGGGCATTATTTAAATTAATAAATATTCAAACAATACTTATTTCTTTATTTATTCTTGCTATTTATTCAAATTCTAAAGCTATAAGAATTTTCAAAGTTTTAGCTAAAAAAGGTCAATTTTATCTACGAAAACATAAGGATTACAAAACTATTCCTAAGAATAAAAATGATGCGGCAAGAAGAAGTTTAAAAAGTATAGATCAATTAACCTCACTTATTCAAAATCAAATTGCAGCACAAGCTCTTAGATATGAAAAGCAACGCGTTGAGAAGGAATTATTAAGAGGAGACTTATTAGTTGCAGTTTTTGGGCCAGGTTCTAGTGGTAAAACTGCCTTAGTGAGATCCCTTCTTAACAAAATCGTTGGTCATGTAGCTCCTTCTATGGGTTCTACAACTAAAACAAACATTTATCGCCTAAAGTTAAAGAGTCTTAGAAGAGGTTTAAAAATAATCGATACGCCAGGGATCCTCGAAGGAGGGGTCCATGGCCGTTCAAGGGAAAAAGAAGCAATTATTAAAGCAAGTCAAGCAGACCTAATAATATTTGTAGTCGATAGCGACTTGCGCTCATACGAAATGGAAATGATTGTAAATCTTTCCAAAGTTGGGAAAAAACTATTTATTGTTCTAAATAAATCTGATCTTCGTGGAGAAAAGGAGAAAGCTAAACTTATTTCGTTATTAGAGAATCGTACCCAAGGAATTGTTGATATAGAAAACATAATCGCAACTTCTGCATCACCTCAAACAATACCAATAATCGGAAGTAATCCTTTGCAACCTAAGCCTGATATAAATCAACTAATCAAGCGTATGGCAATAGTTCTACATCAAGAAGGTGAAGAACTTATAGCCGACAACATTTTGCTTCAATGTAGGAATCTAGGCACTTCAGGAAGACGATTACTAGACAAGCAACGATTAGCTACATCTCAGCGATGTGTCGAAAGGTATACATGGATCAGCAGCGGCGTAGTATTCATTACTCCTCTCCCTGTTATAGATTTACTAGGAGCTGCAGTTGTTAATGGGCGAATGGTAATGGACATTTCTAAGATTTATGGTGTTGAATTGACAAAAGATAGAGCAAAAAGTCTTGCTATGTCTGTAGGTCAAACCATTGCTGGACTTGGAATAGTTAAAGGAGGTGTATCTCTAATTAGCAATTCTCTAAGCCTACATTTACCAACATATCTAGTTGGTAAAACTATTCAGAGTGTAAGTGCTGCTTGGCTTACACAAGTTGCTGGCGAAAGTTTTATAACATATTTCCAGCAAGATCAAAACTGGGGAGACGGAGGGGTTCAAGAGGTCGTTCAACATCATTACAATCTAAATAGACGCGAATACACTCTCAGGGCCTTCATTCGAGCTGCAATGAATAGAGTTATAGAACCACTGGAGAAAAAAATTAATAACAAGCAACTACCATCGCGCCCAAGGCCTCCGGAGGAGGAGGAAGCATGGGGCCTCGAGCATCGAGAATAGTTATTAATATTAAGTAAGTAATTGCAATAAAAATTGAGAAAGCTCCAGTAATAATCGCTACTAACTTTCCACGATTTTTTTCCGAGGTCATAGAATTCTCAAATAGATTGATTAAGGATTTGTGCTAACTGATCTATATGAAACAATTTAGTATGTGGATTTCCCATTACAGCTTTTAGGTAATAACGATCTTTATAAAAAGGCCGAGAAAGCATATATTTTTCACCTAACAATTTATTTTTTGTTGCGATAGACCATAGCTCGGCTTCATGCTTATCTTTATACTTAGGTGAAATGGCTATTAGATGTAGAGGTCCTGTCACAACATCAAATTTTTTCTTATCAATTTGATCATGAAAATAATTACGACGATGAATAGCACTATCTAATAAAAGGTTAATTCCTTTCTCTCCCAACTGTCTCAATCCAAGCCATAGTTTAATAATTTCAGCAGGGCGTGATCCTTGCAACCCAATTTCCCCTCCTTGATAATCATTACCAAATGAAGGCTCTATATATGGAAAGCCTGTAGAGAAACATGAAAACAAGTCATCTTTTTTGGCGACAAGTAGCAATGAAGAGGTTTTTGTAATTCCCAATAATTTCTGAGGATTGATGGTTACAGAATTTGCTCTTGAAAGATCTTTTAAATATTTTGTCTTATTAGAAGAAAGGACAAACACTCCTCCAATAGCAGCATCAACATGGAACCAAATACCATGCCTATTGCAAAAACCAGCAATATCCGACAATGGGTCAATTGCTCCTCTTACTGTAGTTCCAGCTGTCGCAACGACAGCAAAACATTTTTTACCTTGGTTTTGAATTCTTGAAAATTCTTTTTCTAGGGACTCAAGACTGATAACTCCTTCTTCATTAGTAGGAAGCTCACACAAAGATTCTGGAGGAAGCCCCATAACTGATATCGCTCTAGAAATCGAAACATGGGCCTCAGAGCTTGCTAAAACTACAGCGTCAGAATCATAAAGAAGTTGAGCATTAGTTCTAGCTACTAAAAGAGCCATCAAATTAGTCAATGTCCCTCCACTTGCAGAGACTCCTCCAGCTGTGTCAGGTAAGCCAATTTTTTCTGAAAACCATCTACAAAGATTTCGTTCTAGTTTCGTGAGACTTGGGGAAAGCTCTTCTGCCAAGAGATTATTATTTAAACCAGCTGCTATCAATTCGCCAACAATCGATGCTGTAAGCGGAGGAGGGTCCAAATGGGCTAATGCTCCTGGGTGAGAAGGCTGATATGCTCCATCCATCAATATTTTCAGATCGTTCAATAATTGAGTTTCTGGTATGCCTTCAAGTTGCGGCTCTACTTGAGGGATCTCAACGGAGAAAGGTGATGGCCCCCTTTTCTCAGTAGTAGCAAACCACTCACAAAGAATGCTGGAAGCTTCTTCTAAAAATGATTTTAATTTAGGATCTATGCGATCATTGGATGCGAAAAATTCCACTTTATGTTCCTTTCAAATATATTTATGCAAGAAAGCATTCAAGAAAATACTGCATTTCGTATGGTCAGACTTTGAAGTAGTTCCTTATAACAATGCAATTTACTAAGCCGGTAAAACTCAACGATACACAAATTCATAGATGGATGATGATTCTTCGAAAAAGGGCAAAGATAGTAGGAAAAGAAGGGGAAGTGCCAATAACAGCAATTATCCTTAATGAGAAAGGGCATTGCATTGGTCATGGAAGAAATACAAGAAACAAAAGATTCGATCCTATGGGTCATGCTGAACTTGTTGCATTACGCCAAGCCGCTTGGTTGAAAGGTGACTGGCGATTTAATGAATGTACATTGATAGTGACTTTAGAGCCATGCCAAATGTGCGCAGGTGCTCTTATACAAGCAAGAATGGGGAGAGTGATTTTTGGTGCATATGACTTTAAAAGAGGAGGCCTTGGAGGAACTCTTGATCTCTCGACTCACAAAAGTGCTCATCATAAAATGATTGTTAAAGGTGGTGTAATGAAAAAAGAGATAAAACAAGAAATAGAAGAATGGTTTTCTTTGAGAAGATTAATAAAACTATGATTTAAATTTTGGCAACTCAGAATCAAATAAATTTAATATCTTATCAACATTTGTCTTATTAGAGTTATATCCCATCAAACCAATACGCCATACTTTACCTGCCAATTCACCTAGTCCTCCACCAATTTCGACGCCATGGTTATTTAATAAATGTAAAGAGAAAGCCTTCCCATCTACATTGCTAGGAATACTAACTGTTGTTAAAGTAGGAAGTCTAATATCAGAAGGAACATGTAATGACAATCCTAAATCTTCTAACCCATTCCATAATTCCAAAGCATTTAATTTATGTCGAGTCCAAGTCGCCTCTAAACCTTCTTCAAGGATAAGCCTAAGTGCCTCTCTAATGCCAAAATTCATATTTACAGGAGCAGTGTGGTGATAAACACGATCACTTCCCCAATATTTATTTAATAAGGAAACATCTAAATACCAGTTTGGGACTTTACCAGTTCTTTTGTTCAATTTTTCTTCGGCTCTTTCATTCATGGTAAATGGCCCTAATCCAGGAGGGCAGCTCAAACCTTTCTGACTACAGCTATATGCAAGATCAACTTTCCAATCATCTAAATACAAAGGAATGCTTCCCAACGAAGTCACTGTATCTAGAATCAACAAGCAATTATGTTTACGACACAAGTCTCCTATTCCTTCCATTGGTTGGCAAACACCTGTGGAAGTTTCTGCATGTACTAAAGCCAGAAAAGCAGGCTTATACTTAATTATCGCCTCTTCAAGTTCTTGTAAAGAGAATGCTTCACCCCATTTTTTATCAATTGTTTGAACATTGGCCTTATACCTCGAAGCCATATCAGCAAGTCTATTGCCAAAGTATCCTTTAATTGCCACTAGGAATGTGTCACCTGGCTCAACAACATTCGCAATAGTTGCTTCCATTGCAGCGCTCCCTGTACCACTCATAGGAAGAGTCAAACGATTGCTAGTTTGCCAAACATCTCTCAACAATCCCTGGACCTCAGCCATTAGTTGAATATAAAAGGGATCCAAATGCCCCACTGGTTGCTGGGATAAGGCATTAAGAACAGACGGATGGGAGTTTGAAGGGCCGGGGCCTAACAAAAGCCTCTTTGGCACAGTCAGAGGAGCAAATGTTGCGCCAGAAGTACCTAACATTGAGGAGTTAGCTGTTGTTGTCGCCAAGACCTGTGAAAAATTGCTTATACATGAGCCTAAACACCTAAAGGTAACGTCGTGATAATTATTTTAGGTATTGCAATGCTGACAAGTTCTGAGAAATGGATTTATTTTCTTTGAAGTTAGTAGCGAAGGGGATATAAACAATGGGAAATGGAGGCCAATAGTCACAAAAAGTACTTATTGATACAAAATAAGTTTGCTACGGTAATTAATTTTATTTATACATATCTATAAAAAGTAAATGGGAAAATCTCCGCAAGATGTGCTCAGACAAATCAAAGATGAGGGAATTGAGCTCATTGACCTCAAATTTACTGATATTCACGGTAAGTGGCAGCACTTAACTGTCACATCAGACATGGTTGATGAAAACTCTTTTAAGGAAGGCCTAGCTTTTGATGGGTCATCAATTAGAGGTTGGAAAGCTATAAACGAGTCGGACATGTCAATGGTCCCTGATTCATCCACAGCATGGGTAGATCCTTTTTATCGTCATAAAACACTTAGTTTGATTTGCTCAATACAAGAACCAAGGAGTGGAGAAGCTTATTCAAGGTGCCCTAGATCATTAGCCCAAAAAGCATTGGCTTATCTTTCTAATACTGGATTAGCTGATTCTGCTTATTTTGGACCGGAGCCTGAGTTTTTTATTTTTGATGATGTTAGATATGACTCAAAAGAAGGGACCTCTTTTTATAGTGTTGACACTATAGAGGCGCCTTGGAACACAGGACGGGCAGAGGAAGGAGGAAATCTTGCTTACAAAATTCAATATAAAGAAGGATATTTCCCTGTATCACCAAATGATACAGCTCAAGATCTGCGTTCAGAAATGTTGCTTCTTATTGGGGAACTCGGCATCCCTATAGAAAAGCATCATCACGAAGTTGCTGGCCCAGGACAACATGAGTTAGGAATGAAATTTGCTTCGCTAATAAGCGCAGCAGACAATGTAATGACCTACAAATATGTTGTTCGCAATATTGCTAAAAAGTATGGAAAAACAGCAACTTTCATGCCAAAACCTGTATGGAACGATAACGGTACAGGTATGCATGTTCATCAAAGCCTCTGGAAGGATGGCCAACCAATGTTCTATGGGGAAGGAACATATGCAAATCTCTCCCAAACAGCAAAATGGTACATAGGAGGTATTCTCAAGCATGCACCTTCATTCCTTGCCTTTACAAATCCAACAACAAATAGTTATAAGCGTCTTGTTCCTGGCTTCGAAGCTCCAGTAAATCTTGTTTATTCTCAAGGCAATAGATCTGCAGCCGTTCGTATACCGTTGACAGGTCCAAGTCCAAAAGCAAAAAGGCTTGAGTTCAGGTCAGGAGATGCTCTTGCAAATCCATACTTAGCCTTTAGTGCAATGATGATGGCAGGAATAGATGGAATCAAGAACCAAATTGATCCCGGTGATGGTGTAGATGTAGATTTATTTGAATTGCCAGAAGATGAACTATCAAAAATAGCAACAGTTCCATCATCTTTAAATAATGCTTTAGAAGCTCTTAAAGCAGACAATGATTACCTAACGGCAGGTGGAGTATTTGATCATGATTTTATAAACAATTTCATAGAAATGAAGTACGAAGAAGTCCAACAACTCCGTCAAAGGCCTCATCCTCATGAATTCTTTATGTATTACGATGCATAAATAAAATACTTATTTGTATTATTAAAATTTAATATTATATCCAAGGTTTAAAAATTTATATCTAGGACTTATAATTATAAGTCCTAGATATAATTAGTACATCATGAATTTAAGAATAAGCTTGATACTTATACTTATAACAATGTTTAACTTAACAAAAGTAGTCCTTCCGGCTAATAATTTAGCAATTGACAAAATTAATACATTCAATTCATTAATGAACAATATTAATAAAGAGTTTTATCGTAATAATATCCCTCAAGTATGTATTGATTCTAAAAAGATAAGTTCTCTTATAAAAAATAATCTTGAATCTTTAAATAAAATTGAACCACATTATCATTGGAATGAAATTAAAGATTTAATGGAATTTATACCAGAGCAATTATGTCGAGAATGAATGGCTATTTAATACTCTTGACAACAGAAACGATTATTTGCTCTCGCAAATCACAAAAATCTGTTGAAATAGTCTTACCTTAAGAAGGTTTATGGCACAGCCAAGCCTAACCAGAATTGCGTACCAAACCCTTCAGCAAGGGAAAGGGCTTGTCGGCTTAGCGCACAAAGGCATAAGTACAAAACTAATGGAGCTATTAATTCCTGAAGCCATTCCGGAAACATCTCCTATTACCACAGATTTACTTTTGGAGTTAAGAGATTCAGCTAAGAGTTTAGAAGAAATTGACTGGCTTGAAGCAGAAAGAGGATTGTATCCAAAGAATTTACTTTTTGATGTCCCTTGGATCGAATGGTTCTTTAAATATCCTCTTGTGTGGCTAGATATGCCATCTACTTGGAAGAGACGTAAAAAGAAACATTTCCAAGATTTGCCAAAAACAATTAATAAAGAAAACTATCCTGATTATTATTTACAGAATTTCCATCATCAAACTGATGGTTACCTTAGTGATCATTCGGCTGAACTATATGACATGCAAGTAGAGATTTTGTTTAATGGTACCGCAGATGCAATGAGAAGAAGAGTAATTTCACCATTAAAAGAAGGCTTAGAATTAGGCTTTTCATCAAATAACTTTGCAAATTATAAGGTTCTTGATATAGCTACTGGTACTGGTAGAACTCTTAAACAAATTAGATCTGCAATACCTGAAATAGAGCTAGTAGGTCTAGATTTATCCACCTCATATTTGAAACAAGCTAGCAAATATCTGAATAATTATCAAAAAAGCGAATTAGTTCAATTAGTAAAGGGAAATGCAGAAAGAATGCCTCTTCTAGACAATTCATTTCATGCAATCACTTGTGTCTTCTTATTTCATGAATTGCCTAGTAAAGCCAGACAAAATGTACTAAAAGAATGTTTTAGGGTCTTAAAGCCAAATGGATCACTTATTTTAGCTGATTCCATTCAGATAAATGATTCGCCCCAATTCACCCAGGTAATGGAAAATTTCTATAGGATATTTCACGAGCCATATTATAGAAACTATATAAAAGATGATATTAATTTAAGATTAACCGATAGTGGTTTCGTTTCGATTAAAGCCAATTCGTTCTTTATGACAAGAATATGGTCAGCAACAAAACCATCTTAATAATAATAATAACAATAAAGAGACTATCAGCAAAGTAATTAGAAATAGCAAGGTTTAGTTAATGCTTATCCTTCAAGCGATATAATTAAAATATAATTATCATGATCCTTTAATTAACACCCTATTTTAGATATTATTTACGGCTAACCTAGATTAATAGGAATTTGCGATTCAACTATAAAGCTATTAATCAAATAATCACTTCCTAAGTTCATCTAAAACATTCCTATCTTCTAATGTACTTGTGTCTCCCTTAACTTCCTCACCTGCTGCTAATGCTCTAAGTAATCGCCGCATAATTTTTCCACTCCTTGTTTTTGGTAAAGAATTGGTAAAACGAATTTCATCCGGCCTAGCAATAGCTCCTATTTCCGTACTTACATGTACTTTTAAATCAGTTAAAAGCTTTTCGTTGTGATTTGCTCCTGACTCCAAAGTCACGAACGCAACAATTGCTTCTCCTTTAATATCATCTGGTTTTCCTACAACTGCTGCTTCAGCAACTGAATTATGGCTTACAAGAGCAGACTCTATTTCCATAGTTCCTAAACGGTGTCCAGATACATTAATTACATCATCAACCCTTCCCATGATCCAAAAATAGCCATCCTTATCTCGTCTAGCACCATCACCGGCAAAATAAACAAGGCTTCCATTAATTGGAGGCAAATACTCCCAATAACTTTCACGAAATCTTTGAGGGTTTCCATGAACCGTTCTCATCATTCCAGGCCAAGGATGTTTGATAACTAAATACCCACCTTGATTAACATCTACAGATTTGCCTTCAGCATTAACTATTTCAGCCTCTATACCGGGCAAAGGGAGAGTTGCTGAGCCAGGCTTAGTAGGAATTGCGCCAGGCAAAGGACTTATCATCACACCGCCAGTCTCTGTCTGCCACCAAGTATCAACAATTGGACAGGAATTGCCTCCTATAACATCTCTATACCAAATCCAAGCTTCTGGATTAATAGGTTCGCCAACTGTTCCTAGTAATCTCAAACTTTTCAAATTATATTTATCTGGGATATCCCTACCAGATTTCATAAAAGCTCTAATGGCTGTTGGCGCAGTATAAAAAATATTGATCTTATGACGTTCTATAAGATCCCAAAATGCTCCTGGGTTGGAAGGGCGTGGTACGCCTTCATACATGACAGTTGTTGAACCATTAGACAATGGACCATAAACGATGTAGCTATGCCCGGTAATCCATCCAACATCAGCTGTGCACCAATAAATTTCCTCTTCACGAACATCAAAAATCCACTGAAAAGTCATATGGGCCCACAAGTTATAACCTGCCGTAGTATGAACAACACCTTTTGGCTTTCCTGTGGAACCTGACGTATAAAGAACAAAAAGTCTATCCTCGCTATCCATTTCTTCAGCAGGGCAATCTATTGATTGAGCAGGTACTAACTCATGCCACCAATAATCTCTACCAGGACTAAAGGAAATACTTTCAGAAGTTCTTTTTACTACTAAAACAGATTCAACGCTTGGACAACTATTCCCCGACAAAGCAGAATCAACAGCATTTTTTAAGGAGATTATTTTATCTTTACGAAAACCACCATCTGCAGTAATAATTGCTTTTGCTTGGCCATCATTTATTCGGTCTCGTAAAGCTTCTGAAGAGAAACCTCCAAAAACTACAGAATGAGGAGCCCCTATTCTGGCGCAAGCAAGCATAGCCACAGCAGCCTCAGGGACCATTGGCATATACAGTGCAACCAAATCACCTTTTTTAATACCAATTTCTTTTAATGCATTAGCTGTGCGACATACTTGTTCTAAAAGTTGCTTATAGGTGATTTTCCTAACTTCTCCAGGCTCACCTTCCCAAATAATTGCAATTTTTTCGCCTTTCCCTTGCTTTACATGACGATCTAAACAATTATATGAAACATTTGTCTTACCTCCATCAAACCATCTTGCAAAAGGAGGATCAGTCCAATCCAAAACAGTATTAAAAGGCTTAAACCAATGCAATCCCTCTAAAGCTGCCTCACCCCAAAACTTTTGAGGATCCGACTTGGCAGAATTAACCATCTTCTGATATTGAGCAAAACCTTTAATACTTGCTCGATTAATTGTTTCATCAGAAGGATTAAAAACCCTTTCTTCCTGAAGTACTGTCTCAATTTTTGCTGAAGAATCAGAGCTCATAAAGTAAAACTGCTCATTACTAACATTCAAGCTTCTAAATCACAATTGGAAACGGTAGTGAAACGCTTATTTAAATGAAAAACATGAATTCAAAATCAAGTGGCCAAAATATTGCTTGTTAAGCTTGATGATGTGATCTTTAAGCTGAAGCTTGAATAAGAAAAAAGTATTGCTAAAAATAATTTTTTAATTAGTCCAAATAAAGTTAGAAGGTCGAAAAGGCTGACTTAATAAAAAATATTGTAAAACTTTTAAAAGTTTAATCTCAGAATATTAAAAAAGTCTGCCTAATACATATTCTGGCAAATCAAGCAATGCCCTTTTTGAAGGTGAATCTGGCATCCATTTAATTGATTCATAAGAGTTTTTAGCAAAGTTCTCTGCTAATTTCCTCGATCTAATTATTGCATTAGATTCTCTAACAAGTTCCATTGCATGATCAAGGTCACCTTCATTGGAAAACTCTCTTATTATTAATTCCTTAAATGATGGATTCTCCTCTAATGCATAAAGAGCTGGGGCTGTTAAATATCCAGCTGACAAATCACTTGCTGCAGGTTTACCTAATTGCTTATCATCAGAAGTGAAATCCAAAATATCGTCAACAACCTGAAAAGCAAGTCCTAATTGCTTTCCGAAATTATATAGACATTTTAAATGGTAATCCGACTCATTGCTTAAAACCCCTACAGCTTGGGCACTATTGGCAATTAATGATGCCGTTTTACAATAACTTTTCTCTAAATAAACATCTAATGATTGATTAGGATCAAATCTATAAATTCCTTGCTTAACTTCTCCTTCAGCCAAATCCATTATTACTCTACTAAGCAGTTTAACTACATCTAAGTTATCCAAATTTGCTAGGTGCCAACTTGCTTGTGCAAAAAGAAAATCTCCTGCTAATACAGCAACTTTGTGATCAAAGCGATTATGGACTGTATCCACTCCTCTACGCGTCGAAGCTTCATCAAGCACATCATCATGCACCAATGATGCTGTATGAATCATCTCAGTAATCTCTGCCAACCTGCGATGTTTGGATGACAATTCGCCTTCCGCCGATAAAGCTTTTGATATCAAAAGAACTATTCCTGGCCTAATACGCTTTCCACCAGCACTAAATAAATGCTCAGCAGCTGCTTGCAAAATAGGATGGCCAGCTCCTATAAGGTCACGAAGATCTTTGAGTAGATGCTCTAGATCTATCTCAATAGGCTGAAGCAACTCAGTTACTGTGGCCATGAAAATCCTCGTTATATAGATCTTAGAAGACGCATGAGTGAGAACGCAGAGAAATAACTTCAACCTCGGGTCTAATTCCTAACCAATGGGATGCCTTGTCGGAGAATTGTGAAGGATCAGAAGTGACACAGAAGTGAATATCAATGGGCTTTCTTGCCAAATCTACTTCGTTTACCGAAGGAGTTATCAAAGTATCTAATTTCTTTGCCAAATTGAGCGAAGGATCGATTAAACGAATATTAGAAGGCATTAATTCTTTAAAAATTGGTTTTAATAATGGAAAGTGACTACAGCCAAGAACTATTGCTTCTACATTTTCTTTTATAAGCGGTTCCAAATGATTGACAATGGCTCCCCTAACCTCAGAAGAATTTATTTGGCCTCTTTCAATCATTGGAACAAACTCCGGGCAACCTTCTTCTAAAACAAAAGAAAACGGTTTAGAGGATAAGATTTCTTTTGAATATGCCTTAGAAGCAACTGTGGAAGGCGTTGCCAATATCCCTATCCTAGATTCATGAATAAGCTCTGATGTTGATCCAATTAAATCAAAGACTGGAACTTCTACATTATTTTTAACGACATCAAGAGCAACAGAATTTGTTGTATTGCAGGCTACAACAACTGCATTTATATTTTGACGACATAACCATTTAGATATTTCCAAAGCTATTTGTCTGATTTCAGATGGTTGTTTTGTCCCAAAAGGAACTCTTTGAGTATCAGCTAAATAAATACTTCTAAAAGATGAATGTCTTTCCTGGATACTTTTAAGTACCGTAAAGCCTCCAATACCACTATCAAATATACCTAAACGCAATTTCAATAGACCTGCCTCAGATAGTTGATTATTCCCTTTGATATAGCAAATGCAATTTTTTTTCTGTAACTTGTCTGTGATAATAAACGTGCATCTAATCTTCCAGTAATAAAGCCAACCTCAACCAAAGCTGCAGGCATATTAGTGTGACGTATTACAAAAAAATTGCTCTGTCTAACACCGCGATTTGGACTACCCTCAGAAATCATAAGGAGCTGTTTTTGTATATTTGAAGCGAGTGTTCTACCCTTATATCCTCTATAGAAAAACGTCTCTATTCCACTAATATCTCTGCGATTACCTCTTGAAGCATTTGCATGAATACTAATAAAAGCATCGGCATTAGAACGATTGGCTATTGATACTCTTTGTTGTAAATCAACATCAATATCCCTATATCTGGTTAATTTTACATTAATACCTTTTTCTCTAAGTAAACGAGAAACTTGTCTCGATATCTCAAGAACAATATCAGTCTCAATTAAACCATTAAGACCCTTAGCTCCAGGGTCAGGTCCACCATGTCCAGGATCTACAATAATTTTATATTTACCATTAGGTATATTAGGAAGGTTTTCTGAATTAAGTTTATTAGATAATGTTTTTGAACGAACATTTGATATATATGAATTCTTTGAAGATCTGGATAGACTTCCCTCTCCAATACTTTTTATTCCAACTTTATTAAGTCCAACGAAATCTAGCTTCCATAGATTTTCAGATGTTCCTACTAATTTAAGTTTGTAAGGATTTAAAGAAACACTTTTATTAAATTCAATTACTAATCTTGTATTTCCTTTAAAAGGTTTTCCAAGTCTTATTTCATCGATTGGTCCATTTCCTTTAAGTTTTCTTGGCTTAATTAATTCACCTGGGAAATCAATCCAAATACGGTCTCCTGTATTTCCTTGGCCACGTTGAAAATAGGCTTCTAATTTTGCTTTTGATGCTGTACGTAATTTCAATACCCCATCGGAAGTAATAAGCCAGGCAGCAAGAACACTGGCTGCATTGGAAGGAAATACATTAAATAAAGAAATAAATGAACTAAGTACAAGCAGGCCAATAAGGGATCTTGCTTTCTTCAATTCCATCTATTTAAAAAAGTTCTGGTTTCCTATGTTTTAGACAAGGCATTTGATTCCTTATACTTTGAACTCTAGAAGTATCTACTGGTGCTATAGCTGAACCTTGTTGAACTCCTGCATCAGCAAGCACAGTTCCCCAAGGATCAATAATCATTGCGTGACCATGACTTTGACGCCGACCATAATGTAAACCAGTTTGAGCTGGAGCAACGACATAAGCTGTGTTTTCGATAGCTCTAGACTGAAGCAAAACTTGCCAGTGATCTTTACCTGTAAAAGCTGTAAAGGTCGCAGGAATCATTAACAACTCTGCACCTTCATTTACAAGATGCCTATAAAGTTCAGGGAAACGAACGTCGTAACAAATCGATATTCCGACCTTACATAAACCAGGAAGATTAATAACCGAAGGCAACTTCTTCCCGGAAATAATAGTTTCGGATTCTCTATATTTGTTCCCATCTGGCAAATCCACATCAAACAAATGAATCTTGTCATATCTACCTAAAAGCTGACCATCTCTACCTACTAATTCAGCTCTGTTAAGGGTCCGCTGGCCATCTCCTGCAGGAACTGGGAATCCACCACCTAAAAGAAATATTTGATATCTCCTAGCCATCGTCACCAAAAATTGACTGCACTGCTCAGCTAGAGATGCAGAAATATCTAATCGTTGTTGATCATTTCCCAAAAAAGCAAAATTCTCTGGCAAGCCAACTAACTCTGCTCCTCGCCGAGAAGCAAGTTCTATTTGCTCTTCAGCCAAAGAGAAATTTGCCTCAATGTCAGAGGTACTTGTTATTTGAACTGCCGCTGCTAGAAAATCCGCCAATTACTTAACCCAAGCGTAGAAATTTATTAATCAAAGAGAACATAGTACTCCTTTTTCTCTTTGAGTTGGCACAACACATATCTTATCGAGTTCTGAACAACAAGTGAAATCATCATCATGATTCCCTAGTCTCTCGAGTCGTTTGCCATGAGTGGCATTACGAAGACATCCTTCTATATTGTTCTCCCAACAAGACCAAAGAGCTACTGCGGCAGATAATTCATCATTAAGTATGTGAACAGAATTTGGATTTTTGTTTAAAAGAAAAGAAGCAAGTGCTCCAGCTGCGAGTGAATCCTCCAAGGAATACGCTCCCTCCCATCCACTCCCAAGAATTAAGACGCTTTTGGATTGATTTGAAATTAATTTTTCTGCTACTGCTTTCCTGTTGATAAAAGACATTGTATAAAGTGATTTTGATTCTTTTACTCTTTCTAAAGAGCGAGTTCCGTTTGTAGTACTCATAAATAATCTTTTCCCCTTTACAACATTACTAGTAACTGCCAAAGGTGAATTACCTAGATCAAAACCGTCAATTTTCTTACCGCCTCGCTCTCCCAAAAGAAGCCTTTTGGACAATGGCCAACAAGACGCTTGTTCTTTAAGATTATCTAAGTCAGCAAATGTTTGCACAGCCTCAGCTCCATTGTTTAAAGCACAAGCAATGGTCGTAGTGGCTCTAAGCACATCAATTACAACTGAAGTTTCAGGTTTAATTCCCGATGGGACATCTTTAGCTACATGAAAATAAGAAAGCTCCATGGACCAATCTGTGACAACCTGAGTCAGAGTAACTAAATCATTCAACCAGTGTGAAGAAAATAATGAATGTTTTTCAAAATGGAGTCGGTTCTCAAGACATGAGGGATTTTTTATCTCTTCTAGAGAAGAAAGGGCAATTGAGAAGAATTAGCAAACCTGTAGATCCAGACCTGGAACTCGCTGCAATTAGTGATCGTGTCCTTTCTATGGGAGGACCTGCACTTCTGTTCGAAAATGTGATTGGATCTTCTATGCCAGTTGCTATAAATCTATTAGGAACGATTGAGAGAGTCGTTTGGAGTATGGGGCTAAGTTCTCAAGATGAGCTTGAGGGGCTAGGGAAAAAATTGTCCTATTTACAACAACCAGAACCGCCTAAAGGTATTAAAAAAACAATCGAATTTGGAGGAATACTATGGGATCTTCTTCAGGCACGTCCAGATTTGGATTTAACACCTCCTTGTCATCAAAGACTGCTAAAAGGAGAAGATGTAAACCTAGATAAATTGCCCTTAATAAGACCATGGCCTGGCGATGCTGGTAAAATCATTACTTTTGGTTTAGTAATTACAAAAGATCCAGAAACAAATACTCCAAACGTAGGCGTTTACAGACTTCAACAACAATCTATAAATACAATGACAGTACACTGGTTAAGTGTAAGAGGGGGTGCTCGTCATCTACGTAAAGCCTCAGCAATGGGCAAGAAGTTAGAAGTGGCAATAGCTATTGGTGTCCATCCTCTTATCTTGATGGCTGCTGCAACTCCTATACCTGTCACTTTAAGTGAATGGCTTTTTGCCGGGCTATACGCAGGGAAAGGAGTTCGATTAAGCAACTGTAAAACAGTTAACTTGCAAGTACCTAGTCATAGTGAAATTGTTCTTGAAGGGACTATTGCTCCTGGGGAAGAAATGAATGACGGGCCATTTGGAGACCACATGGGTTTTTATGGTGGGATAGAAAAATCACCTCTAATCCGGTTCCATTGCATAACCAGTAGAAAAGATCCTATTTACTTGACTACTTTTAGTGGCAGGCCACCAAAAGAAGAAGCTATGCTCGCTATTGCATTGAATAGAATATATACGCCTATACTACGTAGACAAATTAACGAAATTACCGATTTCTTTCTGCCTATGGAGGCACTAAGTTATAAATTAGCAATTATTTCAATTGACAAGAGTTACCCGGGTCAAGCAAGAAGAGCTGCTATGGCATTCTGGAGTGCATTGCCTCAGTTTACTTATACAAAGTTTGTTGTTGTAGTTGATTCAACAATAAATGTTAGAGACCCTCGTCAAGTTGTATGGGCAATATCCAGCTTAGTCGACCCTCAAAGAGATCTATTGGTAATGGAGAATACACCTTTCGATAGCCTTGATTTTGCAAGTGAAAACATAGGTCTTGGAGGGAGACTAGCTATAGATGCAACAACGAAGGTTGGACCTGAAAAAAATCATGAATGGGGAAATCCTTTGATTCATTCAAGTAATCTTTCTAAAAAGATAGATGAGCGATGGAATGAACTTGGACTTTCTGACTTAAAGCCAAACCATGCTGACCCATCATTATTTGGATATGTGATAGATGAAATAATAAAATTCAATCAAATCACAAAATCATAAATGGAGATAAATAAATTATCTTTATAAAGCATTGACTAATAAAATATTAATTAACCAACGAGATAGTGCACTTGAGCTTAATAGAGAACCCATCATCATTAAGAGACATAACACCTGGAGGAAGTCTTATTGGGAACGTAAAGGTACCTGGAGATAAATCAATATCTCATAGATCTCTCTTATTTAGTGCAGTGGCAGAAGGAGAGACAACGATAGAAGGCCTTTTACCAGCAGAAGATCCAATTAGCACAGCTAATTGCTTGAAAGCAATGGGAGTCAAGATAAGTCCAATTAGTAAAGGTGAAATTGTCAAAGTACAAGGTGTTGGATTAGATGGATTAAATGAGCCAGACGATGTACTTGATTGTGGGAACTCTGGCACGACAATGAGATTATTACTTGGTTTAATAGTTGGCAGGGAAGGGAGACACTTCGTTTTAACTGGTGACAATTCTTTAAAAAGTAGACCAATGAAACGAGTGGGTCATCCACTAAAGATGATGGGAGCACATGTCAATGGTCGTGCTAAAGGAGACTTTGCACCAATTTCTATTGTGGGCAAACAACTTCATGGAGCAGTTATAGGGACGCCTGTGGCAAGTGCTCAAATTAAATCTGCAATTCTACTTGCTGCTTTGACGGCAGAAGGTTCAACTACAGTTATTGAACCTGCAAATTCAAGAGATCACACAGAAAGAATGCTGAAAGCATTCGGAGCTAATCTTGAAATAAGTGGTGAGATGGGTCGCCATATAACATTGAAACCCGGAGTAAAATTAAAAGGCACTCAAATTGTTGTGCCAGGAGATATCAGTTCCGCTGCTTTCTGGTTAATTGCAGGGTCAATAATACCTAAATCAGATATTACAATTGAGAACATTGGACTTAATCCAACTAGGACCGGAATACTTGAAGTGTTAGATAATATGGGTGCAAATATCCAGTTGTTAAACAAAAGAGAAGTTGCAGGCGAACCGGTTGGAGACATCAGAGTCACTTATTCTGAGCAACTTAAATCTTTTACTCTCGACAATGAAATCATGCCAAGACTAATTGATGAGGTGCCAATACTTATAGTTGCTGCATGTTTCTGCGATGGTATAAGCCAAATTACAGGTGCTAGTGAATTACGTATTAAAGAGACAGATCGTCTTCAAGTAATGACAAGGCAACTAAAAAAGATGGGGGCAAAAATTGAAGAAAAAGCAGATGGCTTGACAATTAATGGTAGCCAAAGCCTACATGGAGCCAACCTAGACAGTGAATCAGACCATCGGATTGCGATGAGTCTTGGAATAGCCTCTCTTTTAGCAGATAGTAATTCATCAATATTTCGAAGCGATGCTGCTTCAGTCTCATACCCAGAATTCTGGAGTGATCTTGAAAGACTTAGAAATTGAGTCAACAAACTTCTATGAAAAGTTGAATCACCTAGATATAATTAAAACGAAAGACGGAAGCATAAGTCTAAAAAGTTCCGAATTTAAAGAACCTTTTCATTGCTCATTGGGTGCCAAGAAAGAAGCTCTTGAAAAATTTATCTATCCATCTGACTTAAAAAACTATGAGAGAAGTAAAAATCTTTTTACTTTAGATGTTTGTTTTGGCATGGGGTATAACACAGCTTGTCTAATGGAAGAGTTACATAACCATAAAATATCACTAAATTGGTGGGGGCTAGAAAAAGATAAAAGTCCACTTACTATTGCTCTGAATAAAGATATATATACCTCTGGCTGGTCAAATGAAACTTTAAGCAATTTAAAAGCTATCCAATGCTTAAATCACTGGAAAACTAAATCAGGGGAAGGTCAGATGTTATGGGGAGATGCCCGACAGCAAATCCATTTAATTCCTCATGAAATAAAATTCGATCTAATATTCCTGGATCCATTTTCCCCTCAAAAATGTCCAGAGCTATGGACTGAAGAGTTTTTGAAAACCCTTTCAAGGAAGCTTTCTAAAAAAGGGCGGATAATCACTTATTGCACTGCAGCTGCTATAAGAGCAACTTTAAGAAGAACTGGATTGGAAATAAGATCAATTTTGCCCACTAACTTACATCTCAGAGATTGGAGCATAGGGACAATAGCCTCAAAAGATTTTGAGATAGAAAAGAACACAGCAAATAGTGTTAATTTATGGCAATCGCTCACTCAAATGGAGGAAGCACATTTAAAAACTAATGCTTCAATCCCCTATAGAGATCCACATGGGAAGTCGTCAAAAGAAGAAATCCTCAAAAGAAGAGCAATAGAACAGCAAAGCAGTAATTTTGAAGCTACTAGTTCCTGGAAAAAACGTTGGATAAATACAAAATCCAACTAAAGGAGTTAGATTCCTATTGAAAGAAAATTTCAAATGCTTGCTATTGCGATATTAGCTGCTGGTAAAGGCACAAGGATGCAAAGCACCCTCCCTAAAGTTCTGCAAGAACTATCAGGTTTGACTCTTTTAGAAAGAGTCCTAACAAGCTGCAAAGATTTAACCCCTGACAGGTCACTCATAATTGTGGGGCACGAATCTAACAAAGTAAAAGAAAGCGTCAATCACATTTCAGGGCTTGAATTTGTAAATCAACAACCTCAACGTGGAACTGGACATGCAGTACAACAATTAATACCAGTGCTAAAAGGATTCAAAGGAGATCTTCTGGTTCTAAATGGAGATGTCCCTTTATTGAAAGCAAAAACAATTAATGACCTTATTAATAAGCATCGTTCTTCTAAAGCAAATGTTTCGATACTATCTGCAAGACTTTCGAACCCAAGCGGCTATGGAAGGGTATTCAGTAATGAGCATGGACATATAGAAAAAATAATTGAAGACCGAGACTGTACAAAATTAGAAGCAAAAAACAATCTCACAAATGCAGGTATATACTGTTTTGATTGGGAGTCTCTAAGCAAGATACTTCCGTATATATCAAATAAAAACAACCAGAATGAACTTTATCTTACAGATACGATTCAAAAACTTCCTTTGGCGGTGCATTTAGAAATAGAAGATGCAGGTGAAGTAAGCGGAATCAACGATAAAAGGCAACTTGCAAAATGCGAGCAGTTACTTCAAGAACGACTACAAGACTTCTGGATGGAACAGGGAGTTACATTCATTAATCCCTCTAGTTGTACAATTAGTGAGCAATGCGAATTTGGGAAAGATGTAACTATTGAGCCAGAGACACATTTGAGAGGCAAGTGCATTATTGCTAACAACTGTCATTTAGGCCCTAATTGTTTTATTAGTAATGCAGTTATTGGTAAGAATTCATCTATTATCTATTCTGTTGTAAAGAATGCTCAAATAGGAGACAATGTAAAAGTTGGTCCTTTTGCAAACATAAGGCCAGATACAATGATTCAAAACAATTGCAAAATAGGTAATTTTGTAGAAATCAAAAAGAGCTATATCTCAGAGGATTCAAAAATAAATCAC
This sequence comes from Prochlorococcus marinus subsp. marinus str. CCMP1375, assembly GCF_000007925.1. Classification (NCBI taxonomy): domain Bacteria; kingdom Bacillati; phylum Cyanobacteriota; class Cyanophyceae; order Synechococcales; family Prochlorococcaceae; genus Prochlorococcus; species Prochlorococcus marinus. The sequence continues at coordinate 967,410 of NC_005042.1, forward strand.
CTAAGCTACATAGGCGATTCAGAAATTGGTAAGGATGTCAATATTGGTGCAGGGACAATAACAGCTAACTATGACGGAACAAATAAACATAAAACAATTATAGGAGCACATAGCAAAACTGGTGCCAACTCTGTTCTAATTGCACCAATTGTAATTGGTGAAAATGTGACCATTGGAGCAGGCTCAGCAATATCCAAAGATGTATCAGACAATTCTCTTGCAATAGCTCGTTCCAAGCAGTCTATCAAAGACAACTGGTCTAAAAAGTTGAAAGGAACTTAATAAGCCTCTTTTAATAAAGGCAATATTCTTTCTAAGGAGACTTTCCTACTGGCTTTTAATAACAAATAATCTCCAGAGTTAAGCCAACTTTTTAGGATTAAAAATGCATCTTCAGGAGTAGAAACAACTTCTATATAACTTAAAGGTTGGCCTGCTAAGAGCATAGCCTCAGCTTCAGGTCCATTAACGCAGATAACCAAGCCAGTGAGTCCCGTCGCTATAGAATGTTGAACAATTTGTTCATGGTAATCAATGGTTTTTTCTCCTAATTCATACATGTTTCCCAACACAGCAAAATGTCTACCTGGTTTAGTTGCAAGTAAATCGAGTGATGCAATTACTGATTCAGGTGAAGCATTATAGGTTTCATCTAATACGTTAATATTCCCAAATGTCAATGAATGATTACGCCCAGGAGGAAGATTAACACTTAAGTTTCTAATCGAGTCCAGTGGAACATTTAGCTCATATGCTACTGCTAATGCAAACATGAAATTAATTGCGTTGTGCCTTCCTTGTAAAGGCATTTGAAAGATTATTCCGTCATATGTGATCTGCCAGTTATCAGAATCAAGAACTCCTAAGTAATCAACATTTTTCTTCGTTTGGTGTGAATCATATTCATTAGCGAAAAAGGGATTTGATTTGGATTCGATATCTACACGTACTATTCGTCCCTTCCAAACCTCTTGAAGAGTTTTCTCTAGCAACTGATCACCAGCTGGAATAATTACAAAACCATTCGGATTCATATGTGCCGCAATCTCACATTTTGCCGAAGCTATATTTTGTTTACTTCCAAGCAACCCAATATGAGAGCTACCAATATTAGTAATTACTGCAATATCAGGACAAGCACACTTAGACAACCTTTCAATTTGACCAAGACCACGCATTGCCATTTCCAATACAATTGCTGAATGGTTGACGTTTGCTTTAAGTAAAGTAAAAGGGACTCCTATATCATTGTTGTTATTATTAGATGTCGCTAAAACTTCACCTAAGGGCACTAAAGAAGAGTGTATCAGTTCCCTAGTTGTAGTCTTTCCTGCTGAACCAGTAACTGCGACAACGGGAATAGAAAATAACCTTCGATGAAGAAACGCTAATTTTTGATATGCCTCTTGAGTGTCATCAACTTGCCAATATAGAAGCTCTTCGGGAATTGCTAAATTACAATCCTTTGATATAAATGCTGCTTGTACTCCCTTCTCAAAAACTTCCTCAAGAAATAAGTGTCCATCAAATTTATTCCCAATTAAAGGAACAAAGAAATTGCCTTTTTTTATATTTCGACTATCTGTACAAACAGTTCCAAGAGGGGCATCAAGATTAACAAGCTTATTTTGATAAGGAGGGCCCCAAATATCATTGAGATTTAACAGGCGAAGCACCATAATATATATAGTGAATCAATTAACGCTTTATAGAGAAGATCAATTTAAATAAACCTCTCATTTTTCAAGGAAGAATCTTCATCTTGACCTACAGAAAGCTTCTCATTTTTCAAGGAAGGATCTGCATCTTGACCTACAGAAAATTTTTCAACTTCAATAGCATCTGGGGAAGGTTCCTTGTATCCACTAACTTCTTTATACATAGTTTCATATTCCATAGCAGAGCGCTCCCAACTGTACATCTGAGTCATAGCTCGTTTCTGTAACTCCTTCCAACTACGTCTATGACGAAATGCCTCCCAAGATCTAACCAAAGCTGTATAAAAGTCAATTGGTTCAAATCTATCAAAGCAAAAGCCTGTTCCTGATTTGTTAATAGGATCATGAGGAATAACAGTATCAACTAATCCACCTACATTTCTAACAATTGGTATGGAGCCATAGCGCATAGCAAGTAGCTGGCTAATACCACATGGCTCGAAACGACTAGGCATTAAGAAAGCATCACTCCCTGCATAAATTAAACGCGAAAGATAATCATCATAGGTAAGGAAAACTGCAAATCGACCAGGGTGATCAATAGCAAGCTCCCATAAAGCTGATTCGAGAATTTGATCTCCTGTACCAAGAACAACTATTTGAGAGTCAGTGTATGCCAAAAGTCTTCTAGAAACCTGAAGAAGTAAATCAACACCTTTCTGATCAACGAGTCTACCCACCATCCCAAGCAAGTATTTATCATTATTGACTTCAAGCCCCATTTGTCTCTGAAGGGCCTCTTTATTTTTCTTACGGGTAGACATCTTGCCAGAACTAAAATTTGCAGGCAAGGCCTTATCAGTAGCTGGATCCCATTCATCTAAATCGATTCCATTAAGTATGCCTCGTAGTTTCCCCGAAATATAATTTAAAAGACCTTCTAAACTTTCACCATATTCAGAAGTACGTATTTCCCTTGAATATGTTGGAGAAACTGCATTTACACGATCTGCAAAAAGCATTGCAGCCGCCATTGTGTGATCTCCACTCATGTACCACGGACACCATGTCATGCGTTCCAATTTCCACCGCCAAGGTCCTTGATACTTCAAATTATGGATGGTAAATACTGTACTAATTTCAGGGTCCTGATGCATCCAGACAGGGATCATTCCAGTGTGCCAATCATGGCAATGCAATACTTGTGGCTTCCATACATTCCAAGCAAATTCTGCTGTCGCACTTGCAAAAAAAGTAAATCGCCAATCTTCATCTTCACCTCCATAAATCCTCTCAGGATCAAAAACAGGATGTCCGACTAAATAAATAGGAAGATTAGAAGTTGGGTGCTTAGTTTCGTAAACGGAAAATTCTGCTCCCATTGTTTGGGCCGTATATATGGGATCCTTAGAAATATCAAGTAATCCCCAAAGTTTGCTATAGCCAGGAATTATCAAACGAACATCATGTCCAAGTTTTGCCAATGCTGATGGCAAAGAAGCTACAACATCTCCCATCCCACCGACCTTAACCATCGGTGCGCATTCAGCAGCAGCAAAAAGAACGCGCATTTAATCCTCTTTAAGTTTCTAAATTTATAGTTATCGAATCCTAGTAGGTCATGGCAACCAATCGAAGTCTGAAAAGTCTGGTTTCCTTTTTTGTAAAAAAGCATTTTTACCTTCTTTAGCTTCTGTTGTCCTGTAAAAAAGATGTGTTGCCTGACCTGCCAGTTCCTGAATTCCAGCCAGGCCATCCGTTTCTGCATTAAAAGCAGCCTTCATACATCGAATAGCTGTTGGACTATTTTCAAGAATTTCTTTTGCCCATTTAACCCCTTCAGCCTCTAATTGTTCAACAGGTGTAATTGAATTGATAAGGCCAAAATGCAAAGCTTCTTGTGCTCCATACTTTCTGCACAAAAACCAAATCTCTCTTGCTTTTCTTTGTCCAACAACTCTTGCTAAATACCCTGCCCCAAAACCTGCATCAAAACTACCTACTCTAGGTCCGGTTTGTCCAAATACAGCATTATCGGCAGCAAGACTTAAATCACATAAAAGATGTAAAACTTGGCCACCACCAATGGCATAGCCAGATACAAGTGCTATTACTACTTTAGGAATACTTCTTATAAGTCTTTGTAAGTCCAGAACATTTAGGCGAGGCAAGCCTTCTTCGTCTAAATAGCCCCCTTCACCTCTAACACTTTGATCCCCACCCGCACAAAAAGAAAAGACACCATCCTTTGCGGGTGAGACGCCTGTAAACAAAACAACTCCGATACTTGTGTCATCGCGAATCTTGATAAATGCGTCACAAAGTTCGGAAACTGTAAGTGGTCTAAATGCATTTCTTCTCTCAGGACGATTAATTGCCACACGAGCAATACCTTCTTCACTCCTATCAAGGAAAATATCTTCATATTTACCCCAGGTTTTCCAATTAACCGTAATGTCTCCTGGCAAAACTCTTCTTGATGATCTTATTGGGTCCAATTTATCTAAAATTGATTAGGCCATTTACTAAGCATCCTATAAAAAATTAATTAATATATTTCTTTAAACCATCAGTAATATTTTTTCGTAGCAATGTATCTTCTTCTGAATTCGTACAAGCTCTAATTATTACAGGTCCAGAAAGTTTCAGACTCCATTCTAAAGCTGAATTTAATTCATCAAAGCTTGAGATTGTCCTAAAGGGGATATTATGTGCTTTAGCCAGATCACCGATATTAATAGACTGGGGCATGGAAAATAGTTTGTCTACACTTCCTTTAAAAATAGGAGCAAGACTCAATTGCTTAAATATCCCACCTCCATTATTATCAATTAATAGGATAATTAATGGATACTTTTTAGGTTGGTTAAGTAAAAGAGCATTGCTGTCATGTAAGAATGCTAAATCTCCACATACAACCACAAGAGGTCCAAGAAAGATAGAAAGTCCAATAGCTAATGAAAGATTACCATCTATACCTGATGCTCCTCTAAAACTATAAAGTCTTCTTTTAAATGGTGAGAAACCAGAATAAGCTAAAAAATCCCTTACAGGACTACTTGCAGAAAGCATTATAGGTATATCTTCAGGTATTAAATCCAAAAGTTTTCTTGCTATAGAAGGTTCTGTTATTTTTGAGTCTTCCTTCAAATACTTATCCACCAAATCACCGACTAGTTGATTCTTATTTAGAAGATCTTCTAAAATATTTGTATCATCATTCACAAGATTATTGTTTAAATTAGGATAATTACTCTTGAAAATTTTAAGCCAAGATTGTAAGCCACCTGAATACTGCTTGGCAAGATGAAGCGGATCAAGGTATCGTTCTTCTCCTTCAGTTATCAGAACTTGTTTTTTATTTGTGTTTCGCAGAAATGATTCAAGAGCTCTACTGCAAGATAGTGGTCCTAATCTAAGAACTTGTAATTTATCATTTGACTCAAAGATTTGTGCTGAAATCAATAGTTCCCAAAAACTAATAAGGCCAGATTGTTTAATAGTTATTGCTGAAAGACAATCTGCAAATAAGGGCCATCCAGTAAAAGATTGAAATTCTTTCACTGCCTTCCTAAAACCTAACAATTGAGAAGGTTTGCCTCTCCATGGTCCTGCCAAAATAATTCCAGGTTGAGAAGGATCTAGTTCAGGTACCTCTTTAGTTTTTATTCTTGTATTTGTAGAAACTGTACTAATGGGTAGCTGAATTTCTTCAAAATTCAAAGGTTTCCATCCATTGCAAACTTCTTTTTGTTCCAAAAAAGAGGCGTGTAAAGGTTCCTCTATAGGAATATTTAAATGAACAGGTCCAGGATAAGCATGAGCCTTTTCCCAAGTTTTTTTTACAAGTGTAAAAAAAGAACGACCAGAAATCTCGTGAAGGCCAATAGAGGGACAATTGAAAACCTCACGACAAACTGGTACAAGGAAGTCTTCTTGATTTACTGTTTGATTTGAACCACATCCTTTTAATCTCAAAGGTCGGTCAGCAGTAATAAAAATGATTGGCAAACATGAACGATCTGCCTCTACGGCTGCAGGCAAAAGATTGCTTACTGCAGTTCCTGAAGTCGTTATGACTATAGTTGCTTTCCCTGAAGCAGCAGAAATCCCTATTGCCATAAAGGCAGCAGATCTTTCATCAATTGCTGTATAAGCATTAATCCCAGACTCTTCTATTAGAGCTCCTACAGCCAAAGCCAGAGGTGCTGAACGACTTCCTGGACATAAAACAATATGTTCTAATCCATAGCGCTGAAAAGCTCTCAATAATTTGAGACAAAGAAAATAATTAATTCGTGATAATGACAGTTCTCAAAAAGTAACTAACCTAATCTTCTCAAAAAGGAGAATTTTTTGGGGCTCTTAGCAAATTTCTAAATGGTATTACCAAGAAAAGACAAATCCACCACAAAGGGTTCTAGCTGGAAAAATCTTTTGATCTGGATTCTTCTTGCTTTATTAATTAGATGGCAAGTAATAGAACCCAGATGGATCCCTTCAGGTTCTATGTTGCCAACTCTGCAAATTCAAGAGAGATTATTAGTTGAAAAGATTTCTCCTAAATTTAATAGCGTATTAGGAACTCCTTATCATAGAAACTCTATAGTTGTATTTCTACCCCCGAAAGCTCTTACTGATGCTGGCTATGAAGGTAATCAAGCACTTATAAAAAGAATAGTGGGCATACCAGGAGACAAAATTGAAATTAAAAATGGTCGACTTTATAGAAATGATTTACTTATCAATGAACCTTGGGTAATTGAAAAAATTAAATATGAAATGAAAGATGTAATAGTCCCAATGCACTCACTTTGGGTCTTAGGTGATAATCGAAACAACAGTCTTGATTCACATCTCTGGGGAGCCTTACCAGAAGATAAGCTAGTAGGAAAGGCAGTTTTCAGATATTGGCCCCTAAAAAAACTAGGTCCTATTCGGTTCCCCGCCTCCAAAGAATTATCTTCTTAGACCGTATTGCGATAAAGTCTTTATATAAACGCATCGGTTGCATGTTTAACCCAGAGTTTATTGCTACTGATAACAACGATGGAAGTGAAGGAAATGCTCTTATCCAATATCTACAGGAACAATCTCCAGATGTTCTTCAACGAGTAGCAAAATCAGCCAGCCCAGAGATTCAAGACATTATTCGGCATAATGTTCAAGGTCTTCTAGGCATGCTTCCAGGTGATCAATTTGAAGTAAAAATCACTTCATCAAGAGACCATTTTGCAAATCTTCTAGCATCAGCAATGATGACTGGCTATTTCCTCAGGCAAATGGAACAAAGGAAAGAATTGGAAGAATCACTCATAACAGATGAAGAAATGTCCATAAAACCAGATGAGCTTAATCTCTAAAAGCCTTTAACGGATTTTTAGGGACAATATTTTTGTTCAATAAAATTTGATCAAGCTTTCCTAAGAAAGACCAGCTTTTCTCAGATGGAGCCCATTCTGAAAAATTTATTTTGTTCCTTAGAGCTTTGCAATCACTATCATTAAAGTTAATTGGGGCTGAATAATGAGCAGGAATAATTCTTTTCATTCCTTTAATAGCTTTTATTTCATCTAGCCATCTGAGGAACTCTGACTTAGCTCTAGGAAAAACAAGTCTTTCGATTACTGGAGCAACTTGCAAAAGAGGACTTTTTACACCGATTATTTCTTCAGTAGATAATTCCCAATTTTTTTCCCATTCAAAGGGATAAATGCCGAAATGAGATTTCCAATTACGAAGTCCTGGTTTAAAGCAATTTTTAATGATCGTTTTTATAGAAGGAATTTTCAATTGATCTGGTTTTAAATATGAAGCAAATAACACAAGCCTTTTCCATCCTTTTTTTCTTAAAGAAAAAGAATCCTTAAGAGGTTCATCCCCCTTTTCTCTTGCATGAAACAAAAGAGGCGTGGGATCTAAGTCAAATATTTCAGGAGGTTCAGATTCAATTCCAATCAGTGCATCGGTCACAAGCAAAGATTGTGATTCTTTATGGTAACAAGAAATTTCCTGGAATCTACCAAGGCCAATATCTATAGGCCCTAAAGAAATCCATCTACAGCTATCTTGATGTGGCAACCCATCTGCAAATAGTGTTCTGGTTCTATTTGGTGGGAAGCCTAACCAAGTTAACGGTAATGCTAAAGGGAAACTCCACTGACCTGGACAAAGCCAAAGAGTAGCTTTAGGAAATGCACGTGCCATAGCAGGCATAGGGATCTTGTGCTCTAATCCAGAAGCAGTTGGGAGTACTATTGTGCATATCGGACCATGCTTCTGTTGTAGAACTTTTAAACTGTCAATTAAAGCTTTAGTTGGAGGAAGAGGATTAAATAACATCAAACCTTTCGGAACTTTAACAACGGTCATTCTTATAGGGACAGCTACATAATAAAGTCCTTGTAATTGTTCAAAACACCAAACCTTTTCTGAGACTAATTCTTTAAATATAGTGTTCCTAGTACCATATGGGTAAAGAGGAAATAAGGGCCACCAAAACCAATTGCTATTTTGATTAAAATTATATGTTTGTAAATCAGACCCCATAGTTAATGTGGATTTGAATTGTTAATCTTTAAAATCCCATACCTAGGAGCAAAAAGAAATGCCAAAAGGAAAATGAAAGTCTGAACAAGTACAATAGAGCCACCAGTTTCAATATCCGACCAATAACTTATATATACTCCTAGCAAACTAGAGATCATGCTGCTAATAACAGCTAGTAAAGTCATTCTATCGAAACGATCAGTTAATAAATATGCTGTTGCTCCTGGGGTAATCAACATTGCTACTACCAATATAATGCCTACAGTCTGTAATCCTGCGACAGCTGCCAATGAAAGTACTGATAGTAATAGATAATGAAGAAATACTGTATTAATACCAATTGATCTAGCATGTTTTGCATCAAAACAATAAAGCATTAAATCTTTTCTAAATATTAGTAATATAGCAAGTACGATTATACAAATTAGGACAGTTTGATTGACATCAGAATTTGATATACCCAATGGACTACCAAATAAAATATGCATTAAGTCAATATTACTTTTTATCTTAGAAACTAAAACTAAACCCAAAGCAAAGAAACCAGTAAAAACTAAGCCAATTACAGTATCTTCTTTGACTCTAGATTTTTGTTTTACAAAACCAATTAAAGCTACTGAACCCACTCCAAAAACAAATGCTCCAACTGAAAAGGGAATACCAATAGCATAGGCAACTACAACCCCTGGCATGACGGCATGTGATACCGCATCACCCATTAAGGCCCAACCTTTAAGGGTCATATAACAAGAAAGTAATCCACAAACACCTCCAACCAAAGCACTAATAGCAAGTGCCCTTCTCATGAAATCATGCGCAAGTGGATCTACCAATAATGAATAAGGGTATGAAGTAATGAAGAGATTCAGCACATTCATTCATCCGAAGAGATTGGTCCTGAAATAGGATCTGATTTCATGCCTCCAAAAGTCATTGAAAGATTTTCAGAAGTAAAGACATCTGAAGTGTTTCCATATGCAAGAACAGTCTTGTTTATAAGAACAACAACATCACAAAAGTTTCGTACATGACTAAGATCATGAGTTGAAATCAAGATTGACCTGCCGTCCTGTCTTAATTGTAGAAATAGATCTGCCATCAGTTTCTCTGTCCGTATATCAACTCCAGCAAAGGGTTCATCTAACAATAGAACTGAAGCTCTTTGAGCAATTGCTCTGGCGACAAAAGCTCTTTTACGTTGTCCTCCAGAAAGAGCACCTATTGGTCTATTACGAAAATCTATTAAATCTACTCTCTCTAGAGCATCAAAAACAGCTATGTGATCTGATTCTCTAGGGACTCTTAAAAAATTCATTGAGCCATATCTACCCATCATTACAACATCCCAAACGCTTACAGGGAAAGAGCAATCAACTCCTTCGTTTTGAGGGACATAAGCTACAGCTTGATCTTTCTGAGCTGTGGAAACTGAACATCCATTTATAAGAATTCTTCCTCTAGAAGGACGTACAAAGCCCATCAATGCTTTAAAAAATGTCGTTTTTCCTGCTCCATTCATTCCGACCAGGCCACATATGCATCCAGGTTGAAGCTTTAAACTTGCATCATAAAGGGCAAGATTACCGTTGTAATCTACGCATACTTGATCTGCATCTATACGCAAAGGAACAAATGTATCTTTATTTGGAATAACTGCCATTATCAAATTTTGTTATTTAGAAAAACCTTCAAGAATTAACTGTACGTTATGTCGTTGAAGGTCAAGGAATGTTGAGGCTGGTCCGTCCGAATCTGACAATGAATCAACATAAAATTTACCACCAAAACTGGTGTTAGTGATTCTCGCAACTTCCTTTTGTGCTTTGGCACTCACAGTGGTTTCACAAAATATTACAGGGACTTTGGTTTCTCTTATTTTCGCTATGAGCCGCTCCATTCTTCTAGGGGTCACTTGACTCTCGGCATTAACTGGCCACAAATAAGCCTCTTCAAATCCATAGTCTTCAGCTAAATAAGATAAGGCTCCTTCGCAGCTAACTAATATTCTTTTTTTTGAAGGAATTGACTTCAGTGCAAATGACAATTCTTTATCTAATGCCAACAACTCCTGCTTATATGCTTGACCATTTTTTAAATAAATGGCTTTACCTTCTGGATCAATGAAAATAAATGCTTTGACGATCTTGTCTACGTAATGTAAGGCCCTATTTGGTGACATCCATGCATGTGGATTAGGCTTACCTTTATAAGCATCTCCTGCAATATTTAAGGGTTCCATTCCTTCTGATAAAACTACAGTCGGGATATCCTTATTTAATGAAGAAATGAATTTCTTAGCCCAAAGCTCAAGACCAAAGCCATTCTCTAGAATCAAGTCAGAATTTGCTGCATTAACTAAATCACTTGGTGTTGGCTTGTATCCATGAATCTCTGCACCTGGCTTAGTAATAGATTGAACATCTAATCGATCTCCAGCTATATTTTTAGCAATGTCTGCAAGTACAGTAAAAGTAGTTAAAACTTTAAGTCTGTCCGGATCCTTAGATGAGTAACTTCTTTCAACTGTCGCCTTACAAGAAAGCATCAATAAAGAGATTGTTAGAATTAATGAAAGCCTTGAGAAATATTTAGTGATGATAATATAAATCTATTAGTTAATATAATTTACCATAAACCTGGGTTGTATTATTACACATTAAGTAAATAGATTTAGATTAATTAAGTAATAACTGCTCTCTGATCCTTTAGCTGTTCTTTAATCCAATCCCTGGATTGATTTACAAAACTAGTCCAATCAACTTTTTCTTTTTCTGCAGCTTGAGCTATTAGAGCAGGAGCTTGGAGCTTGAGCAATTCTAAATCTGGCTTTGAAACTCCATTGTTCAATGCCATCCAATCTGCCATTGAAGTTCCAACAACTCTAGTTAGATAAGCAGCACTAATTGCTTGAATAGCACCTGCTGCCAACCAAGTGCTTCCATGAAGCTTGGCGACCCCAAGAAGGGCCTGTCCACTCCATTCAACAACCCCTTGAGATAATGCAGCTATAGCCAGTTGACGAGCGACAGCATTTAATAAATCAGGTTTAACATCACATGACCATAATTTGCCCATTTCCTGGATCATTAAACCATTTACAACTGCTACGGATAACAAATCAGTAGAAGGAACTGGAGAAGCAAAAACCGCTCCTGCTACAAGCCATTGAGAACGGTTTTGAATGTCACGGAATTTAGTTCTTCTCAAGCCCTCTAAATCAGCCTGCCATGAGGAATGAAGCCTTGAAAGTAATCTTCTACGAGTTTGATCAACATTCTTTTTAGGTTGTTCTAAACACCGCCTAACTGGGGTTAGAGCTTTCTTCATATTTTCTAGAGATTCATCGCATTTTAAAACTCGGTTTATCCATCTTTCTGGCAATTGAGATTGAAGTGCTTTTAATTGATCAGGCCAGTCATCTTGATCGTCAAAATTAACTGCTATCCACGACGGCAATTCTTGTGGAACTTTTTCAAGCCATAACAAATCAACTGCCCGAAGAGGGAGTGGCAAATAATAAAGAATTAAATCTTGTTCAAAAAGATGTGAAGGGAATTCCCATGATTGATTATCAATAGGAAGTGATGCGGAACAAGATAAATTTAAGGGGCTAGAACATTTTAGAGCTGACTGCAATAAATCATTTTGAGGCAAATCAATTCCTTTAGTGCTTAGTACAGAAAGAGATTGAGAAGCATCCCTAGTAAGAATCTCTTGAAGTGATTCCGCCCTTTGAGTAGCCTTTAAAAAATGTTCAGATGGCTCTTCCAGAAATTCAAATTGTTTTAAAACAGCATTGCAACGCTTAATCCATCCTTTTACAGTTGATGGTGAGTTAAAAGAAACCGAAGAAGGCTTAGACAAAAACAAAATACCTGCACCTGCAACAAATACAGCAATTCCTCCTGAAGGAATATGAATCAAGTCACTAACTACCCATTGACCAGCTATAAATGATCCAAGGAGAATTCCAACCTTACCCACTGGTAAAGAAGGAATTTTGAAAGATTCAAGAAAATTTTTCATGTAATTACATAACCCCCTTCTTAATTAGCTCAATAAAATTATTAAAGCAAATCCAACAACCTAAAAGGCATTGAGACTATAGGGTTTGCAATAAAACCTCTTACAAAGTTCAATTCAGTCATTCGTTAAAAATTTAAATCTCTTAAAACAAAAAGTGTGAATCTGCTCAACGAGTTCATCTAAACCTTCTCAATAAGGCCGATCATGCGCCAAAATTAATTATCTATACTCACTAGAGACTTGATGTAATGGGTGATTCCTACGGCGATCCTCAAAAAGGAAGAAGCTTTGATGGCAATCGAGATGGAGGAAGGGCTGGATTCAGGGGTGGTCGAGGTGGCGGAAACAGAGAAGGTGGGGGCTTCCGTATTCGACTAAGTGATAATGAAATGAAAGCTTCAAGAGCCATACAAGAGGCCTTTAACTTACGATCTACCGTTGCAGTTCTAGGATTTGCAATTCGAACCCTTGGTCAATTACTGGAAGAAGGGAAACTAGATGAATTTCTCAATGAATATAGATCCAATTCACCACGAGGAGCAGCTAACAATAATCAACCTGAGAGAAATGGTGGAAGTAATAATTATCAGTCGACTAAAAAAGCAAAGCCAAATCCATTTGCAAGACCATCCAAACCAGAATCACAATTAGCAGAGCCAATTCAAGATGGACATGAAGAATCTTCTAAAGAAAAAGAATTGAATACAGAATCTTCAATAGAGTCTAAAAAAGAAGACGAGCTCAATGATGCTAAATCTATAGAGACTGATAAAGACGTTACTAATGAAAAAGAAAAATCTATGCCAACTGAAGAATAAAGCTAGTGACTAAAAAAAGAGTTTTATCTGGTGTTCAACCAACTGGGGCAATTCATATTGGCAATTGGTTAGGAGCTATTCGTAACTGGGTATCTTTGCAAAATGAATATGATACGTATGTATGCGTCGTAGACCTTCATGCCATTACTGTTCCACATGATCCTCAACAACTAAAAGAAAACACATTGAGAACAGCAGCACTTTATGTCGCATGTGGAATGGATCCTAAAAAATGTTCGATTTTTGTTCAAAGTCATATTTCAGCCCATAGTGAACTTTGTTGGCTTCTCAATTGTGTAACTCCATTAAATTGGATGGAAAGAATGATCCAATTCAAAGAAAAAGCTATAAAGCAAGGAGACAATGTATCAATAGGATTGCTCGACTACCCTGTACTAATGGCAGCAGACATTCTTTTATATGATGCTGATTTAGTTCCTGTTGGTGAAGATCAAAAACAACATCTAGAACTTGCTAGAGATATTGCCCAACAAAGAGTTAATTCTCGTTTCAATAAAGAAAGTAAGTCTATACTAAAAATTCCTAAACCATTAATTATGAAAGAAGGAGGCAAAATAATGAGTTTAATTGATGGAAATATGAAAATGAGCAAAAGTGATCCAAATGAAAATAGTAGAATTGCACTATTAGATAGTCCGGAAATTATTAAGAAAAAAATAAAACGAGCAAAAACCGATTCATTTTTGGGTCTAGAGTTTGATAATAATCAAAGACCAGAAGCAAATAATCTTTTAGGTATTTATTCAATGGTATCGAATCAAAATAGAGAAGCTGTACAAAAAGAGTTCTCAAATATAGGTTGGGGTAAATTCAAACCAATACTTACTGATGCAATAATTGAATCACTTAATCCAATTCAACAAAAATATTATTCATTAATAAAAGATAAAACAGAGCTAAATAATATTCTCAATAAAGGTTATATAAAAGCAAATACCATATCTAACCAAACCTTAAAAAGAGTTAGAAATGCTCTTGGTTTTCTAGATAAACCTATAAGTTGATGCCAATAATTACATTACCTGATGGAGCACAGAGAACTTATTCTACTCCTGTAACTATTGCTGAAATTGCAGCAGAAATAGGGCCGGGGCTTGCAAAAGCTGCAATTGCTGGAGAAGTAAATGGTGAACTGGTCGATACATGTATTCCTATAAGTGTTAACGCAAATATAAATATTATTACATCTAAGAATAAGGAGGGAATTGATATTATACGTCATTCCTTTGCTCATCTATTAGGTCACGCAATTAAACAATTATATCCCGACGCAAAAATGGCAATTGGTCCAGTAATTGAAAATGGATTTTATTATGATATAGCCTATAAAGATACATTCTCGCTTGATGATCTAAATCAAATAGAGTTAAGAATTAAAGAGCTCATAAAGCAAGACTATGATGTAGTAGTAGAAGAAGTTTCTAAAGAGAAAGCTCGTAAAACATTCTTAGATAGAGATGAAGCATATAAAGTTCAAATAATAGATGAAATCCCAGACAACGAAACTATAAAACTCTACAAACATCAAGAATATATTGATATGTGTAGAGGTCCACATGTTCCTAATACAAAACATTTAAGAGCTTTTTCCTTAATGAAAGTCTCTGGTGCTTATTGGAGAGGAGACTCAAATAATGAAATGCTTCAAAGAATTTATGGCACTGCATGGGGAAGCACCAAAGAACTTGAAGCCTATCTACTCAAGATAGAAGAAGCTGAAAAAAGAGATCATAGGAAGATTGGTAAAAAACTTGATTTATTTCATACTCAAGAAGAAGCTCCTGGAATGATCTTCTGGCATCCTAAAGGCTGGTCAATTTATCAAGTATTGGAAAGTTTTATACGTGAAACTCTTATATTAAATGATTACAAAGAGATAAAAACACCTCAAACAGTAGACAGATCTCTTTGGGAAAAATCAGGTCATTGGGATAAGTTTAAGGAAGATATGTTTACTACAACTTCAGAAAATAGAGAATATGCAATTAAACCAATGAATTGTCCGTGTCATATTCAAGTTTTCAATGAAGGTCTAAAAAGTTATAGGGATCTTCCAATTAGACTTGCAGAATTTGGATCTTGCCATAGGAATGAACCATCAGGCGCACTCCATGGCTTAATGAGGGTTCGGAATTTCGTCCAAGATGATGCTCATATTTTTTGCACTGAAGCTCAAATTCAAGATGAAGTTTCTAAATTTATAGATCTAGTCTTTGATGTATATAAAGCTTTTGGATTTGAATCAATAATCATAAAATTATCTACAAGGCCAACAAAACGAGTAGGGAGCGATGAGATTTGGGACAAATCAGAAAAAGCACTAGCCGATGCATTGAATATAAAGAAGTTTGAATGGTCATACTTACCAGGTGAAGGAGCATTTTATGGCCCCAAAATAGAATTTTCATTAAAAGATTGTATAGACAGAGTTTGGCAATGTGGTACCATCCAAGTCGATTTTTCTATGCCACACAGACTTGGTGCTAGTTATATAGATGAAAATAGTCAAAAGAAAGTACCTGTAATGCTTCATAGAGCAATCCTAGGTTCTTTTGAAAGATTTATTGGCATATTAATTGAAGAATATGAAGGCAAGTTCCCTCCATGGCTTTCACCAATACAAGTAATAGTAATTGGAATAACTGATAGAAATTCTATTAAATGCAAAGAAATCTCTAATCTATTGATGTTAAGAGGTTACAGAGCAACTTACGATACAAGAAATGAAAAGGTAGGTCTAAAAATTCGAGAACATACTCTTCAGAGAATACCTTATTTATTAATAATTGGTGATAAGGAACAGGAGGAAGGAACTGTTTCCGTAAGAACTATGCATGGAATTGACATGGGTTCTATGAAATTAACTGAATTTCAAGAAATAATTAATGAAGCCATCTCTTTAAAAGGTAATTATAAGCCTGTTCCTAAAAGATAGTGTAGAATTTTTTATCAATTAATGAATTTATTAGCAGCTGATATAGGAGGAACAAAAACGTTACTTGGGGTTTTTAGATATGAGGGACAAATAAAACAATTGTATAAAGCAAAATATTCATCTGAAGATTGGGATAATTTTGATTTAATGCTAAAAGATTTTATAGCCAATCTTCCTTCAAACATAACTACACCAAAATATGCATGTATTGGTGTTGCGGGTGCAATTAATAATAAAATTGTTAAATTAACTAATTTAAATTGGCAAATAAGTCAAGAATCCCTTTGCAAGACACTTAATACTGATGAAGTTATCTTGTTAAATGATTTTTCTTGCTTGGTATATGCAATACCTTATCTGCAACAAAAACAATATAAGTACATTCAATCCTTAAAAACAAATTTAGATTATCAAAAGGAAGGTTCCATTTTTGCAATTCTTGGAGCTGGTACAGGTCTTGGTATGGCAAGAGGCATAATAACTAAATCAGGTCTTAAAGCAATCCCTAGTGAAGGCGGACATAGAGAATTCTCCCCTCGAAATAATAAGGAATGGGAACTATGCCAATGGCTTAAAAAAGATCTAAAACTAACCAGATTGTCCATAGAAAGAGTAGTAAGTGGAACTGGTCTTGCAAATATTGCTCGTTGGAGATTAAGCCAAGAGGATACTAAGTCTCATCCAATATTAAGCATTATAGAAGCCAACAATTCTCATAATTTCAACAACAAGTTACTCCCTGAAAGAGTATCAATCGCAGCCAAAGGAGGCGATCCAATTATGCGAGAAGTTCTAGAAATGTGGCTTAGTGCTTACGGATCTGCAGCTGGAGACCTTGCATTACAAGAACTATCTACAGAAGGGCTTTGGATTGGAGGTGGAACGGCGATAAAGCATTTAGATGGCCTTTCATCAGAAATATTTCTAAACTCCTTGAAAAACAAAGGTCGTTTTTCAGAATATCTTGAGAAACTACCAATAATGGTCTTAATAGACCCAGAGGCTGGGCTATTTGGAGCTGCATGTAAAGCTCATCTAATGACCAAGTCTAATGTCAAAATAAACTGAATAGTTCAAAATAATGATTCAGCCGCCAATAGGTAAAAAAGTATTAGTGGAAGTGCCATCCACAACAGCGAATCTAGGTCCAGGATTTGACTGTTTAGGAGCAGCTCTAAGTCTTACAAACTTTTTTACCATCAAAAGAATTGATGGAGATAGCGAGAGATTTGAATTAATAATGGAAAGTACTGAAGGAAATCATTTAAGAGGAGGACCAGAAAATCTCTTTTATAGAGCAGCTCAAAGGGTTTGGAAAGCAGCTGAAGTAGAGCCCTTTGCTCTAGAAGCAAGAGTAAAATTAGCAGTTCCACCTGCAAGGGGACTTGGAAGTAGTGCTACAGCTATCGTCGCAGGACTTGTAGGAGCAAATGCACTAATAAATGATCCATTAAGCAAAGAGAAGCTTCTTGAACTTGCTATTGATATTGAGGGTCATCCAGACAATGTAGTCCCATCACTTCTAGGCGGTTTATGTTTTACTGCAAAAGCTGCCTCTCAGAGATGGAGAGTTGTTAAATGTGATTGGGACGATTCTATAAAAGCTGTTGTTGCTATTCCTTCCTTACGTTTAAGCACGAGTGAAGCAAGAAGAGTCATGCCTAAGACAGTACCTTTAGGGGATGCTGTTATGAACTTAGGTTCTTTAACACTCTTGCTTAATGGTCTTAGAACAGGTCGACAAGACCTTATTACTGATGGAATGCATGATCGTTTGCACGAGCCTTATAGATGGAAATTAATTAAAGGAGGTGCTCAGGTTTGCGAAGCAGCTATTAATGCTGGAGCCTTTGGATGCGCCATTAGTGGTGCAGGTCCAAGCATTCTCGCCTTATGTAAGGAAGATAAAGGTAGAAATATAAGTCAAGCTATGGTGAAAGCCTGGGAAAGTGAAGGTGTTGCAAGTCGAGCTCCATTACTTAACCTACAAACCAAAGGCTCCACTTGGTATTCTAATCAAAGTAAGTAGTTCTACTTACTAAATAGCACAAGTGCTGATAAGGTTCATTCTCATGTCTTCAAGATTATGGACGCAAATACAATAACTACAGCTGCGTCCAGCTCATCCTTCCCTTGGCTATCTTTAATTGTTCTGCTTCCTGCAGTTAGTGCGTTAATAATTCAATTCTTGCCTCAAAAACAAGACGAAAGTCCTGATCTCTTTAGGAATATTGCTATTGGTGTACTTGCATTCGACTTTTTAATAATACTATTTGTTCTTAGTCAATTATTTACAAGTCAATCAAGTGATCTGCAATTAATTGAAAGAACAACTTGGTTGCCTTCAATAGGACTTGAATGGTCCTTAGGAGTTGATGGCATATCAGCACCACTTGTTGCTTTAAGTGGCCTAATAACACTTCTCTCAGCTACAGCTAGTTGGAAAATTACTAACAAACCAAAACTTTATTTCTCACTATTACTAATTCAGGCATCAGCGCAAGCTTTGGTTTTCCTATCTCAAGACTTTCTGCTTTTCTTTCTTGCTTGGGAATTAGAACTTGTCCCTGTATATTTATTAATTGCAATATGGGGAGGTAGAAAAAGATTATATGCAGCAACTAAATTTATACTTTATACAGCACTTGCCTCATTGTTAATACTTGTTAGTGGTCTTGCATTGGCATTATCAGGGGATTCTTTTACTTTAAATCTTAGTGAACTAACAGCAAGATCAACCTCTGGCACTTTTGGATTACTTTGTTATTTGGGGTTCTTAATTGGTTTTGGTGTGAAACTACCTATTTTCCCTCTGCATACATGGTTGCCTGATGCACATGGCGAGGCAAATGCTCCAGTTTCAATGTTATTAGCAGGAATACTTCTAAAAATGGGTGGATATGCATTGATTAGATTTAATGTACAAATGTTCCCTGAAATTCATATTCAATTATCACCAGCATTAATAGTAATAGGCATAGTAAATATAATTTATGGAGCATTAAATGCTTTTGCTCAAGACAATGTAAAACGAAGAATTGCTTGCAGTTCAGTAAGTCACATGGGTTTTGTTCTATTAGGTATAGGAGCTATAAACACTTTAGGTATTAATGGGGCAATGCTTCAGATGATCAGTCATGGACTAATTGCTGCAGCAATGTTCTTTATAACAGGTTCATTTTACGAAAGAACAAATACTCTTTCAATACCAAATATGGGAGGACTAGCAAAGGCTCTTCCGATAACATTTGCTCTTTTTCTCACCAGTTCGTTAGCCTCCTTAGCTCTTCCAGGCATGAGTGGATTTGTTAGTGAAATAACAATCTTCCTTGGTATAACTAGTCAAGATGCCTTTACTTCGATTTTCAGATCTATCTCAATACTAATTGCTGCAATAGGACTTGTACTTACTCCTGTTTACCTTTTATCAATGTGCAGACGAGTGTTTTTTGGGCCTAGGATACCAGCCTTAGCAATGGTTGAAGAAATGAACTCCAGAGAGCTGTTAATAGCTTTAAGTCTTCTAGTACCAACATTATTCATAGGTTTTTGGCCTAGAATCGCTACAGATTTATTTGAAACATCTACTGATGCGATTGCAAGTAACTTGCTTGCTAGCAATTTAATAACTATTGCACCAATAGTATATTTAAATTAAAAGAAAGAAATGCAAAAACTTCCAGCACTATTGATTGGTAAAGGATTACCACTCTTTGAAGAGATTACTAGTCTAGAAATTGAGCAATGTATTCCAACTCTATTAAATATACTTCACAAGGAATTTGATGTTTTAGAAAATGAGTTAAAAGAGAAGTTGATCTCAGAAAAAGCTTTAACTTGGGAAGATCTAATAAACCCTTTGTACAAAATTGAAGAGAAGCTTCGCTGGAGCTGGGGAATTGTCTCACATTTAAATGGAGTATCTAATTCTCCTGAACTAAGAAAAGTCTATGCTGATCAACAGCCTGAAGTAATTCGATTTGGCAATCGATTGGGTCAAAGCAAGGTACTATTTAATGCACTCTTAAACCTTTTCAATAAAAACAAACAATCTCTAGATAACACACAGCTAAGAATTCTTGAATCAGAATTACTATCAATGAAGAATAGAGGTGTAGGTTTAACAGGTGAAGACAAAAAAATATTTAATTCTAACAGTGAACGTCTTGCGGAACTTTCTAATATCTTTAGTAATAACGTATTAGATGCAACAAAAGAATGGAAACTTCTACTAACAAAACCTGAACAGATAGAAGGGCTACCAAAACGTAGCCTAGAAGCAATGGCAAAAGCTGCAAAAGAAGCTGATGATATTTTTCAAGAAAATAGGGGGGAAGGACCTTCAGCAGAAAAAGGTCCATGGCTACTAGGTCTAGACATGCCAAGCTATACCACTTTTATTACATACTCAAAGAATAGGCACTTGCGTGAAATTATTTATAAAGCCTACATAAGTAGAGCCAGTAGTGGAAAGCTAAATAATCAAAAGTTAATTGAACAAATTCTTTCAATTAGAAAACACCAAGCTCAACTTCTTGGCTACAAAAACTGGGCTGAAATAAGCTTGTCAAGCAAAATGGCCAGTAATGTATCTCAAGTAGAAGAATTGCTTGAAGAACTCAGATCCGCAGCAATGCCAGCTGCCAAGGAAGAAATAAAAAGATTAGAGTTATTTGCTGCCGATGAAACTGGTACTGACTTCTATAAATTAGCTCCTTGGGATGTCAATTATTGGTCAGAAAAGTTAAGGCAAAAGCTATTTGATCTCAATCAAGAAAATCTAAGAGCTTGGTTCCCACTTCCTCAAGTACTTAATGGTTTATTTAGGTTATGTGAAAGACTATTCGAGATCTCTATAAAACCATGTAGCGCAAAGTATCCTGTATGGCACAAAGATGTTGAATTATATGATGTGTTAGATAAAGATGATACACACATTGCTTCCTTTTACTTAGATCCATTCTCAAGACCTGCTAGTAAACGAGGAGGTGCATGGATGGACGAATGCCTAACAAAAGAAAGATTAGATAATGGAGACGTCGTAATACCAGTGGCATATTTAGTTTGTAATCAAACACCGCCAACTGAAAGACTCCCCAGTCTGATGAGTTTTGAAGAAGTGAAAACCCTATTTCATGAGTTCGGACATGGCCTACAGCACATGCTTACAAAAGTTGAATATCCAAAAGCAGCAGGGATCAATAATGTGGAATGGGATGCAGTTGAACTCCCTAGCCAATTTATGGAAAATTGGTGCCTAGAAGAGAAAACAATCAACGACATTGCAAAGCATTGGGAGACTAAGCAACCACTTCCTAATGAAGAATTTCAAAAATTAAGACTAAATCAAACCTTCAATTCAGGACTTAATACGTTAAGACAAATTCACTTTGCTTTAACTGATATACGTCTACATAATCTTTGGAACGATAATCTAGGGATTACTCCAGATGAACTTAGAAGGAATCTAGCTAAGACAACATGTGTAATAGAGCCTATTCCAGAAGATCAATTCTTATGCGCATTTAGTCATATTTTTGCTGGTGGATATTCAGCAGGTTATTACTCTTATAAGTGGGCTGAAGTACTAAGTGCAGATGCATTTTCGGCGTTCGAAGAAGCTGGATTAGACAATGAATCAAATATTAGATTAATTGGGAAACGATTCAGGGATACAATACTCAGCCTTGGAGGAAGCAAATCACCAAATGAAATCTTCCAATCATTCAGAGGAAGACCTGCAACTAGCGAAGCATTAATCAAACATTGTGGACTTAGAACAGCTATCAAATAAATCTGAGGTTATCTTTTCAATAGCTACTGATTTTTTTATTAGCGCTTTATGAGTAAATACAGGCAATGATATAGAAGGTCCTATCGGCAAAACTGCTCTAAACCCAGGGAAAACCATTAAATCAAATTTACAGAAATAACTTCTACAATTAAGTTTCTGAAGGTTAGTTAAATCATTATTTAATGATTTAATCAACTTGCTGCCTACTTTCATTTCTGCGATTCCGGCAAAAATATTGGCAGGTACAAGTTGAGCCGTTAATGTTCCGTAGTGCGGACTACCTACACTAAAAAATCGCCTAGTTCTTTGATAGCCTCCCATCTCTTGAAGCCAGACTCTACTTATCAAACCACCCATAGAGAACCCAAGTAGATCTATTAATACATCAGGACCTAATGTTCGAGTAATTTGAGAATCAAGTTCTACTGCCAATTTACGTATATTTATTCTCCCACAATCATGCGGTAAATGGGGTGCTAATACAAAAGATTGTGGTTGATTTAATCTATCCTCTAAGCGTTTAAAAAGTTGAGGAGTATTCCAGAGCCCATGAACTAAGACTAATGGGCGATCTAAAATAGGCATAGGTTACTTAAAGGGAGGATTGTTCCTATTTCTTTGAATAGAAACACTTCCAGTAAAGCCATCAATTGGCGGATAACATTTTTCAAGTGAAATTCGAATGGGAACAGTTCCATATAACATTTCAAGTCGATCTAAAATTTGTTCACTGAAATATTCAATAGTTTTACACCTGATCTGAAATGACAGTTGTTGGAGACTTTTGATAGCAAGACTATAATCTGCAGATAAAGACAGATCGTCACTCTTACAAGCTGTTTCTAAATCCAGCCAAAGAGTAAAGTCTAAAAGGAATAATTGTCCTAACAAACGTTCTTTCTCTAATACACCTACATGTGCCCAGAGATTGATACCTTCAACATGTATTGAACTAAAGGTAGGAGGTTTCATTAGAGTTACAAATCAATATGAGAAAAAGTCTTCTTACCATTAGAAAAATCTTCTGCAATATGCCCATCTCCTTCTAAGAAATATCTATAGGTAACCAATCCATCTAAGCCGACTGGGCCTCTAGGTGGAAGTGTTTGCGTGCTAATACCAACTTCTGCTCCAAAACCATAACGAAATCCATCTGCAAAGCGAGTAGAACAATTATGGTAAACTCCTGAACTGTCAACTGTGCGCAGAAACCTCCTGGCTATTTCCTTATTTGTAGTCGCAATAGCATCAGTATGCCTAGATCCATAGCGACGTATATGAAGCATCGCCTCATCTACTGATGAAACGACTTTTACCGAAAGTTTTAAGTCAAGGTATTCAGTAGACCAATCACTTTCTTCTGCCTTTGTAATAATTCCAAAAGACTGAGACAATTCATCTCCTAAAAGAGTGACTCCCAATTTTTCAAACGCTGGAATAGCTAATTTAAGAAAAGAAGCAGCGATATCTTTATGTAATAGCAAAGTTTCAATAGCATTACATGCTGCCGGATATTGACATTTGCTATCTATCGCAATATCTAGGGCCTGATTTAGATTAACTGCAGAGTCAATATATAAATGACAAATTCCATCAGCATGGCCCAAAACAGGTATGCGAGTATTGTCTTGAATAAAGCGTACTAATTCATTGCTTCCTCGAGGAATAATTAGATCAACAATTCCATCTAAACCAAGCAAGCCTAAACTCTCTTGTCTCGTTTTTAACAAGCATATTGATTCAGGCTGAATATCCGATTTGCTCAGTCCTTCTTTCATTGCTTTTACTATTTCAATATTTGTCAAACTAGCTTCACTACCACCCTTCAGGATTGCTCCATTACCAGAACGTATTGCTAGAGAAGCAATTTGCATAACAGCATCAGGCCTAGATTCAAAAATCACTCCGATAACCCCTAATGGAACTGTAACTCGTTGTAAATAAAGGTTTGTATTAAGTTCACGGTGGAGTTGACGTATCCCTATCGGATCAGACAACGACGCCACTTGTCTAATGCCTTCAATGCTAATGCGTAATTTTTCTTCAGTTAGTTTTAGTCTTGAAAGAAGAGCTTGATTAAGCCCTTCTTGTTCGGCTCGATGGACATCATCTGAATTTGCTTTCAAAATTTCGCTAGATCTCAAACTCAAAGCCTCAGTCATTAAAATCAATGCGCTTTGACGCTGATCATTTGAACATTGCGACAATGAAACTGAAGCACTCTTCACTTCGAGGGCCCTGTTCACTAATTCATCTGTTGGAGATGGGACCAAAATTTGTTTTTCCATTAGAGAATTAGTTCATTCACATCATCCTCCCTCATAAATAGCAATTTTTTTAGAATTTAGTAAATCATTGCATGGTTAAGAAGAGGACGATTGATAAAACAATGAAAAGCTGTTTTTTAAATGATAAGAAAATACAGATAAATCCTTTATAAATGAAAAGGAATTTTTTCCTGCAAGCACTACCTTGATTTTCAATCTTATTTCCAACCAATCTGCTAAAGGTATATCAACCCAAAGTGGGTTACCAATCCAAGACTCAACAAATCGTCCTGTTTTATCGATTACTCCAGGGATAATAACTACAATAGAATTTACAGCTCCATCATCTAATAAATCTATAGCCTCACAAAGCAAAACAGTAATAGCTCCGGGCGTCAAATAACTATCAACCGTTAAATTCCTCTTATGGCAAAGATGCTGATCATTAAAACAATGCATTTTTATATATGAAGATCCAACATCAAAGCCAATAAAATCATAAATTATTTTCTTCATATTTAATAACGTACAAAAATTTGAACTTGACTCTGCCAATTACCATTTTTATCTAAAGCACCAAGTACTCCAACACTAGGGTTAATTTGGAATGTGATTGTACCTTGAGGAGGAATATCTTTACGATTAGGTGTTGTCTGAATTGAAAAGTTAACTCTCTGAGATAAGTCAAAACCAACTTCCGCTATCCAAGCTTGCTGCGGTGATAAATCATCCGCACTAGCCTCAGAATCAGTTAATTCATTTACCTCACTATTTTCGCTTTCATCATTAGCTATATCATTAGCAGTGACAAATGCAGGATATAAAGAGACTTGTATTCTTTCACTAAAAGCACCACTTAAATTACCTAAAGCAGGGGAAAGGAACGACCTATTCAAAAAATCCACAAGAACTTCTCTCTCACTACCACTCATTAACATTGTCAAAGAGTTTCCACCAATAAGATCAAGCAGTTGACTCTTTGGCAACGCAGGCGTACTTCTTAGTTGAAAAGTCTCAGAGACTCGGTCAGCAGGTCCAGTTGCTACTAACTCGACCTTGACGAATCTAGAGCCCCCTATGCCAACAGCTCCAGAGCCATTAGAAGCAAAATCACTAGTAGAGTCTAATTTAGTTGGGTCCTGAATAACATCTGGAACACGAGTGGTCATTGTTATATCCAAATAAGGAATTAATCCCATAGAGGGTGCAAATAAAGCAATATTCGGTTCTCGTGTATCGAGAGCAAAAGTTGTTGTAAAGAGATTCACTCTCCCTTTCCTAAGACGAATTAGTCCTCGTAAATCAAGAGTGTCATCTAATGCTCCGTCCAAGATTAAAGTTCCAGCAGCATCAAAACTTGCAATTGGTTGTGACACTATTCTTAAATCAGGGCCTAATCGAAGCTTTAAGGAATCAAAGCCTATAAAAGACAAACCTTTGGGGAGTCCAGAACGTAGTAATTTGTTAGCAGGAGAATTCTTATCCTCTATAAAAAGTACAAGAGGGTCTTTATAATCCCAATTTTGTTCTGGGAGCTGATTAAAGTAACGCTGAGTGGAATTAGTAGATATCTTTTGAGTTGATGTGGAATTTTTCTTATCTACACGCGATCTTTTTGTAGAGATAGACCCTTGCTCAATAGTTATATCACCACCTAACAAAGGCTGAAGAATTGAACCTTTAACATTGAGGTTTGAAGAAACTTTAAAATCAAAATTATTTTGATCAAATTCAATAGATTTAATTACTAAGTTTAGCTCTTTTGATATTTCTTTATCATCTCTAAATATATACATTCCTCCATTTGCTTTAACAACACCTTTATCACCAATACGAGCTGTTAATGTCTGAAAATCTATCTGATTAAAATCAAAGATTATTTTAGTATCGAAATCCTTTACAGGGTTTTGTTTCAATAAAAATTCTCCATTGCTAACAACAAAATAACCATTAGCTACTGGTTTAGAACGTGTCCCACTAATTATCAGTTTTAAGTCCGCTGTACCGGATTTCCAATTGACAAAATCCTTAGACAAACCGTCTAAAAAGGTAAGGCCATCTCCATGGCTTTCTACTTTGACATCAAAAGGAAGATCATTTGATAAAGGTACTTTTCCAACAATTTTTACTGGTTGAAGAGAAGAAACTTCACGAATGGATATATCTGTGTTTAAAATTGAATTAGATAAAACAATATTTGCTTTATCTAATACAAATTCTTTTTCAGATATTTTAGCTTTATTTAATACAAGATCCGCTGACAATTCTGGCAAATTATCATTATATTTGTATCTACCAACAACACCAAACATACCTGTTAGAGAAGAAGGTGACGTGAAAAATAATGACAAAATTGAAAAAGGTAAATTTAAAATTTTGAACTCTCCTTTATCAGTTAGAGATAATGATTTAAATGATGCTGTAAAAGGCTCTATCTTCTCCTCACTTTGTTTATCGCCCTTTATCCATATCTTGCCAGAAGCTTTAACCTCTAGATTCAATTTGGAGATTTTAGAGCCCTCTAAGTTAGCCTCTGCATTTAGGTTTCCTTGCAGATCAGATGGATTTATAATTTCCTTGCTTGAAATTTTTCTTTTATATCTTTCCACAAAAACTCGCGAAATATCCCAATTAATCAATTGACTATCAAGCGAATCCTTAGGAGAAGCAAGAAAAAGTCCATTTAGATTTTTAGCAGTGCCTAAAGCAACTTCTGGAGACAAATTAAATTTGGAAATTGTCAAACTACTATCTGTTAACCAAGTAGGACTTATACCTTTTGCAATTGCATTAGCCTTAATAGGTCCGCCTATTTTTCCATTAGCATTAATTGATATCTTGCCTGTATCTGGTGGTATTAATTCGCCTGATAAAGAATACTTCGCCTCTGAATAAGTACCTTTAAGAACTGCTTCTTTTAAACGAACACCCAGAAGCCTGGGATAACGATATTTTATTTCGCCATCTACAAAAAGAGGTGCCGTTTTAAGAGTTCCTTCACCAATCAGGGTGCCAAAAACACGGTTAAAGCTCCTTACAGGAGGTATTGCAACTTCTAAACGATCTAATCTAAAGTTTTTTGCTTGCCAACTATAAATATCCTTTTTATTTTCAAGTGAAATTACTCCCCCCAAGCGTTTGAGAACAAGTTGATCTAGCGACCAATTTTCTTTAAGTTTCGCCTTAAGTGTGCCAGGGACTGCAGCTCCTACAGAAGTCATTGATAGCTCACCTCCACCTCCAGGTGATCCTTTGAAATTACCTTGCCATTTCTCTTGAAGTCTTACTGAACTTATCTGAGGCTTATCAAGTTCTACAGAGAGATTACTTGTCAAAGAAGAAATAGGTCCGCTAATCGTACCGCTAGTCGAAAGACTTCCAGACATAGAGGTTCCTATTAAAGAGGTTAAAGAAGATAACGAGAAGCCATTTAGATCTAATTGAGCAAAGAGCTCACCATAAGAAAGTCCGCTCTTATTAAAGCCAATAGGTAAAGTTGCTTCTATATTTAATGGAGAATTAATATCACTCTCAGAGTGAATTGAAGAAAGCAAATTCAACTTATATGCAGCTTTTTTCTTAATAGGCATATAAGCCCTTAAATCAGCAGACCAAAGCCCGTATTTAAATTTACTATTAGGCATTTCTATAGTTTTATTCCTACATCTAATAGAAGTAGATTTAGAGACAAGAGTCCTAGAGTCTAATGATGCAAATCTCAGGTTGAGGCCATCAAATCTGATGCCCCCAGCACAATTAATGTCTTCCTCTTTTACTCCAACTCGAATATTTGCGTTTACTCTTCCACGAGCTAAAAAGTTATACCTATTAAAAATAGTAGATTGAAAACTCTCTAAATTAAAATTTTTGAATCGAGCCTTTCCTCTAAAACTTAAAGTGTTCAAATATCCACCTCCTTTAAGAAACAATTCTCCTTTATCCGGGAAAGAAAGGGAAACTGATCCTTTAATCTTTTTATCAACAAGTTTTATGAAAGCATTTGCTTTGGTTTTAATTTCTTCTTTCGAAGAATCAAGCAAGATTCCTGAAGATTGATCTAGTCTGATTATCAAATCAAAATTATTAGCTTTACCTCCTTTCGTTTTCCCTAAAACAAAATGAGCTCCATTTTCATTTGTCTTCAGAAAAATCTTCGCTTTTGAAGGACTAAAAATAACGACTGGTTTCCAATTTAAAAGGCTAGCAACTGGAGCAATTTGAATTTTCAAGCTTGAAATGTCAACTGAAGAATCATCTTCAACTCCTTGCAAGAGTTTAGAAGGACCAACAGCAAACCCCCACGGTCTAAGACCTTTATAAGGGCCAATTATTAAAGTTCGTCCCCATTGATCTGAAAGTTTATTTTCTAGATCTGGTCTTACTTTTAAAATAAATTTCGATAAAGCCTTATCTGCATAAGAAAAAATTGAGTAGCCGCCAAAAATCAACAAAGCCCCTAAAAAGCTCCATTTCTTAACTTTTATGAGTTTAATCTTCACTCCTTTAGAACTTTCTGTGTCTTTTAGGGAGCAGACGAACTATAAGGAGTGAATGTAGTCTTAACCAGCTTATGTCAATTTCTCAATTCTTACAGGAGGCAACTATCTGGCTAGCTTGGGCTGGCATAGGGCTAGGTATATGTACATTATTGGCCTTTTTACTCAGATGGGGAATAAGGTTTCGACTCGTTGGGGCATCTATCTTTACTCTTCTACTATCCGGAAGCTGCTTTGCTTTTCAAACAAGCTATTCACCACCTGTAAATATAGAAGGAGCTCTTTATGTACCTGTCGTGTATGACAACGGCGCTGACCTTGTCGTAGCTCAGGCTCCAGAAGGATTTCCAGATGAATCCATCCAACCATCCCTAGAACAAATTGCGGGGAATCTAAAAGGAAGTGGGAGAAATGGAGCAAAGGTAAATATTCGTATTCGTAAAATTGAATCTGCAGGAGATGGAATCAGTCGCCCAATAATCCTTGGAGAAGTAATTAGTGACCCTACACAGAAAACAACTATTCCTATTGAAACAAACAATTTTTATTCTGTAAAAAAAGTAGATGCTGAAGAAATATCAGAACCTGCTCTAGACGAAGAAAATTCTACAAATAAAATTTCAGGATCGTCTCAACAAGGTCTCAATGATAATGAAGAATTCTTATAAAAACTTTAAAAAGATTCAAAAGCCCTTAGAAAAACTTCTCCCAACTTTTAAGAAAGAAGAGAAAGAACTTACTTTAAGAGGTTTTGACTCATGGCATTCAATTGCAACTCTTGGTGACTTAGATATTACTAAACTTATAGAGCAAGGTTGTGGAACTAGTAGAAATCTAAACTGCCTACGATGCATAGCTATATTTATCTGTGAACTAGACCTTTTACAGGAAGAAGCAGCATTATTAATGCACTCCGGTATTTCATCAGTAAGGGCATTAGCAAATTCCTCTCCTCAAGATTTACTTACAAAGATAAGCCGACTAGAAATACAGCTAATGGCAAATCGGTCATCAAATACTGATTTAATCAAAATAAACAAATGGATAGAAAAAGCAAAAGAAAATCAAAAAATTATTTAACAATAGTCAACTAATTTTTAAAGTAATCCTAAATCCAATACAATTAAAAAACAAACTATATAAAATGCCTTACTTAACAACATTATTAATAGCTTTAATTTCTTCAACATCTTTTGCATACGGACAATCTAAGCTTTTGGAAAATGTTAAAAGAAATCCTGAAGAGGCAAAATTGCTATGCAATAAGTTTAGAAATTTAAATGCCAATGGAATTTCATCTAACTCTAAAGAAGTAATTGAAGAAATTAGTAGAGATAAAAATCTAACCTTTAAAGATGCAGAAATCCTATCTATTTATATCGTTGGTATGTATTGTCATGAAATCTATTAATACTTAAATCAACTGTGAATCAAGCTATTTCATATAAAGATCAAAGCCTAAGTCTTATTGACGGGATAAAACTTCGCTCAAGATTATGGATGCCAAAAGATGATGGACCTTGGCCAGCACTTTTAATGAGACAACCTTATGGTCGAAAAATAGCTTCTACAGTTACATACGCCCATCCTTCTTGGTGGGCAAGTCATGGATATTTAGTAATCGTTCAAGATGTTCGAGGGCAAGGAGCATCTGAGGGAGAATTTATTGGATTTGATCAAGAATCATCCGATACTACTCAAACTCATCAATGGGTTAGATCCTTACCAGAATGCAATGGTCTTTTAGGAACCTATGGTTTTTCATATCAAGGCCTGACTCAGCTACTAGGCGAGGAAGGAAGTCAGCCACCTGATTGCCTTGCCCCTGCAATGACTGGTACTTACGAGGATGAGCATTGGAGCTGCGAAGGAGGAGCTTATTGGTGGCACATAGGACTGTCTTGGGGACTTCAATTAGCTGCACAAAAACAAAAGAGATTGAAAGAATTAAAGGGATGGGAAGAAATACGTAAAAGTCTTCAAACAGGAAGCTATCTATGTAATGGTCCTGAGCTTCTTAAGAAATATGATCCCAACGGCATGGCCTACAAATGGCTAGCACAGTCTGAAAGTAAAACTAATCAATGGAAAATTCATAAACCATTAACAACATGGACAAAACAGCCCATGCTTCTAATAGCCGGTTGGTGGGATCCACATCTAAAAGGTATTTTGGACATTTACCAAAAATCAATTAGCAATGGAGGCCAACCTGAAATACATATTGGTCCAGCTTCTCATCTTGAATGGTGGAAAGGAACAAATCAAATTCAACTTGATTTTTTCAATTTTCATCTAAAAGATAAAAAGTCAAAAGTTAAAAAAACACCTTCCAAAAAACTTTGGAATCTTACAATTCACTCTTGGGAAACCCCTGGGAAGACAAAAAGCTCAATCAAGCAAAATACGTGGTTTTTATCTAGCGAAGGCTTAGCTTGTGGAGATACTGATGAAGGACTTTTAAGATCTCATCCCCCAGGGAAGGGGTACATAGACCTTGTACATGATCCATGGCGACCAGTTCCTGCAATTGGTGGGCATCTAAGTCCTACCCCTGGAGAAGCAAATAGAAAGAAGATCGATGAAAGAGGAGATGTGGCGACTTTTACAAGCACTCCCTTTAAAGAAGATGCAATATTGGAAGGAATTCCAAAATTATGTATTCATGCAACATCAGATCAAAAAGGCTTTGATCTCTTCATTGCTTTATCGATAATTTTAAAAAATCAATCAAACGTTCAACAACTTTCAACAGGTGTACTAAGAATTAGGGATAACGACCCTCACATTTTTCTTAAAAGGGAAGTAACTCTTCAACCATTTCTTGCTACTTTCCATAAAGGATCTCAACTGCGTATATCCGTTTCAGGTGCCTCATGGCCAGCTATTGCTGTTAATCCAGGCACAGATAAATATCCATGTGTTGGTCCAAGTCCAAATTGTTTAATCACAACAATTGCTATGGACCTCAACCAATCAAGACTTCAAATCCAACCTCTTTTTACTAACATAGATTCCCAAGAATACCTTTAATCAGATAAGGTCAATTCTCTATTGGTTATTTTGTCATGTCTACCAGCATTAATATTGACTGGCTGGCAAATGAAGGGCAAAAGCTTGCAGAATGTAGACATGACAATCCTTTAGGGGTACTAGGTCCACAACAAATTGAAAATAAATGGGCATTAAGAGTGTGGATGCCAGAAGCTGATGCAGTCAATCTTCTTTTAAAAGATGGAAAAAAGAAATTAACAAATCCAAATCATCCCTGGATTTTTGAAACATCACTAGAAGAAAATCCAGGGTCTAGTTACCAGATAAGTGTTGAAAGGGCTGGCATATCACATACCCAGAATGATCCTTGGGCATTTCGACACGAATGGATGGGGGAAATAGATAGACACCTTTTTGCAGAAGGAAATCATCACCATATATGGCGACGCATGGGTGCTCATCAAACAAAGCTTGATTTAGTTGAAGGAGTAATGTTCTGCCTCTGGGCTCCTAATGCCAGAAGTGTTTCAGTAATTGGGGACATGAATTCATGGGATGGAAGACATCATCCCATGCAAAAACGACTTGGTGGAATTTGGGAACTTTTTATTCCACATATAAAAAAAGGAGACCTTTACAAATACGAAATTAGATCTCAAGAAGGTCATTGTTATGAGAAAGCAGACCCTTATGGATTTCAACATGAAGTGAGGCCAGCCCAAAGTTCTATAGTTTCGACTCTTGATTCATATAAATGGAAAGATCAAAAATGGATGACTCAGAGAGATAAAACCGATCAACTGAATAAACCTATTTCTGTATATGAAATGCATTTAGGAAGCTGGATGCATTCCTCTAACAAAACCCCTTATATAGAAAAAGATGGATCTACTAGAGAACCTGTCCCTGCTGCAGACTTAAAACCAGAAACAAGGTTCCTTACATATCCTGAATTAACTGAAAAACTTATTCCTTACGTAAAAGCTAGAGGCTTTACTCATATTGAATTAATGCCTATATCTGAACATCCTTTCGATGGATCATGGGGATATCAAGTTACAGGATGGTATGCCCCTACAAGCAGATACGGTACCCCAGATGAATTTCGAGCTTTTGTTGATACCTGTCATTCAGAAGGAATAGGCGTAATTCTTGATTGGGTGCCAGGGCATTTCCCTAAGGATGAACACGGTCTTGCTTTTTTTGATGGGAAGCACCTATATGAGCATGCAGATCCTCGAATAGGTGAACACAAAGAATGGGGTACCTTGATCTTCAATTACAGCAGAAATGAAGTTCGCAATTTTCTAGTAGCTAATCTCGTTTATTGGTTCGAGCAATTTCATATAGATGGCATTAGAGTTGATGCTGTTGCTTCGATGCTTTATAAAGATTATTTGCGCCCAGAAGGTGAATGGATACCAAACGAAGACGGTGGTAATGAAAATTTTGAAGCGGTTAATTTTCTTCAACAAGCCAATCATGTGCTATTTCAACATTTTCCAGGGGCACTTTCCATAGCGGAGGAATCAACTACATGGTCAGGAGTCACAAAACCAACTGATATGGGAGGACTTGGCTTCAATCTAAAATGGAATATGGGCTGGATGCACGATATGCTCGATTATTTTGAAATAGATCCTTGGTTTAGACAATTTCATCAGAACAATGTAACTTTTTCTATTTGTTATAACTACACAGAAAACTTCATGCTTTCTCTTAGTCATGACGAGGTAGTCCATGGCAAGAGTCATCTTCTTCATAAGATGCCAGGTGACGACTGGAAAAAATACGCTAACACTAGGGCTTTACTTGCATATATGTGGACACATCCTGGTAAAAAAACATTATTTATGGGGATGGAGTTTGGACAGAGGCAAGAATGGAATGTTTGGGATGATCTCCAATGGGAACTGTTAGAACATGATCCTCACAAGGGTATTCAATTACTTATTGACGACCTCAATTGCCTATATAAGTCACAGCCCGCATTATGGAAAGATGATTTTAATGAGTATGGATTTCAATGGATTGATTGTAAAGACAATACAAACTCTGTAATTAGTTTTATGAGGAGAGAAAGCTCAACAGGTGAATGGCTTGTTGTTGTAGCAAACTTTACTCCAGAGACACATGCAAATTATAAAGTCGGTGTTCCAGTATCTGGATATTACGCAGAAATATTCAACACAGATGCTAAGAAATATGGGGGGTCAAATACTGGTAATTTAGGTGGGAAGTATTCGACAGAATGGAATATTCATGAATATGAAAATGCGCTTGAACTTTCTCTTCCTCCTCTAAGTGTCCTTATTCTAAAATATCGCAAAAACAAAAAATAATACATATTTAGGAAAGCAGTTTATTCTGAATACTACAAATTCAGTAAATACAAAAAGGTGTGAAGAAGATACACCCTAATCAGATTTATCCTACTTTTGGAGTTACTTGTCCAGTAAGTTTCTAATTCAACCTCTTCACGCATGACCGACTCACTTCCATTGTTGCTCCGTGCTGCTCGCGGTGAATCTGTAAATAGACCTCCAGTTTGGATGATGCGTCAAGCAGGAAGGTATATGAAGGTATATAGAGAATTAAGAGATAACCATCCTAGTTTTCGAGAAAGATCTGAGAACCCAGATCTTTCATATGAAATATCAATGCAGCCTTTTAGAGAGTTTAAACCAGATGGAGTAATTCTTTTTTCAGATATTTTGACACCTCTCCCAGGGATGGGAATTGATTTCGACATTGTTGAAAGCAAAGGTCCTTTGATCAACGACCCAATTCGCACCCTAGAGCAAGTAAAGACACTTAGGCCTCTTGAACCTCAAGTTAGTCTTCCCTTTGTAGGAGAAGTATTAGGAAGGTTAAGAGAAAGTGTTAAAAATGAAGCAGCAGTCTTAGGTTTTGTAGGGGCGCCTTGGACCCTAGCTGCATATGTAGTAGAGGGTAAAAGTAGTAAAAACTATTCAGTTATAAAAGCAATGGCATTTCAGCAGCCAGATTTACTTCATAAGCTTCTAAATCATTTCGCAGAATCAATTGCTAATTACTTAAAATATCAAATAGAATCTGGAGCTCAAGTTGTTCAAATGTTTGATTCATGGGCTGGACAATTAAGTCCCATAGACTATGACAACTATGCTGCTCCATATCAAAAAAAGGTTGTAGACCTTGTAAAACAATCACATCCAGATACTCCAATGATTCTTTACATTTCTGGCAGTGCAGGTGTTATTGAAAGAATGGCTAAAACTGGTGTAGATATAGTCTCACTAGACTGGACTGTAGATATGGCCGAAGGGTGTGCAAGACTGCCGAACAATATTGGGATTCAAGGCAACGTTGATCCTGGAATACTTTTTGGCACACCTAAAATGATACAAGAAAGAATCATTGACACCGTCAAAAAAGCAAAAGGCAGAAAACATATCCTTAATCTTGGACATGGAATACTTCCTGGCACTCCAGAAGAGAACGCAAAGGTTTTCTTTGAGACTGGAAAAAACATTAACAATCTTATTTCTAACATTTGAAAGAAGCTCGCATACTTATTACTGGAGCAAGTGGTTGTGTCGGCCAATACACCTGTAATTGGCTTTTAAAAAACACTGAAGCCAAGTTACTTTTGTGGATTAGAGATCCCAAAAAACTATCATCAATAAATCATGATGATCAAAGAGTAAAATTGTTAGTTGGTGATATAAGAAATCCTGAAGTCTTCTCTAATGAAATAGCTAATGCTACGCATGTTATTCATACTGCTACTGCATGGGGTGGAGTTGAAAGAGCAACTCAAGTAAATGTTATTGCTGTTAAAAAACTCCTATCATTATTAAAGCCAAATACTCTTCAACGATTCATATACTTTTCTACCGCAAGCATTCTCGACAAAGATCTTAATCCACTACCAGAAGCATTGAGATATGGAACTGAATACATACAAACAAAAGCAAAATGTCTACAAGATCTTGAGAATCATCCGTTGTCAAACAAAATAATCGCCGTTTTCCCAACACTTGTATTTGGCGGGCAATTTGATAGTTCAGGAATGTTTCCTTCAAGTTATTTAACTCAAGGGCTGAAAGAAGCAACTAAATGGCTATGGCTTGCAAGATGGTTTAAAGGTTTATCTAAGTTCCATTTCATACATGCAGAAGATATAGCTTTTGTATGCGGCCAATTACTAATAAGTGAGCTTAAGCCTCGTTCCTCTAAAGCTGTGAACAAAATTCCTAAATTTGTCCTTGGGCAACCCTCCCTATCAATAGATCAAGCTATTAATGCTTTATTAAAATGGAAAACCATGAATAGGTACATATCTTTGCCTTTATGGGGATGGATAATTGAGTGCTTAGTTACCATTCTCCCAATCAAAATTACTCAATGGGACCGATTCAGTATTAAGCAAAGACATTTTGTTCATGATCCAATAACAAACCCTAAAGACTTTGGTGGAACTAGCTATGCACAATCAATAAATGAAATTCTTCTTTATTCAGGATTGCCAAAAGGTAAAAAGTCCTATAAACAGGTAATATATCCAAAGAAATAAAGAAACAAATGATTTCCTCGCTTCGCTCAGCGCTATCTGCATGTTTTGCATTGCTTTTGGTGCTTGCCTTTGGAGTTGCATCCGCACAAGCTAAAACAGTTGAAGTAAAACTAGGAACTGATGCTGGAATGCTTGCATTCGAACCCAGCTCTGTAACCATAAGTACTGGCGACTCTGTGAAGTTTGTCAACAACAAACTTGCTCCTCACAATGCAGTTTTTGAAGGTCATGAAGAATTAAGTCATCCTGACCTTGCTTTTGCTCCTGGCGAAAGCTGGCAAGAAACTTTTACAGAAGCAGGTACATATGACTATTACTGCGAGCCTCATAGAGGAGCAGGGATGGTCGGGAAAGTAGTTGTTAACTAACGATAAATAAAAAAAATAAAAAAGCCGACTGAGTTCTCACTCAGTCGGCTTTTTTATTTTTACAATGAACTATCTTAGTATTGTTGAAAGTAAACGATCAGAATCTCAAGTAATTATAATCACAACAAGAACCTACACGTTTAATTTAAACTTAAAATTCTTCAATATTCCTAATATTATATATTACTTTGTATAAAAGCTATCTAACAGAGCTACTAGTTATAAATGGCTTTCATTCAAAAACATTCATGATATTTCCATTTAAAGAGATAACCGAACAAAGACAAGTTTACCGATCTGATGAATTCGGTTTACCCTCTTAATGCTAAAGGTATTTTTAGAGATAATTAATACACTTATTATTAAATATAATTATGGATATAAAAACTGACAATTTCACTGAAGAATCATGGTCTTCAATACTTCAAGCACAATCAAATGCAAAAGGATTTCACCATCAATACATAGAAACTGAGCATCTTTTAAAATCCTTAATTCAAGAGAATGATCTTGCAAAAAGCATTATTAAAAAATGCAATGGATCAATAGATCAAATTAAAATGCATTTAAATGATTTTATAAAGAATCAGCCTAAATTAAAAGAACGTCCTGAAAATTTATTCATTGGTAAACATCTTCAGAAGACAATAAATGAATCAGATCAAATAAAGCAGTCTTTTGACGATGACTTTATTTCTATTGAACACTTGTTAATTGCTCTCTCAAAAGATCAAAGATGCTGCAATAAAATACTTATTCATGAAAAAATAGACCCTGAAATACTTTTAAAATCAATAGCAGAAATCAGAGGGAATCAAAAGGTGACCGATCAAAATCCGGAATCAAAATATGAATCTCTTAAGAAGTATGGCAGAGATCTTACTTCTGCAGCCCGAGAAGGAATTCTAGATCCAGTAATAGGAAGAGATGACGAAATTAGAAGAACTATTCAAATCCTTAGTCGCAGAACTAAAAATAACCCTGTATTAATAGGTGAGCCTGGCGTTGGGAAAACTGCAATAGTGGAAGGCCTCGCACAAAGAATTATCAATGGTGATGTACCGTCGGCTCTACAAAATCGTCAATTAATCGCTCTGGATATGGGAGCTCTTATTGCAGGTGCAAAGTATCGAGGAGAGTTTGAAGAAAGATTAAAGGCAGTCCTAAAAGAAGTGACATCATCACAAGGACAAATTGTCCTTTTTATAGATGAAATTCATACAGTTGTTGGAGCTGGTGCTACAGGGGGCGCAATGGATGCAAGCAATCTGCTTAAGCCAATGCTCGCAAGAGGGGAATTGCGCTGCATAGGTGCAACAACAATAAATGAACATCGCCAACATATTGAGAAAGATCCAGCATTAGAAAGACGTTTCCAACAAGTCTTAATAAGCGAACCATCCATTGAAGATACAATATCAATTCTTAGGGGATTAAAAGAAAAATATGAAGTTCACCATGGAGTAAGAATATCGGATAGTGCTTTAGTTGCAGCAGCTGTGCTAAGCAATAGATATATATCAGAGCGTTATCTGCCTGATAAAGCAATAGACCTAATAGATGAATCTGCTTCTAAATTAAAAATGGAAATCACATCAAAGCCAGAAGAGTTAGATGAGATAGACCGTAAAATAATTCAATTGCAAATGGAAAAGCTTTCATTAAAAAGAGAATCAAATTTAGCAAGTCAAGAAAAATTAAATGCAATAGACAATGGATTGAACGAACTGAAGAGTAAGCAAAGTTCTTTAAATAAGCAATGGCAAGAAGAAAAAGAGTCTATAAATACTCTTTCGTTCTTAAAAGAAGAAATCGAAAAAGTTCAACTTCAAATTGAACAGGCCAAGAGAGATTATGATTTAAACAGAGCAGCAGAACTTGAATATGGAACTTTAAACTCCTTACAAAATAAATTAAAGCAAAAAGAGGATTTAATTATGGTCAATAATAATAATGATCAAAAAAGTCTACTTTTAAGAGAGGAAGTAACTGAAAATGATATAACCGAAGTGATCGCAAAATGGACATCAATACCCTTAACAAAACTTTTAAAATCAGATATAGAAAAGCTATTAGATCTTGAAGACAAATTAAACTCAAAAGTAATTGGTCAAAAGCAAGCAGTTCAAGCTGTAGCAGATTCAATACAGCGCTCAAGGACTGGTCTTAGTGATCCAAGTAGGCCTATGGGAAGCTTTTTACTTCTAGGGCCTACGGGTGTAGGCAAGACTGAGTTATCTAAATCTCTAGCTAAAGAATTATTTGATAGTGAAAAAGCAATGATTAGAATTGATATGTCTGAATACATGGAAAA
The DNA here is from genome assembly GCF_000007925.1 of Prochlorococcus marinus subsp. marinus str. CCMP1375. Classification (NCBI taxonomy): domain Bacteria; kingdom Bacillati; phylum Cyanobacteriota; class Cyanophyceae; order Synechococcales; family Prochlorococcaceae; genus Prochlorococcus; species Prochlorococcus marinus. The sequence continues at coordinate 1,006,208 of NC_005042.1, forward strand.
ACATTCTATTAGTCGACTAATAGGAGCACCCCCTGGATATGTGGGATATGAGTCAGGAGGACAATTGTCAGAGGCTGTTAGAAGAAACCCTTATTCAGTAATTCTTTTTGATGAAGTAGAAAAAGCAAATTCTGATGTATTAAACATAATGCTTCAAATACTTGACGAAGGAAGATTAACTGATGGTAAAGGTAAAAATATAAACTTTAAAAATACAATTATTATTCTTACAAGCAATGTGGGTAGTGAATCAATAATAGAAATGACCAATAAGAAAAACGAATACGAACTGATAGAAGAAGTTGTGAGGAATCAATTAAAAAATTATTTTAAGCCTGAATTTCTAAATAGATTAGATGAACAAATTATCTTTAAAAGTCTTAAGAAAGAAGATTTAAAAAAAATTGTTAAATTACAAATAGACAAAGTAAAAGCGAGATTGAAAGACAAGGGATTAGAAATCGAATTAAATGAAAAAGTAATAGATTGGATTGCCGATAAAGGATATAATCCTATATATGGTGCCAGGCCAATTAAAAGAATAATTCAGACAAAATTAGAAACTAAACTGGCTAAAATGATACTTAAAAGCAAATCAGAGGAACGCTCACATTATCAATTAGATATTATTGACGATCAAATAGTCTTTAACTAAGTATTTAAGAAGGAAGACTATCTAAGCTAAAGCGATACCCCTGCTGACGCACTGTTGTAATACCACCTCCATCTCCTAGCCCTGCTTGCTCTAGTTTTCTTCTTAAAGTAAGAACTTGGGTGTCAACAGATCTAGGACCGCCACTAAAAGGAGGCCAAGCCATTCTTAACAACTCATGCCTGCTACGGACCATGCCTGGCGGCATCAGAAGGGCACAAAGCAGAGCAAATTCTCTTGGACTTAATTCGACAGGTTTTTCTCTTAGTGTTACTTGACGGAGTAGCAAATGTACTTCAAGAGGACCGACTGTAACCCTTTCTTGTAGGCCTATTCGTCCTCTTTTTAAGAGAGTTCTGCATCGTGCTGCAAGCTCTTCTAAGCCAAAGGGTTTACGCAAAACATCATCTGCTCCATCATCTAAAAGGCCCACCAAGGTCTCCACTCCGGATCTTGCAGTTAGAACCATTACAGGACACCCTAGTTGTTGGCCCAAATTCAAAGCAGAGCTTTGTTCTAACAACTCAGCACTTACTAAAAGATCTGGTGCTTGATCCCTGCATAAATCAATTGCCTCTACAACAGACCCAACTGCAGCAGCCAAATGACCATCTTGCCTAAGCCTCTGAACTAGAACTGTCCTTAAAGTCGGATGAGGCTCTACTACAAGTATTCTTGAAGGACTTTGACTGGTTGGATGATGAGAGCCACCACCTAGTGAGGGCTGCGCACTTGGCTCATCAGAAAGTAGATCTGGAGTTAATGTCACAAGCCAAAATCAAGTTGCTTTAAAATAACTAATTAAATGTCCAACTGTAAGAAATACCTACACATCATCGCAAAATGACATCACAAGCATTTCAGGACCCTAAATCTATAAGACATTTTCAGTCAATATGTGATGCATGTCAGCAACTTATTCATACTTTTCATACTCCAGCAGAATTAAAAATTTATGCAGATGGATATTTACATGCACTTAGGAAAGAAAGGAGTCTTAGTCCCAAAGATCAAGAAAAGCTAGAAAAGCTTGTTGAAACTTGGATTCTTGATCCATCAAGCTTCATTGGTCCGGATGGAGATATAAATAATCTTTACTTTCAAAAGCAGAAGTAAGGCATCAAGAAGCAAGAGCAATCTCAAGTTTCTCCAGTAATTCGCCAGAGTTATACATTTCTATCAAAATATCGGATCCCCCCAAAAATTCTCCTTTTAGATATACCTGAGGGATTGTGGGCCAATTTGAATATTCTTTAATAGCTTCCCTGATATCCATATCAGAAAGGACATCGAAGGTCTCGAAATGCTTTCCTAGAGCATTAAGTATTTGAACAACATTATTTGAGAAGCCGCACTGAGGCATCAATTTTGTTCCTTTCATGAAAACCATTATTGAATGAGAATTGATTAAATCTTCAATCCTTGCTCGAGTTTCTAAATTCATAATCAAAAAGGAGCTTTAGGGAGTAGATGTTTTTAATGCCAATGCATGAATAGATTCACTGGCCAGCTCTTTAGCAAGAGCGCGATAAATCAATTGATGTTGCTGCACACGTGAAAGACCTGCAAATGTCGATGAAACCACATTTACATTCAAATGGTCTCCACCACCATTGATATCCTCAACATTAACCATCGCATCGGGAAGAGAACTTTTTATTAATGCTTTTACTTCTTCAGGATGAACCATAGGAATCAGGAAAGAATAAATTTAAGGAACCAGATGTTAGTACATACTAAATTAAAGTCTTTTTCTAGCTCCTCTATAAGTAGTGTTAACAAATCCCAATTCAACCAATGTCTGATACGCTTCTTGACCTTCTAAATTTGCTGGGCTACTAATTCTTACCACTTCTACTAATAGAGGTACCGCCAGTTCTGGTCTGTTAGTCTTTCTAAAAAGGATTGCTAGTTTTAAGTTTGCTCTTGAAATCAAGGAAAGAACTTTTCGGCTATTAGAATCCATTTCTCTAGGGATACGCGCATCAATTCCCTTAAACGAATTGCCTAAATCTCTATAAAAGCCTAATAAAAGCTTAGACATTTCTCTTGCTTTATCAAATTTTTTCCTTGCTTTATCAAAATCTCCTCTTGCAAAAAATTCATCTCCATCTGATAAATATTTTTCAACCGAGTTGAGGCTTAACCCAATTTCATCCTTTGCTAAAACTCTGAATTCCTCGGAACTTGATGTCTCTGAAATAGATGGAATACTTGAAAAAAAGAATCCTGCTCCGAGTGCAAATGCTGCAATAGGAATTCTCAAACTCATCGAACAAATAAAACATATACCTTGACTTTATATCTATTAGGAAAATCGGCCAACAGCTTTAAGAGCACATTCCTCAGCAGTATGCATCCTAGATGCAAGCTCTAAGTCAAATTCATTAGCAGCTTTTCTTCCTGTTTTAAGGATTGACATAGGCTCACCAAAGCATATAGCAGCCTTGCTAAAGGGCTTAGGTATGACCTCGCTATATCCTAAGCCTATAGGTAAAACCTTAACTTTTACTCCTTTCCTAAAAGCAAGTTGAGAAAGTCTAATCAAACCACTTTCGATTTTTATTGATTTCCCTCTTCGATTAATTTGTCCTTCTGGGAAAACGACTAATTGCATTCCAGCACTCAGAAGATCAATAGAATATCTCAAAGAAAGTAATGAAGGATTCTTTTTGTCAACTGGATAGCATCCCAATCGATTCAAGAACCAACCTTGTATTCCTTGCATCTCAGATAAAGTAACCATGAATCGACAATCTCTCTTTGTCACCCTCCTGCCTGCTGCCATTGTCAACATGAGAGCATCCCATCTAGAGCGATGAGTAGGTGCAAGAACTACTGCTCCTTCTAACGGCAGATTTTCTTGACCTAAAACAATACTACTTTTGAAATAATTTTTTAGGACGATGTCCTGTGTAGCAATCATTGCAAGTTTTCCCCACAAGGGGTTTACTCCTTTGCATAAATCTGATTCTCGTTGAACGAATGCCAAGAAATTATTGATGGCTTCAATATAAGAACTTAACGGTGAAAAGAATCTTTTATCTAATGGTATTGGGCAGTTAAGTCAGCGGCTAATGGTTTTGAGCAAACAAATTTGCTATTTGGTCAATAAACTTAGATTGAATTGGATAAGCATTTCCATATGACAAGTCTTGGAGTAAACATCGATCACATTGCAAACATACGTCAAGCTCGGCTTGCAAATGAACCTGATCCAGTGCAAATGGCGCTTCTAGCAGAACTTGGAGGGGCTGATGGAATAACAATTCATCTAAGAGAAGACAGGAGGCATATTCAAGATAGAGATTTAAAACTTTTAAGAGAAACAATTAAGTCTCGTCTCAACCTAGAGATGGCAGCTACAACAGAAATGATTGAAATTGCCTTAGATTTAAAGCCAGACATGATCACTCTGGTACCTGAAAGAAGAGAAGAAATTACTACCGAAGGCGGCTTAGATGTTGCATCAAATGCAAAAAGCCTTAAGGAAATCGTAACCAAAATGGAATCATGTTGTATTCCAACAAGCCTTTTTGTAGATGCAAATTCAAAGCAATTGGAAGCCTCTTCAAAGATTGGTGCTACATGGGTAGAGCTTCACACGGGTCCTTATGCAAGAGCTTCATGGAAAAATCAACCTCTAGAATTTGCCAAAATAAGTGAAGGTGTCGCGAGAGCTAGAAATCTTGGTTTACGTGTAAATGCTGGACATGGTCTGACATATCAAAATGTAGAGCCAATTGCATCAATAACAGAAATGGAAGAACTAAATATTGGTCATACAATTATTGCAAGAGCAATTGCAATTGGTCTTAAAGAAGCAGTTAAAGAAATGAAAGAACTAATAAAAAATCCTCGTCATGAACCCTTCTTTGGTTCATAGCAAAGCACCTCTAGATCATTGACCTTGTTAACTGTCTACCGAAGTAACAGAGCTGAATGGTTAGCAGAAGTGCTGGCAGCTCAATTACGTCTAAACAAGCCAAAGCCATTTCAATCAGTAGAAATAATGGTTAACACATGGCCAACAAGCAGATGGTTATCCGAACAAATTGCCACATTCAATGGCATCAGTGCGTTAATTGAGTTTCCTTTCCCTAATTCTCATTTACGAAAGTTTGTTCAACTTTTCTTAGGTTTAGAAGTTACATCAAAGGACCCATGGAACACCAATCAATTGACTTGGGAAATTATTGACGTACTGCCAAAACTACTTAAGGAAGAAGAATCCAAGCATCTGCATGAATGGATTCAAAAAGGAAGCAATAACAATAAAGAACTTGACAAAAGAATATGGACACTAGCCAAAAGTATTGCAAATACAATCAATGAATATATTTTGTACAGACCTGATGTGATCGCGCAATGGTGGAATTTAGATAGTAAACCGACAAAATCATTAAGAGATTTACCACCTCACATTAAATGGCAACCTTTATTATTGAGACTGTTAAAAACGAAAATAAAATCAGAGCCAATATGCCTACAAATAAATGAAGTTGTAACCAGGCTTAAAAGAAAGGAGCATTCCTCAAAGGAACTCCCCCGTGATCTTCTGATATTTGGTGTTAGCAGTCTTGCTCCTATTCAAATTGAACTCATTCAAGCCTTGTCCTCCGTGGTTAATGTCCAAATATTTCTACTAACTCCGGGACAAGATCTATGGAAACGTTGTAAAAGCAGAAGAGAGGAACTTGGCAATGATTGGAAAGTTCCTATGGATGGAATGTGGATGCTAAAAACACCTCGAATAGAAGCAAGCTTGGGCCGAATGGGATCCGAGTTTCAACAATTATTGGAAGGAAGTGGCGAGTATCAATTAGGCGAATGGCAAGAAAAAGACCTCTTTTCAATGCCAGTAAAAATAGCTACATACAACTCAAAAGAACCAACTTTTTTGGAACAATTACAAGAAAGTCTAGTAGTAAATAAGGCATCAATTCAACTTCATAGAAAGCATAAAGACAATTCATTAATCTTTTTAGAGTCTCCAGGTCAAAGAAGACAAGTTCAATTAATTCGCGATCAAATTATTCAGTGGTTAGCAACCGACGATACGCTCCAACCCAGAGACATAATAATTATGACACCTCAGGTAAAGAGATTAGCTCCTTTAATATCGTCCGTATTTAATGATATTTCTGCGACTAATGTTAATCTCCCATGGAAGATAACTGATCGTTCCCAAATTGAGAAACCAGGTTTAATTCAATTTATCTTAGAGTTTATAGATATTGCCTCTAGTCGTTTAACCGCATTAAATCTTGACCGTCTATTAACAAATCCAGCTCTACAAAACCAATTTAAGCTTGATCAAGATGAAGTCGATAGAATCACATATTGCCTATATGAGACAGGCTTTAGGTGGGGCATCGACGAAAAAGATCGCAATGGTAATAGTACTCATAGCTTAGAGTGGTGCTTAGAACGCTGGTTACTTGGAATTGTGCTTCCAAATGAACCAAATTTCGTAGAAGGAGATATAGCTCCATTTTCTTCAACTTTTACTGTTAACGAGATCACAAAATGGTGGAATTTACTATCTTTATTATGCAAGCATCTAAAAGCGCTGAGGAATTCAAGGAAATCTAATCAATGGGTTTTTCAATTAAAGTCAATAGTTACAGATCTTTTAGAGAATGAAAGCAATAGAACATGGGAAGGTGAATTGTTCAATATAACGATCGAAAACTGGTCACAAGATTCAAATGATTGCATCTTAAATATACAACCACTTGTAATAAAGGAAATACTTACAGAATTATTTTCTCTTGAGAACGGTCGGTTCGGTCATAGAAGTGGAAAAATAACCATTAGTGCTCTAGAGCCTATGAGAGCAATACCCCATCGAGTAATTGTTCTCATGGGACTAGATGAATTAGTTTTTCCTCGTAGCGAGGAACGTCCAAGTTTTAATCTGCTAGAACAAAAACGCCTACTTGGTGATCCCAATAATTGTGATAAAGATCGCTATGTGCTTCTAGAAGCAATAATGTCCTGTCGACAACATCTTTTGATCACTTGGAATAGTAGAGATGAAAAAACAGGAGAGAAGCTTGAGGCGCCAGCACCAATTAATCAATGCATAGATTATCTTAAGAATGAATTAAGTGAGAGTGATCAATTAGGTTTAGTCCAATCACCTCCACCTAATCCGCTAAGTAATGAAAATTTCATTGCTACTGAATATCAACAACCAATTAGTTGTGATAGGCGTAATCTAGAAGCAAGAATATTTCTTGATAACTTTACTAAGCCAAAACAAACTGCTTTAGGAATTCCATTTAGATGGGAAATAAATTATAAATTCAAAGAAAGTATTTTAACGAATGATATAGTTAAAAGTTGGTTGAGAGCACCTCAAATTACGTGGCTTGAGCATTTGCAGCTTAGGTCCAGAGAAAAGAAAATCTCAATCGAAACTATAGATACATTTAATCTAAATGAGCTCCAAAGGTACCAATTACTAAATGAAGAATTATTCACACAAAACAACCTTGAAAGTGATAACAACGTTTTGCCTATCTTATTAGGTGCAGATGATTGGCAAAAAAAGCTTAGAGGGCAAGGTATACTTCCTCCAAAATCAGCAGCAGAATTAGAGTGCGAGATACTTGAAGCACGAATAGCAAGTCTCTCATCACTAATAAGGGACTTGGGGGAATTAGAGGAAAAGAATCTCCAAATAAACAATGAAAATATAACCTATCTGATAATTCAAGAGGATATTTTAGTCGTAGAAATCGGTAAGTTAAAGTCAGCTACAATTATGAGTGCATGGCTACAACATCTCCAGGTTTGCCTATATGACGATAAACCAAGAAAGACATTAATAATTTCCAGAAGCACTACTAAATCTTCACAACATCAATATAAGCTCTCAGCAGAATTCACTCCTATTTTAAAAAAAGATGCAATGGAAATGCTTCAAACTATTTATATGCTTGTTGAGCAAGGCTTAACCGAATGTTGGCCAGTGCCTCCTCAAAGTGGGTGGGAACTATTTAAGGCTAGGTATATGAAAAAAACTAATTCTAATAATTACTTTAAAAAAAAATGGAAAGGTAGCTTCAATCAACATGGTGAGAACCACAATTCGGAAATGATATTATGTTTTGGATATGATTGTGACGCTGAGCTATTTCTAGGTAACAAAATATTTGAAAATTGCTTAAATATTCTCTACCAACCAATACTTAACAACTTCACTGCAAGATGATCTACAGAAAAATGTCATATAAATTTTTAAAATCTTTTGGTATAACAAAGGATGGAATACTGCATAATAAGAAAGGTGAGTGGTATTTATATGCACAAATAGTAGTGATTATGACACAACTACTTACTCCACCAAGGCACCAGCTAGAATATTTGCCCATCTCAATCAAAATAATTGCTTTATTAATATTGATCCTAGGTGCTTATCGAGCAATCCTAAGTATAAGATATCTTGGGCCAAATTTTTCTCCACTTCCTGAGCCAAGAGAGTCTACAGTTTTTGTAACTGAAGGCCCCTACAAATATTGTAGACATCCAATATATCAAAGCATAATACTAATGTCTATTGGCTTGACTTTGTTTAGAGCAAGTCTAACTCACCTAATATTATTTATAATATTAGGTATTATTTTAGTTAGCAAAGCTAAACTAGAAGAGAAAAAGTTAAAATTAATTTGTTCCCAATACTCAAAATATTTATTAAAAACACCAGCTATTTTTAAAGGGATTAGTTTCTTTGATTGGCGTCACTAATACCAGATTCTTCATATGTATTATCAACTGAAGAAAGAATAAAATGACCACTATTCCATTCCAACCAAATCAGTACCCCCTTGAACCAGGCATGAGGCTTTTAGAAGCCAGTGCAGGTACTGGTAAAACATATTCATTGGCTCATTTAGTTCTTCGCCTTCTGACAGAAAAAGGATGTCCTATAAATAAAATTTTAGTCATAAGCTTCACAAAGGCTACTGCATCGGAGATAAAAGCAAGAATAAGTTCTCGACTCGTATTAGCCCTAAAAGGATTAGAAAGTTATACGCCTAAATCTCTGGCAAGTTGCACTGATCAGGTAATGAATGAATGGTTAGAGTCAAAAGTAATAGATGAATCTACTAGGCTTCAATGGGCCAGTCTTTTAATTAAAGCATTAGAAAATATTGATTCTGCGGATATCACAACTATTCATGGTTTCTGTAGTAGAAACCTTAAAAGGGAAGCTATCGATGTTGGTAATAATATAGAAACTGAAGCACTTTCAGAAGAAGATAATAAAGAGCTAATCTTGGAAATAATTCATGAATATTGGAGAGAAGAGGTTCTTTCATTAGCTCCTTCGCAGGTGAAAGGACTACAAAATGCAGGAATATCAATAGATTGTTTAGTCAATAGTCTAATAAAAATCGACAATAACCCTAGTATCGAACTAAAAAAGATCCATCAGGAAATTAAACACAACGAATCCTTGTCTCGTCAATTTAATGGCTGGATTCAAAATTGTTGGGATGATTTTGTCCTTGAATGGGGAGAAGGCGGAATGCAATTAGAAGAAGATTTTAGACTTCAATCACTTTCCTGGAAAAAAATGGGGATTGAAAATATCAGGCCTTTCTCTATCAAACCTAGAAGAAAGAGAGCTATAGAACTAACCGCCTGGATTAATGAACAAACAAACAAGAATGAAAAAACAAGCTCTGATAGAAGTCCTGACTATTTCTCTATTCGAAGTAATCTTTTAATAAAAGATTACTTTCATCCAATAAAAATTTATGAAATAGAACGGCGAAACAAATTACCAATATCCTCTTTACTAAAACCAAAACTACAAACTTCAATAGCAGACTTATGTGATAAGCCTTCTGAAATGGTTTTAGAACATGCCCTTATTTGGTCACACGAAAAGTTAATTCAGAGAAGAAATCAAAAAGGAGTAGTTAGCTATGCAGATCAACTTAAAGCATTAGATCCTGGTAAAACTTCAAACTTTAAAGCATCTTCAGAATTCCTACTTGAACGACTAAGGGAAAAATATAAAGTCGTTCTAGTTGATGAGTTTCAAGATACTGATCCTGTTCAATGGAGAATTATCAATCAAGCATTTAGTAAAAGCAAAGAACATTTTCTTTTAATGGTAGGAGATCCAAAGCAATCTATTTATAAGTTTCGAGGGGGTGACTTAACTACATACTTGATAGCAAGAAAAAAAGCAGAACGAATCGACTCATTGTTGACAAACTATCGATCAGCTCCCAAGCTCATGAAAGGCCTTAATACTCTATTAAATGCCGGCTTGAAATATTCAAAGCTTGAGGCTCCCCCATTAATTTCTGCATCAAAGGAAAATATACTTTTTTCAAAATCAGGCACAGCTCCTATTGAAATTATAGATATTAAAGGCGTCACGCCTACGCCAACCTCATTTAATGATGATTTGCCATCGAAAGCATTGGTTGAAGAAAATATTCCTGTAATAGTAACTAATACAATTCTAGATCTACTCCAGAATCATAGTGATGAATTAAATCCCCATGACATTTGCGTACTAGTAAGTCGGCATGAACAAGCTGAAAATATCAGAAAATCTCTAGAAAAAGCTAATCTTCCAAGTCGACTGGTTAGCAAAGGGGATGTGCTTGATAGTCAAACAGCTAAAAATGTACAACTCTTTTTGGAATGCCTTGCCCATCCAACCAACACCAGCATTATTAAACTGTTAGCCTGCTCATCCTTAATGCAGTGGGATATAAATAAAATCAATGCCTGCGAACAAAATGGTGAAATTGATGAGGTTATTATTAGATGTGTAGATTGGGCCAATAGGCTACAAAACATAGGTCTTATAGGCTGCCTATCTGAGCTGTTAGGAAGTAAGAACCTGGCTATGCTTTCAAAACAGGGAAGGATGCTTGGGGATCTCCAACAATGTGCAGACCTTGTACAAGAGGCAATACATATCAAAGGGCTTGATGCTTTAGGAGCTGCCAGATGGCTTTCTCAACAACGTAGTTTTTCAAGAGATCCAACACCAGAAAGTCGTCGTCCTAACAGTGATATAGCAGAAAAGGCTATTAATGTAATTACAATCCACAGAAGTAAAGGGCTTCAATATAAAGTCGTTATTTGCCCATATCTTTGGCAATCTCCACCTCTCCCAAACGGTCCCTTATGGTGTATCAAAAACTCAAATGAATGGCTAATTTCACTTAACACAGGATGGGGGGGTAGTCGTAATATATTAGAAGCAGCAATCAATGAATCTATAGAGGAATCAGAACGACTTGCATATGTAGCTCTTACTCGTGCTCAAAAGAAATTAATAATCATATGGAGTATGGCTTCGAGGCAAGAAAATAATCCTTTATTAAATTTATTATTTGGGAAAGAATCACATGAATACAACCGACAAGAACTAACACAAGAAACGATGATTAAATGGCTAAACAGCACTAATGGAACTATTAAAATACATACTATAGAAGCCTTAGAAGAGCTTAGAGTCTGGAAGAGAAGTGGTAAAAATATTCCTCTTAAGATTGGGCCGAGCCCCAAGCGCTTATTGGATAAAAGCTGGGGGAGACATAGCTATTCAGCATGGCTAGCAACAAAGAATGGTCATCATGATTTCTTGCAGAACCCAAAAGCAATAGAAGAAGGGAAGGATACAGCACAAGATGAAGTTAGTAGTAAAGAATCCTCTCTTAACATTCATACAGGGCTATCAATTGATCCATACGAGCAAAGTCCCTTAGCAATCTTCCCAAGAGGACCTCTTGCTGGTGATTGTCTACATAGAATCCTTCAGAGAATCGACTTTAAGATCCCAGCTAATAGCCTCGAAACCACAGGTTTAATTGATGAAGAACTTAAGAAGAGCGGTATAGATGAAAGCTTGAACAACAATATACAAGAAGCTTTGGGAAGACTTCTAAGTATTCCTTTGGGTAGTTCGCTAGGGAACTTTCAATTAAATCAACTCAATACAAACCAACGAATAAGCGAACTTAGTTTTGACTTGTCGTTATCAATAAATGGTCAACCCATTACTTCTAGTGATATAGCTGAAATCTTTAAAATTAACCCTGATCATCGTTTTGGGGGAGAGTATTCAGAATTGCTTCAAGAGCTTAATATCTCAAGCAGAGGTTTTCTAACAGGATCTATAGACCTTGTTTTTATTGATAAAGATGATCCCGAAGATGCACGATGGTGGGTAACTGATTGGAAAAGCAATTGGATTGGAGACCGTTATCAAGAAAGGCAAATCTTTAATTGCAGCCCAATTCACTATGTCGACAAGGCAATGGAGTGTCAAATGAAAATGCATCATTATCCTCTTCAGGCTCATTTGTACTTAGTTGCTTTACATAGATATCTAAGCTGGAGATTGGATAACTACGATCCCTTGAGACATTTAGGAGGTTATGCCTACATTTTTATTAGAGGTATTCCAAGTCTTAAAGAAAATAAAGAACAATATTATCAACATGGAACGCCAGGTTTATTTATTGAAGAAGCACCACTAGATCGTGTACTTGCGTTAGATAAACTACTTAAAGGAGGGACTTGAAGATGAATAATGAACCTAAATCTCTTGAAAACCTTGTAAGTGCTTTAAATAAGCTCCTAATAAAAACAACTTCTCAAAACGATTCATCACCTCATCTAGAAGATCTGGTTAAATTGCTTATGGAATCCTTATCAAGAGGTGAAATATATTTAAAGATAGACGAAGTTGAAGCACAGATAAATCTAAAAGGGAGTGGATGGCCTAATAAACATATGAAAGTGCTTTTGGATAGTGGGTGGATAAATAAATATAATTCTCCAATGGTTCTTCAAGGCAATTATCTCAGTTGGAGACGTTGGAGTGAGGAAATGCAAAATGTTATTGATCAATTAACTTATAAGTCATTTCAACAAAGGATTAAAAAAGATCAAAATTGTGAGACCCTCACTAGACAAGGATTCTCAGCCCTTAACTTAGAACAATTGTCTGCAGTTGAAGCAATTTCTAACCACAATCTGATTCTATTAAGTGGCGGACCTGGTACAGGTAAAACGCATACAATTGTCAATATGCTAATTAAAGCATTATCAATCCATCCAAATCTAAAGATCGGCCTTGGTGCTCCTACAGGGAAAGCTACTAGACGACTAGAAGAAACAATCCAACAATCAAGCCTGAACTTGGATGAAGAATACAAAATTAAATTAGCAAAAATTCCCTGTTTAACTCTTCATCGTTGGCTACAAGCTGTTGAAGGTAAGTTTCTCAAAGGTAAAAAAAACAAACTACAACTTGACATTCTTGTAATAGATGAAATGTCTATGGTTGACCTTTCATTAATGCAAGCTGTTCTAAATGCACTGCCAAAAGAAAGTCAATTAATATTAGTGGGTGACCCAGACCAACTAGCACCAGTGGGGAATGGTGCTGTTTGGCATAAATTACAAGAAGAAAGCACCCGCGAAATATTTAAACACTGTGCAATTCATCTAAGCAAGCTATATCGAACGAGAGGAGAAGTTGCTTCATTAGCAAAAGTAATTCGAAACAAAGGACTAAGTTGCTTCTTTATGGAGCTTAAAAACATTCCTTCTTCATCAAATGTAAACGTACTTTCATCAACTAAAGAAGTAATCCCTATTCAAATTGTAAACAAAATAAAGGAGCACCAAAATAAATTAAGGTCACATACCAAAGAAGCAAGAGTCTATTTACGATCTAATCCAACAGGAAACCTACATTCTTATAACCAAAAGTTAACAAGTAGAGTTCTAGATTGCCTTGAAGAGTTAATTGTTTTATGTCCTAGAAGACATGGCTTATGGGGTATTGAACATATACATCAAACCATATTAGGGAATCAATCAGATGAAGGTGTCTCAAGTTGGCCTGAAGGGACTCCTGTCATATGTGGTGCAAATCAATCTGAAATACATCTAGCAAATGGTGATATTGGGGTAGTAATAGGTGAAGATCAAAACAAAAAACTATTGTTTAGAGTCAATTCACTAGAAAAAGGAATCACTACTCAACTAATTCATCCAGCAAGAGTAAAAAGTCTTGAACCTGCATTTGCTACAACAATCCATAAAGCTCAAGGGAGTGAAGCAGAACATGTTATTTGTCTTTGGCCTGATCCAATTAATACAAAAGAATCAGCAAATAATGAATTGATAAGAAATGAAAATTACGAAAGAAGATTAATCTACACAGCAATAACAAGAGCAAGAACTAAATTAGATCTAGTCATCTCTTAAGGAAATAAACAAATAGACCCAAAATTATGATCTAATCCGACTCACAAAATGATAGATTTAAAAGACCCCTTTTAAAAGGCGCGTCAACAAAGCACGGTTATTGCCGATTGGAGGTTGTCTGCCTGATTTTAAGGGTTATCAGGTGTTTAATCTCTTAAATGGCAAAAACGAAGTCCAACGAAGACATAAGTACTTCTAATGTTTCTTCAAATTCAGATCCATCTATCTCTATTGAAAGTGAAACTGAAGAACATATTTCCATAACAGAAGTTGATGCTTCTCAGCTTGAAAATGTAGAGAAGGCAAGTAATGGTTTCGAAGGTTTCGGTTTTAGTGAAGCCTTACTAAAAACCCTTAAGAACAAAGGGTATGAAGAGCCTACACCAATTCAAAAAGCTTCTATCCCAGAATTAATGCTGGGGAGAGATCTGCTTGGACAAGCTCAAACTGGTACAGGTAAAACAGCAGCATTTGCTCTACCTTTACTTGAAAGAATAAATAGCAAAGAGCGTAACCCACAAGTACTTGTCTTAACACCTACTCGTGAACTTGCAATGCAAGTTGCAGAGTCCTTTAAAGCATACTCAGAAGGTCATGCAAATATAAATATTTTAGCTGTATATGGAGGATCTGATTTTCGATCACAAATATATTCCTTAAAAAGAGGTGTTGAAATCATAGTTGGAACTCCAGGACGAGTAATGGACCATATACGCCAAGGGACATTAAATCAAGATTCTCTCCAGTGCCTAGTCCTGGATGAAGCTGATGAGATGTTGCGTATGGGCTTTATAGATGATATCGAATGGATACTTGAGCAATTACCGAATGAGCGTCAAATGGTCCTCTTCTCTGCCACAATGCCTCCGGAGATAAGAAAACTTTCAAAAAGATACCTTAGAGATCCCGCTGAAATAACCATTAAGGCGAAAAAGAAAGAAGCTCAACTAATTAGACAGCATTATATAACTGTTCAGAATAGCTATAAGCTAGAAGTATTGAGACGTGTTCTTGAACTTAACTATGGTGAAGGAGTTATAATATTTGCAAGAACAAAAGCTATTACACTAAAGCTGGCAGAAAGCCTGGAAGCATCAAACCACAATGTGGCTGTGCTAAATGGAGATGTTCCTCAAAATCTAAGAGAGAGAACTGTCGAAAGATTACGCCAAGGCGGCATAAATATTCTTGTTGCAACTGACGTTGCCGCTAGGGGATTAGATGTAGAGCGCATAGGACTAGTGATTAATTACGATATGCCCTTTGATTCTGAAGCATATGTTCATCGGATAGGTAGAACTGGTAGAGCTGGGCGCAGCGGTGAAGCAATCCTTTTTATCAGTCCAAGAGAAAGGTCCTACCTAAACAATCTAGAAAGAGCTGTTGGACAAAGTATTGAGCGGATGGAAATACCTAATAATGAAAGTATAAATAACCATAGAATACAAAAAATCAAGAGAGATCTTCTAACAACCGCTTCTCAAAAGCGAAAAGATCAAGAGGAAACAAACCTGATCAAAGAAGTTATAAATGAAATAGAGAGTGAACTGGAAATCACTCCTAAAGAAATTGCTTTAGCTGCAATAAACCTGTCTATAGGTGAATCACCGTTATTAATTAATACTGATGAAAGCTGGATCAACCAAGCAGAAAGGTTTCGTAAAAGCAATGATCGACGTGATAATCGTGGAAGAAGTCGTCGTAGAAATGATTTAGATATAGGGACTACAGAAAAAGACAAAGAGCGTTTTAGAGTAGATGTTGGTCATCGAGACAGAGTAAAGCCAGGGAACATAGTTGGTGCAATAGCTAACGAATCAGGTTTAAATGGTCGAATGATCGGAAGGATACAGATTTTTGAAAGTTATAGCTTGGTCGATCTACCCAAAGGGATGCCAACTAAAATTTTTCAAAGTCTCAAAAGAGTAAAAGTTATGAATAAAGAGTTAAATATCAACCGTTATACATAAGCTAGGATTTTGAGAATGAATATTTTCTTTCATAGAAAATTTGGAACACGTCTTCTACTTGTTTCTATAGGTCTATTAGCTTCTCTATCGTTTGAAGATGCACACTCTGGAAGTCTAGACAGAATCATCAAATCTTTTTGTCTAGATGGATTTAAGAAAGAGATGGTTAATGCTAGTAATAAAATCCCAAAAGAGATGGGAGAATTCACATGCAATTGCTTTCTTCAAAGAATTAACGACGGTGACAACCTAGATTCTGCTCGTGAAGTATGCAAAAAAGCTGCAACTCAGGAATTCAGACTTTAATCAAAACAGTAATGCACATGAAACCATTAGCATGACATTTCTGAAAAAGAATAAAAGCAACCCCCTAATCAGACTGGCCAAAAACCAGTCCGAACAAAGTTTCCTAATAATATCAGCAACATTTTGTTCAATATTAAATAAACTTTTTGATCTTGCTCCACCTGTTCTAATCGGTTTGTCTATTGATGTAGTCGTAAGAGAAAAAAGCTCATGGCTTGCTAGTTATGGCTTTGAGTCAGTACCAACTCAACTTTTAATACTTGCAACTGCATCATTCCTTATATGGACTGCAGAATCTTTTTTCGAATACTTATATGGCTTACTTTGGAGAAACCTTGCGCAAAGTACTCAGCATAATTTAAGAATACAAGCATACAACCATCTGCAAAAACTAGAACTATCATTTTTTGAAAGTGATAGCACTGGCAGGTTGCTTGCAATACTAAATGATGACATAAATCAATTAGAAAGATTTTTAGATCAAGGGGCCAATCAGCTACTTCAATTATTTGTTACTGTAATTCTTGTTGGTGGTGCAATGGCATTCTTAGCTCCAGGAGTAGCAATATTTGCATTTATACCTATTCCAATTATTCTTTGGGGATCTATCAGATTTCAAAAAAGGCTAGCTCCTAAATACAAAGATGTTCGAGAAAAAGCAGGAGATATAGCAGCACGGTTAAGCAATAATCTTGGGGGGATGCTTACAATAAAAAGCTTTGCAACCGAATCATGGGAACTAGATCGACTGAGATTAAATAGCCACTCTTATCAAAGGAGTAATAGAAATGCAATAAGACTTTCAGCAGCCTTTATTCCTTTAATACGTTTTGCAATTTTATTTGCTTTTCTTGCAATTCTTATAGTTGGTGGCCTTCAGGCTTGGGAAGGTGAATTAGAGATTGGGATATACAGTTTTCTTGTATTTATAACTCAAAGACTATTATGGCCTCTAACTACACTTGGGCACGTCTTAGACGAATATCAAAGGTCCATGGCATCAACAAATAGAGTCCTAGATTTAATTGACAAACCAATCGAGATTTCGGGTGGTTCTTTGAGACTTGAGCCTAAAAATGTAATAGGGAATATAGAGTTTAAAAATGTTTATTTTAATTATAAAAATAGAAATAACCTTCTCACTAATTTCAATCTGAATATTTCAGCTGGTACTACAGTCGGGATTGTTGGTTCAACAGGTTCCGGCAAAAGTAGTTTGGTTAAATTAATTCTTAGGCTTTATCCAATTAAATCAGGGGAAATAAAACTTGATGGAATAGGTATAGATAAATATAATCTACTAGATCTACGTAGATCTATAGCTCTTGTAAGTCAAGAGGTATATCTTTTCCATGGAACAATTGAAGAAAATATCTCATATGGGAACAACAGTGCATCGCAAAAGCAAATACATGAAGCAGCAATATTGTCTGAAGCTGCAGATTTTATTGAAAAACTTCCCGAAGGCTATCAAACTCTTGTTGGTGAACGTGGCCAAAAGCTATCAGGTGGTCAATGCCAACGCATAGCTTTAGCAAGAGCAATTCTTAAAGATGCACCAATACTAATTCTTGATGAAGCCACAGCGTCTGTTGACAATGAAACGGAAGCTGCTATTCAAAGGTCTTTATCCAAAGTAACCTCTAATAGAACAACAATAGTTATTGCTCATAGACTTAGCACCATTAAAAATGCTGATAAGATTGTTGTCCTACAAGAAGGTTCTATCTCGGAAGTAGGCACTCATGAGTTTTTAATTAAAAACCAAGGGGTATATTTTGACCTTTGGAAAGTTCAAGCAGGAGCAAATTAATAAAGAAAGGCTTTATTCCTAAATTAGAAAAACAAATGAACTTATAACTCTTTCAAATAAATCACCTACAGTATTCCACCTGGAATCATTAGTCCCGGCAGCAAAAGTGTATAAAGATCCTCTATCAACAACAACTGTTGCTAGTTCATGACGATCTTTATCAGGGAGATGAATCAAATATTCAATATCATAAAAAGTGTGATTGTCAGCAACTCTCGATTTAGCATCTAATAACTCTGCCTCTCTTTCCCCACCATTAGGAGCCAACAGATTATTCATCAGCTTTTCACCAACTTCAGAAGGACTGCCCATATTTTCAAGTTCAACATCCGCTGAAATATCAGAAATAACCAAACTCAAAGTTTCATCACTGTTAATAAGGTCATGAAAAACAACTTCAGGTCCTCCTTTTAAAGTGATGCGTGTCCATCCAGTTGGATAAAAGAAACCATAACGTCCATCATTACTTTGAAATGCTTCTAAACCGGCCGTAATCCCTGAGCTACAAGAAACTAGCGAAATAGAAAGTACTATTAACAACAAAAGGCTTGCGGAAGATTTAAAGAAGGTTTTCATGGTTTTCTGTACAAAAAACAATCTATAAGATCAATGTACTTACTTATATAAGAATTAGTAAATTTCACTTTAAGGGGCAAGAGCGTTTAAATTCTATATATATGCCTAAAAACTCTGAGCAGCTTTACACGCCCACTCGCTCACCTAATAGACCAATTTGAACAACTGCCTGGAATTGGTCCTAGGACAGCACAAAGACTTGCATTGCATTTACTTCGACAACCTGAAGAAAAAATCAAAGCTTTTTCTAATGCTCTCCTAAATGCAAGAACAAAGGTCGGGCAATGTAAAAAATGTTTTCATCTCACTGCTGAAATAGAATGCGAAATATGTCTTAATCCAAAAAGGGACAAATCATTGCTTTGTGTTGTTGCTGATTCAAGAGACTTAATAGCCTTAGAAAGGACACGAGAATACAAAGGTCTCTATCATGTTCTTGGTGGACTTATCTCACCAATGGATGGAATTGGACCAGAGTTGCTTAACATTTCTGCATTAGTTCAAAGAGTTTCAAATGAAAGTACTGCCGAAGTAATACTTGCACTAACTCCAAGCGTTGAGGGTGACACTACAAGCCTTTATATTGCAAGACTTTTAAAAGTTTTTGTTAAGGTCACAAGAATTGCTTATGGTCTACCAGTTGGAAGTGAGCTGGAATATGCTGATGAAGTGACCTTAACAAGGGCTATTGAAGGTCGACGTGAAGTCGAATAGACATTTTAACGAGAAATGACAACCACAAACAAAAAAACTCGTTACAGTGCAATTAAGCCAAGCGAAAGGCTACCTGAATGGATAAAACCCTCTTTAGGTACGGCCTCACAATTAGAAAAAGTACAGAACCTAGTTAAAGAATATCGATTAAATACAATATGCGAAGAAGGACGCTGCCCAAACAGAGGTGAGTGCTATGCATCAGGAACAGCTACTTTCCTATTAGGTGGTTCAATCTGCACTCGAAGCTGCGCTTTTTGCCAAGTAGAAAAAGGAATGCCACCACAAAACATTGATCCAAATGAATCAATCCGTGTAGCAAAAGCAGTTTTAAAATTACAACTCAAATACGTTGTCTTAACTTCTGTCGCAAGAGACGATCTTGATGATCATGGAGCAATTCATTTTTCAAGAACAATTCATGCCATAAGAAAAACTTCTCCCACGACATCTATTGAAGTTCTAACTCCTGACTTTTGGGGTGGATGTATTGACAAAATAAAAGCAACAAAAATTCAAAGGGAGCGCTTAAAAATAGTTCTTAAAGCAAAGCCAGTTTGCTTTAACCACAACCTTGAAACTGTAGAACGTCTACAAAAAGAAGTGCGCAGAGGTGCTACCTACCACAGGTCTCTTGAACTATTAAAAGCTTCTAGAGAAATTGACAACGAAATCCCAACAAAATCAGGATTAATGTTAGGCCTAGGTGAACGAAGTGATGAAATAATCCAAACTCTTAAAGACCTTCGCTCAGTCAACTGTCAACAGGTAACAATTGGTCAATACCTACGTCCTTCGCTAGCGCATATACCTGTTCAAAAATATTGGCTTCCAAAAGACTTTGAACACTTTAAGAGAATAGCCGAAGGACTTGGTTTCAAAAAAGTCAATAGTGGTCCATTAGTAAGAAGTAGTTATCATGCTGAACTTCCACAAACCTAATTGCCAACAACTATTGATCTAGTAGCTTCCCAGCGCCGAAGACTATATTCATAAACTTCAGAACAGCTGGCAACCATTAAGCTCCCTGCTCCGCCCCAAACCATCCTGAAAGGCAAATCAACAGGAGAAGATCCTACTTCCTTTACGTTTCTGAAACCTCGTCGTTGAAAATATCTAATTAGTATTTTATTTTGTTGAGCATCATCATATATAGCAAGTAGTCTTGCTTTCTTACACGGAGTTTCTTCAAGAGCCCAAGCCATTGTTGATGCCCAAATTAAATGCCCAACTCCTATTGGAGCATCATTGCTGACTTGCATAGTATCAAGCTGTAATCCACTTGAATTGTGATAAGCCCATCCTTTTAACTCTCCTAATATTTTTACTTTCTCGGAATCCAAATACCTTCCGACGACTAATCTCAATGTCCATAAATTAAGTGGGCGCCGGACCTGAATTCTTAACAATAATCCTGAAGATGATGCTTGTTTTTCTAAGAGATCTAATAATTCTTTAGTCATGCACTTGGCCAGATAGAGTTCCCAGGGAAACGTTCTCCAAGTCTTGCAATATGCCTTTGTCTTTCCCGAAAACGTTCTCTATCATCATCACTAAAAAGATCTACACAATGGTGACATTGAATACTAGGAATATAATATTTTCCGTTTTGATCTTGAGGAGAAAGAGGCATTCCACAGGCAAAGCAAAGTTTATAAACCCCTGGCATGAGCTTATGATTCAAAGCCACACGTTGATCAAAAACAAAACATTCTCCATTCCAGCGACTTTCATTTTCTGGGACTTCTTCTAAATACCTAAGTATGCCACCATGCAAATGATGGACCTCAGGAAAACCTTCTCGTAATAACAAAGCACTAGCTTTTTCACAGCGAATGCCCCCAGTACAAAACAATGCGATTTTTTTAAAACTCTTTTTTTTCAAAAGGCTATGCAATTTCTTGTCAACCCATTCAGGGAACTCGCGAAAAGAATCAGTCCTAGGATTTACTGCTCCATCAAAACTGCCTACAGAAATCTCATATTCATTACGTGTATCAATAACCAAAGTCAATGGATCATCAAGGAAAGCATTCCAGTCCTCAGGTTCAACATATTTACCAGTGGTTTTGCATGGATCTACGTTCTCAACTCCCATAGTTACTATTTCGTTTTTTCTACGAGCTTTAAAACGCCTAAATGCTTGTCTAGAAGTGTAGCTATATTTAATTTCTAAAGGAGTCTCCAAATCAAGCGAATCTAATTGTTTCTGCATAGCAGTAACACCTTCTACAGGGCCACAAATTGTTCCATTAATACCTTCCAATGCAACAAGAACTGTTCCTCTTACATTATGCTTTTCTGCAATAATTCTCAGCTTGCTTAAGAAAGTAGTTATTACCTTTTCAGCTATAGGCGAGAAACTATAAAAAGCCGCTATCTTATAGTCATTGTCTACTTTCTGACTTTCAAACGAATTAATCATACAGGTCCCAATTAACTGAAACACCTGCAGAAGCAAGCAACTCTCTATCTGCCTTTATAGATGGATTACTTGTAGTCAATAAAGTATCTCCATAGAAAATCGAATCTGCACCTGCAAGCAAACAAAGAATTTGGGCTTCTTTCCCCAATTGTTCACGACCAGCACTAAGTCGAACACGGCTTCGAGGCATAAGAATCCTTGCAGTAGCAACCATCCGTACCATTTCCAAAGGATCAACCATGGAAAGATTCTCTAAAGGAGTCCCTTCTACAGGTACCAAAGCATTGATAGGAACACTTTCTGGATGAGGATCCATATTTGCAAGAACTCTTAGCAAAGAAGCTCTGTCTTTTAAAGTCTCTCCCATACCGATAATCCCGCCACAACAGATAGTGATGCCAGCATTACGAACTCTATGTAATGTTTCCAGCCGGTCTTGATAAGTACGTGTAGAAATAATTTTGTCGTAATGCTCTGGGCTTGTATCAAGATTATGGTTGTAAGCATTTAATCCAACTTCTGCCAAACGAGCTGCTTGCTGATTAGTTAGCATTCCTCCTGTTACACATGCCTCTAATCCTAGTTCTTTTACACCTCTAACCATATCCAACATTGCTTCAAATGGTTTGCCATCACGTATTTCTCTCCATGCCCATCCCATACAAAAGCGATCAGCTCCCGCAGCTTTCGCTGCTTTAGCCTGCTCAAGAACTCCTTTCACATCAAAATCGGATTGGTTGGTAACATCACTACTGTTATAGATTGACTGAGAACAGTAAGAACAATCTTCTTCACAGCCTCCTGTTTTAACACTTAACAAAGACGCCAATTGAACCTTATATTCTGGATTTACTGATCGATGAACATTTTGGGCCTCCCAAAGAAGTTCAAACAAAGGCTTTTCAAGGATCTCTTGAATCTCTTCCAAGCTCCAGTCAAAACGTACTTTAACTTCTTGACGAATTGGTATATTAGGATTTAGCAAAGTCATAAAGAAAGTTTTTAAACTTGGTCGTAATCATTAACTGTTGGATCTACTCCTCCAAAACGCCTTCTTCTTGATTGATAATCAATAAGTGCCTTAGTCAACGAGATGGAATCAAAATCAGGCCATAATGTATCTGTGACATGTATTTCAGCATAAGCCAGTTGCCATAAGAGAAAATTACTTATTCGCATCTCTCCACTTGTACGTATTAACAAATCAGGGTCTGCATAGCTAGATGTTAGGAGTTCTCCCGCAAAGGTATGCTCATCAATAAATGAAGGATCTAAATCTCCTTGCAATACCCTTTGTGCCAACTTTTGAGCAGCTAAAACCAATTCCCGCCTACCTCCATAATTAGTACAAACATTAAAACGGATTCCATTATTCCCTGAGGTTAACTCTGTTGCCTCATTAATGAGATCTTGCAGGCGTGTTGGAAGTTGATCTAAATCACCAAGAAAGCTTATTTGAACCTCTTCAAGATTTAATGCCTCTAGTTCTTTTTTAAGAACACGTTCAAAAAGAGTCATCAAGAAGTTGACTTCTTCCTTAGGCCTAGACCAATTCTCTGTAGAGAATGCATAAACAGTTAAAACTCCTATCCCCCAATCATTGCAAAGTCGTAGAGTTTGTTTAAGAGCATCAACGCCTGCACTATGTCCCATAGCTCTAGGAAGTTTCTTTGCATTTGCCCATCTACCATTACCATCCATAATGATGGCAATATGCTCAGGCAACCTAAGAGGATCTATTGACGCTGGCAACGGAGTAATAAGAGACTTCTTTTCTGCTCCAATCGCAATAGGGGTTTTCATTTGAATATATGGTTATTTTTGCTCAGGAGACAAGTCAGTCTTTAAATCAACTGAAGCTTCCTCTGGATTATAAGATAAAGACTTAGTCGAACTACTAACAGCTAGATTTGGCTTTGTAACGGCAGATCCTGTAGAAGAGCTCATAAATTCCTTTAGCAGATCTAATAATCTGCTGCTAGTAATTGGTCTTTCTAGGCGACCTTGATTAGCCAAAGACAAAGTGCCTGTTTCCTCTGAAACTACTACACAAATACATCTCTCAAATCGTTCTGTAATACCAAGAGCGGCAAGATGCCGTGTACCATATCTACTAATACTTTGCCTTGACAAAGGCAAAATAACTCCTGCGGAAATAATCCTGTTACCTTTAACCAAAACAGCTCCATCATGTAAAGGAGTTTCTGATGCAAATAAATTTAATAACAATTCTGTAGAAAATTTTGCGTCAATAGGTACTCCTGCATAAAGAAAATCTTCAGGTCGCAAATCACTTCCCATATCTAAAACAATTAATGCTCCTCTACGTTTCTGAGATAGCCTTCCTGCTGCCTCAGATAATTGAGTTACTGTACTGGTATTAGCTTCGAATTCTTTCTGAGTATTTCCTAAGAGAACAGCCAATCTACCAGTTCCAAGTAATTCCATTAATCGCCTTAATTCTCCTTGCCACAAAATCGCCAAAGAAAGAGAACAAGCTAGAACCAACGCATCAATTAATTTTGAAGTAATGGGAAGGTTTGCATATCTCTGTACGAACCAAGCAAGAGAAACAAGAAATAAATATCCGCGCAACAGCCAAAGAGTTCTCGGCTCCTTAACTCTTGAAAAAAGTAAAACCCCTAACGCTGAAGCAAAAAGTGCATCCAGCAAGAAGCGCAGGTTTATTAACCACCAGAAGTTCAATCCATAGGCCCAAGCTCCCTAAGGTTAACTACCCTTTTGCAATAAAGCGATCTGGAAGGATATCATTTCGCAATAGATCTTCAGGTAATTCCCTCTTTTGTATTAATTCTGATTCACCATTTCCAACGATAATAGCTGCTGGCTTAGGAATTCGATTGTAATTTGAGCTCATAGAAAAGTTATATGCGCCTGTTGAAAAGACGCCTAAGACATCTCCACTATTGCTTCGAGGAAGACGAAAGTCCTTCAATAAAACATCTCCAGATTCACAATGCTTACCAGCAATAGTTACGACCTCATCTGCTCTAATCAATGGTTTATCAACAAGACAAGCTGAGTATTCGGATTGATATGTAATTGGTCGTGGATTATCACTCATGCCTCCATCAACTGATAAATAAGTTTTTATTCCTGGGATTTCCTTCCTGGATCCTATTTTATAAAGCGTCAGCCCTGCTGACCCAACTATTGAACGGCCAGGTTCGCACATTAATAAAGGGAGATCTAATGATCTTTCTCGACAAGCTTTAACAACAGCTGCTGCGATCACTTCAACCCAATCACTAATAGAAGGGGGGTCGTCAGAAGCGATATACCTGATACCGAGTCCTCCTCCAAGATTTAACGCATTTAAAGAATGGCCAAGCTTACGACCTGTTTGCAAAGCACTAGCCATTACATCTGCAAGATCTTTATGAGGTTGTACTTCAAATATTTGAGAGCCAATATGAGCATGCAGACCAATCAATTCACCCCATTCAATATCTTTAAATTGCAGAAAAATACTTTCCAATTCATCAGGGTCAAATCCAAACTTGCTATCAATATGACCTGTTTTAATATATTCATGTGTATGACATTCAATGCCTGGTGTAAATCTCAGCATAAGTTTAGCTTTTCTCTTGCCAAATGGAACTATTTCTCTTAATTGATCAATATCATATTGATTATCTAAAACGATAATTACATCATTTTTATAAGCCATTATCAACTCACTTTTAGATTTGTTATTACCATGAAAAACAATATTTGAACTTTCTACGCCTCCTTTTAGAGCCGTAATCAATTCACCTTCCGAGACTACATCTACACCCATTCCCTCAGAAGCAACTATATTACTTATAATTAAAGAGCTGTTCGCTTTTGAAGCATATAAAGGTATTGAATCGCCAGGGTAATATTTACTTAATGCATCTTTATACTCTCTACAAGATGTTCTCAATGTCAACTCATCTAAGATATAAAGTGGAGTTCCATATTTCTCAGCAAGGCTGCTTAACAAGCATCCCCCAATACTTAGTCTTTCCTGCGAGTCCAATGCTGCTGTTATTGGAGCAATATTTCTATTAGGACTTGATTTATCCTGATCTTTTTCAAAAGGTCTCAAAATAGCCATGACAAAACTAAAAGGTTTTAAGGTTTAACTTTTTCATTCACTACTAAATTTAATCATGCAGCCTGAAAAAACATGCAAAAATTAGATTTATATCTGCAGACAAAAGTAATAACGATAGGGATCCGAGACCTAAAACGCTGTATTGACCTTGATTTAAAAACACTTAATGGAATCTGGAATAATACTCAATGGGAAAAGGAATTGACTGATCCTAATAGAATTTGCCTAGGAATAGTTAAAGGTACAGATTTACTTGCTCTTGCTACAGGCTGGCTAATAATGAGTGATTTAAATATAACCTTTTTAGCAGTGGACCCACTTTACCAAAGACTAGGTTTAGGAATAAGGGTACTCTCAGAGTTAATAAATAAAGCAAAGAAATCTGGCATGAAAATTGCTACTATTGATGCAAAAGAAACAAATATCGCAGCCAAGGCACTATATAAGAAAATGGATTTTGAAGAAGTAAGATGTAGATATAATTTATACAAAGATGGCAATAATGCGATAATCTATCAGCGCCTTTTTTATTAATTAGCCCCCTAAAGTATTGTCAGCAAAGTGAAGAGTCTGGAATTTAATATGATTTTAAAGTCCTAGAAAAAACCTAAGGAGAAGAGCTGAATTTCATTTTAAGCAAGATTACGGTTTATACGAAAGCTCACTTATAACACAAACTCATCTCAATCCTGATAAATTAGAGTAAATGAACCAGGCTGAGACCATATGTTTGAAAGGTTTACCGAAAAAGCCATCAAGGTGATCATGTTGGCCCAAGAGGAGGCTAGAAGACTTGGTCACAATTTTGTTGGAACCGAACAAATACTCCTGGGATTAATAGGAGAGGGGACTGGAGTTGCAGCAAAGGTTTTAAAATCAATGGGAGTTAATTTAAAAGATTCCAGAGTAGAAGTTGAAAAAATAATTGGTCGTGGATCTGGCTTTGTTGCTGTAGAAATACCTTTTACACCTCGTGCGAAAAGAGTCCTAGAGCTTTCTTTAGAAGAAGCTCGACAACTTGGACACAATTACATTGGAACGGAGCATCTTCTACTTGGGCTAATTAGAGAAGGGGAAGGAGTAGCAGCAAGAGTTCTTGAAAATCTTGGAGTTGACCTTACAAAAGTAAGAACACAGGTAATTAGAATGCTTGGCGAAACAGCAGAAGTTTCAGCAGGCGGAGGATCAGGCAAAGGTTCAATAAAAACAGCAACACTCGACGAATTTGGTACAAATCTCACTAAATTAGCAAGCGAATCTAAACTTGATCCTGTCGTTGGTCGCCATGATGAGATAGATAGGGTTATACAAATACTCGGAAGAAGAACAAAAAACAATCCAGTACTTATTGGAGAGCCTGGGGTAGGTAAAACAGCTATTGCGGAAGGATTAGCTCAACGCATTCAACAAGGCGATATACCAGATATTTTGGAAGAGAAGCGAGTGTTAACTCTTGATATAGGTTTACTTGTAGCAGGAACTAAATACCGTGGGGAATTCGAAGAAAGATTAAAAAAAATAATGGAAGAAATAAAATCAGCCGGCAATGTAATTTTGGTTATCGATGAAGTTCATACTTTAATAGGTGCGGGGGCCGCTGAAGGTGCAATTGATGCAGCAAATATTCTTAAGCCTGCATTAGCAAGAGGTGAACTTCAATGCATAGGTGCAACTACTCTTGATGAATATAGAAAACATATAGAAAGAGACGCCGCTCTAGAAAGACGCTTTCAACCGGTTATGATTGGCGAGCCTTCAATAGAAGACACAATCGAAATACTGAAGGGCCTAAGAGAACGTTACGAACAACATCACAGATTAAAAATTACTGATGAAGCCTTAAATGCGGCTGCAAATCTTGGTGACAGATATATTTCCGATAGATTTCTTCCAGACAAAGCAATAGATCTAATAGATGAAGCTGGAAGTAGAGTTAGACTTCTTAATTCTAAATTACCTCCAGAAGCAAAACAAGTTGACAAGGAATTAAGAAAAGTACAAAAAGAAAAAGAAGAAGCTGTAAGAGATCAAGATTTCACAAAAGCAGGAGAGCTTAGAGAAAAAGAAGTTGAACTAAGAGATAAAATAAGATCTATTCTAGATAATTCAAAACAAGATTCATCTAACTCTAAAAATGATTCTGAAGATGTAGCGTTAGTAAAAAATGATGAATCAAAGAATGAAATTAATAATTCAACCAAAGAAGAAATTAATCAAACCATGCCTATGGTGAATGAAGAAGATATAGCTCATATAGTTGCCTCTTGGACTGGTGTGCCGGTTCAGAAATTAACAGAAAGTGAGTCCGTCAAACTGCTAAATATGGAAGATACATTGCACCAAAGACTAATAGGCCAAGATGAAGCTGTTAAATCAGTATCAAAAGCAATAAGAAGAGCACGAGTTGGTCTTAAAAACCCAAACAGACCTATTGCTAGTTTCATATTCTCAGGACCTACAGGAGTAGGAAAAACAGAATTAACCAAAGCATTGGCAGCCTATTTCTTTGGCAGTGAAGAAGCCATGATAAGGCTAGACATGTCAGAGTTTATGGAAAGACATACTGTTAGTAAATTAATAGGATCCCCTCCTGGATATGTTGGTTTCAATGAAGGAGGACAACTTACAGAGGCTGTTAGAAGAAGGCCATATACAGTTGTACTTTTTGATGAAATAGAAAAAGCTCATCCAGATGTCTTTAATCTACTTCTACAGTTACTAGAAGAAGGCAGACTAACAGATTCGAAAGGTAGAACAGTAGATTTTAAAAATACACTTATAATAATGACTTCAAATATCGGCTCAAAAGTTATAGAAAAAGGTGGTGGCGGTTTAGGGTTTGAAATGGCCGGAGAGAGCGTTGAGGATAGTCAATATAATAGAATTAAATCTCTAGTAAATGAAGAGCTTAAGCAATACTTTAGACCTGAGTTTCTAAATAGATTGGATGAAATAATTGTCTTCAGACAATTAACCCGAATGGAAGTAAAAGATATTGCAGAAATAATGTTAAAAGAAGTCTTCTCAAGAATAAAAGATAAAGGTATTACCTTATCAGTATCTGAAGCATTTAAAGAAAGGTTAGTCGAAGAAGGATATAACCCTTCCTATGGTGCAAGGCCTCTTCGACGAGCAGTAATGAGACTTCTGGAAGATAGTCTTGCTGAAGAGGTTCTTTCAGGGAAGATCAAAGATGGTGATCAAGCAGAAGTAGATATTGATGAGAATAAGAATGTAATTGTAAAGCATATAGACAAGAATTCTAATAAGCCAGAACTTGCAACAGCAGGTATATAAAATTTTTATTAATAAGAATTAGCTTAAAATAGATATGCAAAATACAAATTTTTTGCAGAATATATCTCCTGAGAGAGTTATTAGAGGTGAAAGTGCTTGGGAAGAAGGCAAGAGTCTGATTCAATCAATATGTAAGAAGCCTCTCTTCTTAGGAAGAAGTCATTCCACCTCTAAATTAAGATCAATGTTGGAGAAAGATCTTATCAATATTGGCATAAATATAGTTCACGCTGAACTTGAATATGATTGTTGTGATGTTGACTTAAATCGTATATATCAATTATGTAAGGATTGTTCTTGTGATGGAATAATTGCTTCTGGTGGAGGGAAAGTTTTAGATGCAGGAAAATTAATCGCTAACAATTTAAACTTACCTTGTATAACGGTTCCACTTAGTGCTTCAACTTGTGCAGGCTGGACTGCACTAGCAAATATTTATTCAAAAAAGGGGGCATTTATTAAAGATCAAACTTTAAATAACTGTCCTAAATTATTAATATTTGACTATTCTCTTGTAAGAAAAGCACCCAATAGACTTCTTGCTAGTGGTATTGCTGACGCACTTGCAAAATGGTATGAGGCATCTCTTAGCAATGCAGGTTCTAATGATGCTCTCGTACAGCAAGCTGTTCAAATGGCAAGAGTGTTAAGAGATCAATTGTTAATAGATGGCTTTAATGCATTACAAAATCCATATAGTTCTTCATGGATAAGAGTTGCAGAAAGTTGTTCTCTTACAGCCGGACTCATTGGTGGAGTAGGTGGTGCAAAATGTAGAACAGCAGCCGCGCATGCTGTTCACAATGGTCTAACACAATTAGACTTTACACAAAAGGCTCTTCACGGGGAACTCGTTGGGTTTGGCATATTAGTTCAACTAAGAATTGAGGAGAAGTTATTAGGTAATCAGTTAGCATTGCAAGCAAAGAATCAATTAATAACATTATTAAAAGAATTAAATCTTCCTACTAATCTTAAATCTCTAGGAATTAATTTAACAACTAAGAAAGAACTAGAAATGGCCTGTATATTTTCTTGTAGAGATGACTCTGATATTCATAATTTACCATTCAAAGTAGATAAAGAAACACTTATGGAAGCAATTTTAGAAACAGATAGAATAGAGATTGAAAAAATTTCTCCTAGAGGAACCATTTTCAACTGCTAAAAATTATTAGTAATGATCAAAGAAGTGTCCAATACATTTATGGAATTAAATAAGGTTAAAAATTCTTTAATAGATCCACTGGCCGTTAAATTAACTGAATCTGTTAATTGGCTATATATAGATGGGGTATCTGAAAATACCTCTGATGTTTATCCAATATCAATTATTGGAGAAGGGCCGCCAATATTACTTCTTCATGGTTTCGATAGTTGCTTTATGGAATACCGAAGATTAGCGCCTTATCTAAATGGAAGATTCAAACTAATAATACCTGATCTTTATGGATTCGGATTCTGCCCTAGGCCAAAAAAGGGAACCTATGGAATTAAGCCTATTATTAATCATCTAATTAAACTATTAAAAACACTAAAATACACTTCAGGGGTAGGTCTTATTGGTGCATCTATGGGCGGAGGAATAGCTCTGCAGTTTGCAAGAGAATATCCTTCAATTATAAATAAGATTTTGTTATTATCCCCCGCAGGAATACTGGGTGAGCCAAAGCCCATTCCTCCTCCATTAGATTCATTAGGTGCGTGTTTCTTAAAACAATCTTTTGTGAGAACAATGCTATGCAAGCAAGCATTTTCAAATCCAATTCATGCCGGAAAAGCTGAAATACAAATTGCTTCAATTCATACAAACGTTCCTGGATGGAAAAGATCACTTGCAGCATTTGCTCGAGAAGGAGGTATAGCAAATTGCGGACTGCCACTTCCAGAACAACCTCTAAGTATTATTTGGGGAGAAAATGACAGAATACTTAGTAAAGCACTAAGAAACAATTGCATAGAGCTCTTGAATTGTTCACACAAAAGGCTTGAAAAATGTGGTCATTTACCTCATATAGATAAACCAGATTTAGTTGCATCACATTGGGAAGAGTACGATTGATTAATGAATAATTTTTTGAGTAATCAATTGTCTATTGAAAGAGTTATAGAAATAGGTCTGATTTACTGGATAAAAAGTAAGTGTCAATCAATTGATGAAATAGAATTAAAAATAATAGGTCTTAAGTTAAATCCATTTGGCAGTGAAGTTGAAAAGCTAATAATAAAAGGGAAAAATATTAATTTCAGAAATTTACCTATTCAAGAGCTGAAACTAGAAACAAATAAAATAAAGCTGGCGCTAAATATAATGAATAAAAAAACTGATTTAGTTACAATTAAAAACGAATTTAATATTTCTGGTCAATTATCGGCAACTCAGAAACAACTTAATCAAATATTTATCTCTGAGGAATGGGGTTGGTTAGGAGATTGGATCACACAAACTTTTTTCGATGATGAAAAATTTTCTGAGCTGTATATTAATAATAATCTCTTTCGAGTAAAAGCATTTAATGAATCAAGGTCTCAATCAAAAGAGAAGATATTAATATTAAAATCAATTAGAGGTAAAGCAATCCTTCAAGAAAAAGAAAGCTCTCAAGGGAAGGAGTTCCCTATGGATAAATCAATATATATTAAACAATTATTTATCAAGGATAGCAAACTTTATATTGATATAATCTCAAAAGTTATTCCTTAACCAAGCAAAGAAGGTAAAATAAATTTAATTAAATAGTAAATAATGGAAGGAGTAAATAAATAACTGTCTATACGGTCTAAAATGCCTCCGTGGCCAGGCAAAGCATTTCCAGAGTCCTTTAATCCTGCATCTCTTTTCATCATCGATTCAATCAAATCACCAACTATTGAAAGCAAGCCAACTAATGCACCAAGAATTGCCCCAAATAATAAGCCCCAAAAATCAAATTTAATAAATATAGCTGAAATAATACCTATTAAAACAGAACAAAGCAAACCACAAATAGCTCCTTCAATTGTTTTTAGTGGCGATATTAAAGATAAAGGATGCTTACCTAAAATCCTACCAAAGTAATAAGACCCAATATCAGATGCTACAATCATAAAACAAGTAATGAGCGTAACTGTCATCCCTAATGTAAAAATATTTGGATGATTAATTGACATTAGTTTTATTGAGGCATTTAAATCATAGTCAGAAAGTCCTCGTAATCTTATCCAATAACTAGGAAGAAAGCCTAAATAAAAAAGTCCAAAAATTGATGCTGCAATATCTGAAATAGATCCTGGGACTGGTTGTAAAAGTAACCATCCACAAATAGCTGCTCCTGCAATAGCTAATACTGCACTTGCAATCTCTGGAGGAAAAGTTCCTTGAATTTCAAAATAAGTTGTAAACAAAAGTATTTGACATGCCAGAAGAGTAGTTTTGGTAGCAGGTCTAATACCTGCAAACTCTGTTATTCGAAAATACTCAATAAGTGCCAAATGAATTATTAAACCAAGTGCAAATGTAAACCAAAACCCTCCAATACCAACAACTAAAAGACCAAAAGTGCCGGCAAACATACCGCTAACAATTCTTTTACTATAAAAAGCTTGGGTCATTAAGAAATTACCTTTATTTCAGAAGGAATTTGAGTAGGCCAGAAGTTCCTTTGTTCAATCATCCAGTCAATTCGATTCTGATCAAGCAACTCTCCCGGAAATAGTATTGGTATGCCTGGTGGATAAGGTGAAATTAAATCAGAGGAGATTCGCCCAATGGAATCCTCAAGAGGAACCTTTACAGTATCAGCGATAAAAGCAGATAGACATGAGGTCCCCAAGATAGTAATTAAAGGGAAGTTAGGCTTAGTGAATGGTGGAAAAGTTTTTCTCTCCAGGTTGGATGAAAGAAGTTCATCCCAATAATTCTTCATGACTTTTGTAAGACCTCTCTGAATAGCAAAACCAAGGCAGAAAGTAATTGTTCCAGGCTCAGGCAATTCAGCAATCATTCCTTTGCTAATTAGCCAAGAATCGGCTTCCATTCCATTGATTCCTATAGAAGCAGTATGAAGGATAAGCTTTAAAGGATCTTGATTTTCAAGTAAAGGCAATCCTTCCTGACGAAGCTGAATATTAAGTTCTCTGGCTTTGCTAATTATTTTTTTAAGTTTTTGCTTGCCCTGCAAACTTGTCAATTCAGCTATAGCTGCTTCGCAAGAAGCAAGCAATAAAGCACTTGGACTTGTAGTTTGCAAAATAACAATACTTCTTTCTATTTGATCTGGATCTACCAGATTCCCTTGCCACCAAAGAGCTGCTGTCTGAACAAGCCCATTTGCTGATTTATGCAAAGAATGCACAACAAGATCTGCTCCTGCTTGCAATCCTGATTCTGGCAATGAATCGTCTGCATTTGATGAGAAATAAGCTCCGTGAGCTTCATCAATCAGAACAGGCCAGTTCTTCTCATGAAGTAAAGTAATAAAAGGTTTTAGATCAACTGCATAGCCTTGATAGAAAGGATTAGTTAAAACAACAGCAGAAATCTCAACGTTTTCTTTTTCAATAGCTTGTAAAACACTCTTAAACCAAGAAATATTTGGCGGGACGAAATGGCCTCTATCTTCTAAAAATGGTAAGTCAAATAATACTGGATTCATATCTCCCAACAAACATGCGTTAATGATGCATTTATGAATATTTCTAGGCATTAAAACTGACTGTTTAGGTTTTACTAATGCAAGAAGTGCAGCCTGCAATAAACCCGTTGCTCCATTAACTCCGTACCAACCTTTTTTTGCACCAATAGCCAAAGCTGATTCTTGTTGACTAATTTGTATTTCCCCCTCTAGTGATGTTGGACCTCCAATGTCAGGTAATTCAGGTAAATCCCAAATACCTGGCTTATTTCTTAGCAACCTCCGTATTTCCATGGGCAACGATTTTCCTCTAGCATGGGCTGGCAAAAACAGATTATTACCACGTCTAAAAGTAAGCAGGCTAGTTATCCGCATAGAATCGCCTTTAATGCCTGAGAGACCAATGCTCTACTTTGAACTTCAACACAGTGAAAACAACTCAAAGAAAAAAAAGGAAATCTGAACCATTGACTTACAAAGCTAATAGAGATTTCATTTGGCTTATTCTAAGACCTTGGATAATGATCCCTAGGTTAATACACATTGCATTAACAACAATCAAGCTTATTATAAGGTTTTTAATTGAAGGTAATAATGATGACATAGAAGTCCAAAAAGATCTGGCAAAATATCTTTTAAATACAATTGCTGATCTAGGCCCATGTTTTATAAAATTAGGTCAGGCATTATCAACCAGACCAGATCTAGTTAAACAAGTATGGCTCGATGAACTAACAAGACTTCAAGATGATTTACCTCCCTTTGATCATCACCAAGCTTTAGATATATTCCACAAAGAAATAGGGAAGACTGTGTATGAGATATTTGAATATTTCCCTGATAAGTCAATAGCTTCTGCAAGTCTAGGGCAAGTTTACAAAGCAAGGTTAAATAAGAATTACTGGGTAGCTGTAAAGATACAGCGACCAGACTTAATCTTTATAATTCGTAGAGATTTAGTTATAATAAGAGCAATTTCCATACTTTTAGCTCCATTCCTTCCTCTAAATCTTGGGTTTGGCCTTGACGAAATCATTGATGAATTCGGAATAACTCTATTTAAAGAAATTGATTATGAAAAGGAAGCCGACAATGCTGAAAAATTTGCAAGTTTATTTAGAAATAATAAATCTGTCACAGTTCCTAGAGTTGAAAGATTACTTTCAGCAAGGAAAGTAATCACTACGAGTTGGATTGAAGGCACAAAAATAAAGAATAGAGAGGTGTTAATTAGCAATGGTATTGACCCAACAGCAATTATAAGAACAGCCGTAACAAGCGGTGTTCAACAGCTACTTGAATATGGTTATTTTCATGCTGATCCTCACCCAGGAAATCTATTTGCTATAAAAGGTAACAATGGCATCTACGGAAACTTAGGATACGTAGATTTTGGCATGATGGATAATTTAAGTGATAGTGACCGAATAACACTTACTGGGGCAATTGTACATTTAATAAATAAAGAATATTTATTATTAGCTACGGATTTTAAGAAACTAGGTTTTCTCTCAGAAAATGAAAATATAAATACATTAGCTCCGGTATTAGAAGAAGTACTGGGAAGTGTTATCAATAAAGATGTTAATTCTCTTAATTTAAAAACAGTTACAGACAAATTCTCAGATTTAATGTTTGATTATCCATTTAGAGTTCCATCACGCTTTGCATTAATTATAAGGGCTGTTGTAAGCCAAGAAGGGTTGGCAATAAAGTTAGACCCGGAGTTCCAAATTTTAAAGTTTGCCTACCCTTACGTAGCAAAACGTTTATTAACTGATGAAAATGAAGAATTAATAGAAATACTTATGGACATTATCTTCGATAAAAATAATAATATTCGCATAGATAGACTTGAGAATCTACTTGGAGTTGTAATAGATAGTTCTAGCAATCCTAGTATAGAGCTTTTGCCAGTAGCTGGTAATAGCATCAGAATGCTCACAAGTAGTAAAGGTTCAGAAATAAGAAAAAAACTTTTAATGTCATTAGTTAAAGACGATGAACTTAATACAGCTAGAATTAAAGAGATAATTAAATTAATTACCAGAAAACTTGATCCTATAGATATAAGCAGCAAATTTATAAACAAAATCAACCCTTTACATGCTTAAAATATACTCAAACAAAATTTTTCTGATCATGTCGATAAACTATTTAATAGCAATAATATTTTAAATATAATGAAAGAACGGTTACAGAAAATTATTAGCAATTCAGGCATATGCTCGAGGAAAAAAGCCGAAGCTCTAATAGACCAAAAAAGGGTATTTATAAATAATGAGATAGCTTCATTAGGCGAAAAAGCTGATATTTTAATTGATATTATTAGGATAGATGACTATATAATTCCTAAAAATATAAAATCATCTAAAGTTATTTTGTTAAACAAACCAACTGGGGTTATCAGTACTTGTAGAGATACACATGGCAGGAAAACAGTATTAGATCTTTTACCTGATAACTTACAAAAAGGAATGCATCCTGTAGGCAGACTTGATAAGGATAGTAGAGGAGCATTAATTATTTCTAACAATGGATTGTTAACATTACACTTAACCCATCCAAGATTTAATCACAAGAAAAGGTATTCTGTTTTGATTACTGGAGTACCTTCTAAAAATACTCTAAAAAAATGGAGAAATGGTATAGAAATAGATAAAAAGACTACTAGAAAGGCTCTTGTAAATATAGTTAAAAGACAAGGCAATAATACTCTTTTAGAAATTGTATTGTTTGAAGGCAGGAACAGACAAATCAGAAAGGTTGCAGATAAACTAGGACATCCGGTGATTGACCTTATAAGGATAGAGATAGGTAATATCAAACTAAATGGGCTTAAAGAAGGTGCCTGGAGAGAGATAAATGAATTAGAATGGAATCAATTAATAAGCTAAAATAAATAATTATGTTCAAAAAATTAGATTTCCTAAGAGGTCAGGTAATAGATTCAAATATAAAAAGAGATAAATTGAGCGATCGCTTACTAAAAGAAGCTGGTCTATTGCTTAAGAAAGAAAGGGAAAAGCAGCAACTTACACGATCTATATTATCAATTAAAACAAAAATCTCAGTTGCTGTAATAGAAGCAATAGAGAATGGTTGGTCAAGTCAACTTCCTGAGCAAACTTATCTTTATCCTATGCTAAGAATACTAGAAATTGAATTAGGCTTAGAGAAATTTAGCCTTGGAGAAATTACTCAAGCTGAAAGTAAAAAGAAAGTTAAAGACAATGAAAATTTAGCCGGAGATAAAATAATGCCATTTTTATCTAGGTGGCCATCATCAATGTTATATTCTACTTGTATTTTTCTAACTATTTTTCTTCTTAACCGGCATCACATATTCCTATCAAAACAAAATGTTCAAACCATTAGTCCTATGATTAATGTTGTCAAATAATTAGTTTATATTAATATTATATGTTTATACAAGAATAGAAATTATCTCTGAAAATGATAGCATTAAAAATAATCAATTATGCTATTTCTACTATCTGATGAGCGTCCATTAGATCTAGATACCTCTCCGTATTTACTAATTGATTTATTAAAATCATTGTCAAAATGTTCCAATTTCCAAGACCAGTTATTTTCAATTGTACCAGGTTTATTTAGCCTGGCTTCATTACCTAAAGAGAGTATATCTTGTATTGGCGATATAAATAATATTGAGTTTGATTTCATTCCCACATCTATTAACTTCCATGAAGGACAATTATAGGCTCCATCATATCCTTCTGAAACTC
Source organism: Prochlorococcus marinus subsp. marinus str. CCMP1375 (assembly GCF_000007925.1). Classification (NCBI taxonomy): domain Bacteria; kingdom Bacillati; phylum Cyanobacteriota; class Cyanophyceae; order Synechococcales; family Prochlorococcaceae; genus Prochlorococcus; species Prochlorococcus marinus. Next base: position 1,043,691 of record NC_005042.1, read on the forward strand.
TATTTTTAATCTCAGGGTCACATTCATCCCACCATCCAACTGTAGTAGAATTATCATGAGTTCCAGTATAAACAATCCATTTATGCCCTATAAAGTTTTCAGGTAAATAAGGATTACTAGGGTCACCATTAAATGCAAATTGAAGAATTTTCATACCAGGAAAACCAAAGTGTTCACGCAAACTATTAACTTGCTTTGTAATTACTCCAAGATCTTCTGCTACTAAAGGCAAACTTTTACCATAATCTTGCTGCAAAATAGTAAGCAATTCCAATCCAGGAGAAGGCAACCAGCAACCATGTTGTGCCGTCTTTTGTCCCCCTGGAACTGACCAATATGAATTAAGAGCTCTGAAATGATCTAAGCGCAATAAATCAACTTGTAACCATTGTCTTCTAATTCTATTTCTCCACCATCTAAATCTTGTCCTTTTATGTTTTTGCCAGCGATATACAGGAGTACCCCAGAGTTGTCCAGTTTCAGAAAAATAATCGGGAGGGACACCACTTTGACTATGAAGGTCACCTTTGCTGAAAATTGAAAAAAGAGATCGATTTCCCCATACATCTGCACTATCTCGTGAAACATAAAAAGGAAGATCTCCAAAAATAGCAACATTGAATTTCTTGGCTATTTTTCTTAAAAGATTCCATTGACGGTTTAAATGCCATTGAACCAGGGCATGTTCTAATAAATCATCTTTGTGTTTAATCTTCCAGAGGCCTAATTCATTTTGGTTACGAGAAGAAAAAGCGCTAGGCCATTCCCACCATGGGAGGTAAGAAAATTGCCTACGAAGTTCCATAAAGCACACATGGTCATCAAGCCAGTGCTGATTGGAAGACCAATCGAGAAATTCAATCTGTTTTCCTGAATCTTGATTCTTCCAATTTTTTATTAATGCCTTGCCAATTTCGTTAGACCGACGAGTTGCAAGAGTGAAATCTATCTTTGAAGAATCAGAAGGCAAGGTCTCAGAAAATTCATTTATATCATCTGAATTAATGAACCCTTCTTTAGCAAGGTCATTAGCATCTAAGAACCAAGGGTTAAATGCAAATCCAGAAGGAGAACTATAAGGAGAACCAAATGAATCGGGTGGTGCTAATGGCAATATTTGCCAAACAGCAATTTGATTCTCAGAAAGCAGTTTGATCCAATCTCTTGATGGCTGACCAAAAGTTCCACAAACGCCTCCGGAAGGCAATGATGAGGGATGAAGTAAAACTCCACTGAAACGAGGGTGAGCAGAAGAATTAAATCCCATCAAAATAATCTGGCAAAAAAGATCTAATTTTCTTTATATCTTTTGATGATATCTATCATAAAGTAAATGTGAATGAATTTATAAATCACACGTGAAATATCCAGGTATAACAATACATTTTTTAGGGATTGCACTCTCAGGAATATGGATTGTTAATATTACATTAAATCTATTATGGAAACAAATTGAAAAAAAAGATCGTTTTACAGAACGATCTAATAGCGTTTTAATAATAAGAAACAAAACAATTTTAACTTCATCTAAAAATATTAAAAGCTTTAATTTTAAAAGTCTATCTAAAACTTTAAATCCAATTAACTAGATCTATACTTTAAAAAATTTATACGAGCTTTTAATCTAGAAACGATCTCTTCTAAAACCAAAGAAGTATCAAGCCTTCTTTTTTCCCAACTAAAACCTTTTTCCAAAACTTCAGTTGGAATACATCCACACCAAGGCAGGCCATCAGCTTTTCTTGTAACAAAGTCCCAAGATCCTCCTAATTGGACAAGTCCTACTAATGGAACCGATAGAGACTTACATAAACTCACATAAGCAGCTGCTATTCCAGGGATCTCCCCAGAGGAAGTTGGCTTGACCATTAATATTACTGGTTGTCCCCATGCTCCTATAGCTTCCATCCAACTAGTACCAGATGGATGCAACATTGCCGCATCACCAATAAATTGGATTAATTCATTTTTATTTTCTATTTCCTTAAGGGTTTCTATTGGATTATTATCGCTTGATATTTCAACGAGTTCACTTCCAAGGATCCTTGATATAGCAATGGATCCAGCATAATTAAATGGTCTGGTTCCATCTCCAATTGAAAGAAAAAAAGGGAACTGAGAAATCATCGATCGACTACAAGAGTGAAAAAATATTTGGAATGATGAGCTATCAGCATTAGCATAAATATAAGGGTTTTTGAATGCTGCAACCGTGACGAGCTTTATGACCGCAGCTACTGCTCAAAATATAAAAAGCAGTCTAAATACTGATCGACTCAAATTAATTAGCGGAACTTCTAATCCAATTCTTGCAAAAGAGATATCTTCATATATAGGAATTGAGGATGTTCCTGTTGTTTCAAAGAGATTCGCTGATGGAGAGCTATATGTGCAAATACAACAGTCGATCAGAGGTTGTGATGTTTTTCTGATTCAACCTACTTGCGCTCCTGTTAATGATAGTTTGATGGAACTAATGATAATGGTAGATGCTTGTAAAAGAGCTTCAGCAAGGCAAGTTACTGCGGTAATACCTTACTTTGGGTATGCAAGAGCAGACAGAAAAACTGCAGGTAGAGAATCTATTACTGCCAAGCTAACAGCTAATCTACTTGTTTCTTCTGGAGTTGATAGAGTTCTAGCAATGGATCTTCATTCGGCTCAGATTCAAGGTTATTTCGATATACCATGTGATCATATATACGGCTCACCAGTTTTAATAGATTACCTTTCTACTAAGAATTTAGATGAAATAGTTGTAGTTTCTCCAGACGTGGGAGGAGTTGCTCGTGCAAGGGCATTTGCTAAACAAATGAAAGATTCTCCACTCGCCATTATAGATAAGCGAAGAGCTGCTCATAATGTTGCTCAAAGTCTTACTGTAATTGGGGATGTAGCCAATAAGACAGCTATTCTCATTGATGACATGATTGATACTGGAGGAACGATATGTGCAGGAGCTGAATTATTGAGGAAAGAAGGAGCTAAAAGAGTCATTGCTTGTGCTTCCCATGCAGTATTTTCTCCTCCCGCCTATAGTCGATTATCTGCAGATGATCTTTTTGAAGAAGTTGTTGTTACCAATAGTATTCCAGTTCCTACTAGTCAATACTTTGAACAATTAAAAGTACTTTCTGTTGCAAATATGTTAGGAGAAGCAATATGGAGGGTGCATGAAGAAAGCTCAATAAGTTCTATGTTCAGATAATTAGTCTCCGTTATTTCTTTTTACTTGCTTCCTTTACTTTTTTCAGATATTTCTTAACTTGTTTTTTAACTTTGTCAGGAACCTCATCAGGGCAATATCTAACTGCGGCTGGTACCAATTGCGCCTCAGCAGCTGTAAGTAACTCTTTTCGCGTAAATTTTCTATCTCCTGCAACTTTGATTTTTCCATCATGCTTACCTTCTATAACATTCACATATGTAACAGCAGCTACAACTGAAGCTTTCTGAAACTCAATATCCAACTTTCTTGCGAAACATATATAAGTCGCTCCTATTCCTTCATACAAGACTAGGTCTTCCTGACTGGCAGGACTTTTTTTTGATTCATCTTTTCCAAAAGAAGGGCTAATCAGTGTTCCTAAAGCAAAGGGAAAGAGAATTAAGCTGTAAGTAACTCTGCGAAATAAACTCAAGGATTTTCTCAAAGGACTAAAAGGAATAATAATAAAAAGAATGGCTTAAAAGAAAAAGCCTTTCCACGCAATTATAGCGGAATTAATAGTGGCTTTAATATCTAAATTTATTTTAAACCATTAATTATGATTGAAAACTCTTATTTCATGATGATTTTCAACTATTTTTAATTTGTTTTTGGACCAGCTATAAATATTTCTAGAACGATAGCAATCTTGATCTATTAAACGAGTATGTTCAAGTATATTCCAATCATCATAAGAAGAATCAAAAATCAATTCATGTTCATCCACTTGCCTAATATTTGAGACAACGGAAGATTGACTTAAATAACTACTATTTCTATGCAGTTGATGACCGAACAAATAAGCCTCTATAACTCCTTCTTTTGAATAAAAGGGCTTCTTGATAAAAAAATCATTCTCCTTCTCAACCCACCAAGAAAATCGATAACAAGGACATTCCTCTACATTTTCTTTTAACTCCTCGATTCTAAGAAACATTTCAACATGCAAGACATCTTCTTCTTCAAAGAAATACTGTCGCTTAGAGCACCAAACCCCTAAGTTTCTTGAAAACCATCTACGAAGACTATTATCAAATTTAAGATTGAAATCATTAAGTTCTGGCGTTTTTACGGTCTGAGAACTATTGTCAACGAAGTTAGTAATCATTTAAGAACAGAACAAAAATTTACATGAAAGAGTATTCAATTACTTATTAGCAATTATCTAAATCGACGCGCAGTCCCTTAAGGTATATATAACATTCAATAAGTTCAAAGCTGTGAATAAAGCTACAGCTAATGAACGAAAAAAACTCCGCCTTCTTCTTGTTGCAAGTAGGAAACATCTCTCAAGAGGAGATTTAAGGTCGCTAATCAGATTTTTAGAATCTGAAGATTGTGGATTCGAGATAAAACTTCAATTTTCTGACCCTAAGGAACAACCTGAATTACTTGAGCTTCATAGACTTGTTGCAATACCGGCTTTAATCAAACTTGATCCTCAGCCTAAGCAGATTTTTGCTGGGACAAGCATATTAGAACAACTTAAAAATTGGCTCCCAAGATGGGAACAGGAAGACATTCTAATTAGTAGTGGATTAGGAATAAATCTTAGGCAAAAGGAAAGTGAGAATGGAAGAACAAGGAACGAATTACTTTTAGAAGATGAAAATCTTGTCCTACGACAAGAGAATGAAACCTTATCTAATCAAATTGAATCTCAAGAGAGATTACTTCGAATGGTTGCTCATGAGTTAAGGACACCACTTTCTGCCGCTAAGTTAGCTCTACAAAGTCAAGCGCTGGGTCAAATTGATTTAATTAAATTACAGGAAGTAGTGAAGAGAAGGTTGGAAGAAATTGAGTCTCTATCGAAAGATCTTCTTGAAGTGGGAACAACAAGATGGGAGGCATTATTTAATCCTCAAGAGGCAAACCTTGCCAATATTGCAGCTGAAGTAATTCTTGAACTTGAGAAATTTTGGCTCTCTAGAGGAATTGGAATAAATACTGACATACCTGCAGACCTTCCTAATGTTTTTGCTGATCAAAGTAGAATGAAACAGGTGTTATTAAATTTAATAGAAAATGCTTTGAAGTTTTCAAATGATGGAGACACAGTAGAAATAACAATGCTTCATAGGACAAATCAATGGGTACAGATAAGTGTTTCTGATAAAGGTCCTGGGATACCAGAAGAAGAACAACAACGTATTTTCCTAGATCGAGTACGTTTACCACAAACATCTAATGAAACATCAGGTTTTGGTATTGGATTATCCGTATGTCGTCGAATTGTAGAAGTCCATGGGGGCAAAATATGGGTTGTCTCTCAACCTGGAGAGGGATCTTGTTTTTATTTCACTGTTCCCGTTTGGGATAAAAGAAACAAGTCCCTTGAGCCCTTGACCTTGACGCAGGGCTAGGCTTGAACTTAGCTTTCAAATGTGATTGATAGCACATTTGTGTATGATCACCGCCATGGCCCCATCGTCTAGAGGCCTAGGACACCTCCCTTTCACGGAGGCGACAGGGGTTCGAATCCCCTTGGGGCTATTAATTCGAACTAATCTCATAGGCAGCTTTCTCAACTGCTAAAAGATTGGTAGTCAAATTTTTTTTTAAATGTTTCTCAATTAGAGCAACTGGCATGCCAAAACAACCTTGGACAATGAGTTCGTAAGTAAGAGCGCTGCCATTATTAAAGGGTGAAGGAGCTATCTGCCAAGAACCTTCAAATCTTCGAAAGTCTCCTTTAATCAAAGAAAATCTAAGTACTCCATTTTCCTTTTCTTCTATTAATTTAATGCATACTTCTGCAGAAAAATTAAGCCCAAGAAATTCTTGTGAACCTACTTGCTTTAAATGAACTTGATTATCTGTCTTTAATAGAACTTCACTTGAAAGCAGATTTGGAATGAAATCACTAAGCCTGTTGTAATCGGTCAAAACCTTCCAAAGTGAATCAAAGTCCAAAGAAGTTGTTAATTGAGCAGCAAGCCTTCTTGTTCCACCTGGCAGGACTTCCATTGTCTGCTCAATTGTTCTATTTTCTTTTTCCAAATCGAAATAAGTCATATTTGCTTTCAAAGCTTTGTCATTAAAAGAAATTCAATAACTTTTCGAGATACCAATTTAAACCAAGAAAATAAAAACCAATGAACAATACACAAAAAATCTCTTTCTTGTGCCCTTTAAGAGAATGTTCAGACTTGTGGCAATCTCATAACGTGAACTTTGAAAAAGGCTATGTCGAATAATAAAGTTGAGATATTGGTATTCTTATAGTGGTTTCGTCTTTTTAATGGCTTATTCGGAAGCAACAGTCCTGGCCGGTGGCCTTATACATGTTCCAATTTTAATTGGATTAGTGGGGTTTTTCCAAAAATTTCATGGAGGCATTACTAAAAAAACTAGTAAATCCACTTTGACAGAGAAGAAATCCTCTCAACCCTCTAAGCCCCCTGAAAAGCCTTCTTCCTCGCCAAAGGCAATTAAAAAGCCTGCTCACCCCAATGTTCCTGTAAACACTTACAAACCTAAATCACCCTTTGAAGGGAAAGTAACTGAAAATTATAGTCTTTTAAAAGACGGGGCTATCGGAAGAGTTAATCATATTACTTTCGATCTTTCTGGTGGTAATCCAAAACTTGAATATGTAGAAGGACAAAGTATTGGGATCATTCCTGCGGGTGAAGATGCCAAAGGGAAACCTCACAAAATTCGACTCTATTCAATAGCAAGTACAAAATATGGTGATGACTTTAAACAAAATTCAGTTTCTTTATGCGTTAGACAACTTCAATATGA